>NZ_JAAMPA010000002.1:352203-704406 GCF_011758655.1 Modestobacter marinus
ACCTGGGGGAGTCGCCCTTCGACCTGACCGTCTGCGGGGACGAGGTGCCCGCCCGCAAGCCGGACCCCGCCCCGTACCTGCAGGCGATGGTTCAGCTGGGAGTCGAGCCCGCCCGCTGCCTGGTCATCGAGGACTCGCTGGTCGGCGTCACGGCAGGGCTGTCCTCCGGCGCAGCAGTGCTCGGCGTGCCGTCGGTACAGCCACTGGAACGACTGCCCGGGTTGGTGCTGCGACCGTCCCTCGTCGACATCACCGTGGCCGACCTGCACCAACTGCTCGCCGAGCGGGACTTCGCGCCCACCACCTGACTCCTGCGATGGCGCCGCGTCAGCGGCGTCGTGGCGTCGGTCCCCACTCGGGGTGGGCGCGGCCGGGTCGAGGTCGGCTCCAGCCTGGACGTGCGGTCGACGGCGACACCCGCGCCGAGCTGCTCGTTCCCGAGGTCGTTACAGCCACTGCACCGGATGTGCCCGGTGGTCGGTCAGTCGCTGGTGACCGCGAGCGGCAGGGTCGTGCGCCAGCCGGCGGCGGCCGCGGCCTCGGTGGGGAACGGCGGAGGAGTGCCACCGAACGCCGGGCACAGCGCCTGGTGGTCGCACCAGCTGCACAGCCGGCTCTTGTTCGCCCGGAAGTCGCCGGTCGCGACCGCCCGCTCGATGGCGGCCCAGATCGCCTGCAGGGTGCGCTCGAACCGCAGCAGCTCCGCCTCGTCGGGGGCGTAGGTGAGTGCGTCGCCGTCCTTGAGGTACAGCAGCTTGAGCTGGGCGGCGACCACACCGCGGGTGCGCCACAGCACCAGCGCGTAGAACTTCATCTGGAAGAGCGCCTTGCCCTCGAAGGCCTCCCGCGGCATCCCGCCGGTCTTGTAGTCGACGACCCGCAGCGCGCCGGTCGGGGCGACGTCCAGCCGGTCGACGTAGCCCCGCAGCAGCAGCCCGTCGGGCAGCGTCACCTCGACCAGCTCCTCGCGACCCTGCGGCTGGATGCGCGTCGGGTCCTCGAGCCGGAAGTACGTCTCCACCAGCTGACCGGCCGACTCGAGCCAGGCCTCCAGGCCGTCCGCCTCCGCCGGCTGTTCGCCGTCCGTCGCCTCGAAGAGCTCGGCGACGCCCGGCTCCTCGCGCAGCTCGTCCCAGGCGGGCGCGACCAGCGTCTGGGCCGCCGCGACCGTGCGCTCGGCCGGGGGGAGGTCGTAGAGCTTCTCCAGCACCGTGTGCACCAGGGTCCCGCGGACCGCAGCCCGGGACTTCTTCTCCGGCAGCCGGTCGATGGTGCGGAAGCGGTACAGCAGCGGGCAGGACTTGAAGTCCGCGGCGCGGGAGGGCGAGAGGGACGGGCGCCGGGGAGCGGAGTCCGCGGCCGTCGTGCGCTCGGCCGGCCCCGTCTCGCCGGGCCGGCTGGTCTCCAGGGTCGCCGTCATGGGTCCGAGGTTAGGTGCGCCCGCCGACAGTTCCGGGTGCGCGCGCCGAGGACCCGCGATCGGTCGTCCGTACCCTCGTCCCACGTGGACGTACAGCAGCAGCAACCGGCCGACGAGATCCCGACCGCGACCGAGGTGCTCGCCGACGTGCCGCTCGAGCCGGTGGTGGTCGAGGGCCAGCCGGTCCCGACCGGGGCCCCCGAGCCGGTCGAGGGGGCCTTCCGGGTGGGTGACCGGGTGCAGCTCACCGACCCCAAGGGCCGGCACCACACCGTCGTCCTGGAGCCCGGCAAGGAGTTCCACACCCACCGCGGGGCGATCAGCCACGACGAGCTGATCGGCGCACCCGAGGGCTCCGTCGTCCACTCGACGGCCAATACCGGCTACCTCGCCCTGCGCCCGCTGCTGGCCGACTTCGTCCTGTCCATGCCGCGCGGCGCGCAGGTCATCTACCCCAAGGACGCCGCCCAGATCGTCGGCTTCGGCGACGTCGGCCCGGGCATGCGGGTGCTGGAGGCCGGCGCCGGCTCCGGTGCGCTGAGCTGCTCGCTGCTGCGGGCGGTCGGTTCGACCGGCACCCTCACCAGCTACGAACGGCGCGAGGACTTCGCCGACGTCGCCCGCGGCAACGTCGGGGCGTTCTTCGGCGAGGTGCCGGAGAACTGGTCGCTGCGGCTGGGGGACCTGGCCGACCACCCCGCCGCGGAGGTCGTGGACCGCGTCGTCCTGGACATGCTGGAGCCGTGGGCCGTGCTGCCCACCGTCGCCGCCGCGCTGCGCCCCGGTGGTGTGCTGATCGGCTACGTGGCCACCACCACCCAGCTGTCGACCTACGTAGAGGCGCTGCGCGCCCAGGGAGTGTGGACCGAGCCGTACGCCTGGGAGACCATGCTGCGGCCCTGGCACGCCGAGGGCCTGGCGGTGCGACCGGAGCACCGGATGGTCGCCCACACCGCCTTCCTGGTCACCGCCCGCCGGCTGGCGGAGGGGGCCGTCGCGCCGATGCGGCAGCGGCGCAAGAAGCTCGCCTGACGGCACCTGTCCGGGGTCGGCACGTGTCGGGCGGATGACGTCCCAGCCCACCGTGCGCGCCGGTCGCGAGGGTGCGGCGCCGTCACCTCCCGCGTGTATAGATTGGCGTCCTGGCTCCCCCGAATGTGTGTGGAGGTGCGCGATGGGCCCCGGTACTGGCACTGGCCCCGACGAGTTCCGAGCGCGGCGTGAGCGTGACGTCGCCTCCCTGGTCAAGCAGATCTCCTACCTCGAGGAGGAGATCAGCCTCCTCCGACGCAAGGTCACCGACAGCCCGCGCCAGGTGCGCGCGCTGGAGGAGCGGCTCGCCGAGGCGGAGGGCCGGGCGGCCTTCCTCTCCGAGCGCAACGACAAGCTGGCCGGCACCCTGCGGGACGCCCGCGAGCAGCTGGTCACGCTCAAGGAGGAGGTCGAGCGGCTGGGGCAGCCCCCGTCCGGCTACGGCGTCTTCCTGGAGCGCTTCGAGGACGGCACGATCGACGTGTTCACCAGCGGCCGCAAGCTGCGGGTGTCGGTGTCGCCCGCCGTCGAGGTCACCGAGCTGCAGCACGGCCAGGAGGTCATGCTCAACGAGGCGATGAACGTGGTCGCCGCCCGTGGCTTCGAGCGGGCCGGTGACGTGGTGATGCTCAAGGAGCTGCTGGAGCCGGTGCCGGGCACGCCGCGCCGGGCGCTGGTCATCGGGCACACCGACGAGGAGCGCGTCGTCCACCTCGCCGACTCCCTGGAGGGGCAGCCGCTGCGCAGCGGTGACTCCCTGCTGCTGGAGTCCCGCTCGGGTTACGTCTACGAGCGCATCCCGAAGAGCGAGGTCGAGGAGCTCATCCTCGAAGAGGTCCCCGACATCGACTACTCCGACATCGGAGGGCTCTCCCGGCAGATCGAGCAGATCCGGGACGCCGTGGAGCTGCCGTTCCTGCACGCCGACCTGTTCCGCGAGTACGAGCTGCGCCCGCCCAAGGGCATCCTGCTCTACGGCCCGCCCGGTTGCGGGAAGACGCTGATCGCCAAGGCCGTGGCGAACTCGCTGGCCAAGAAGGTCGCCGAGCTCAACGGCGACTCCGACCGGAGCCAGGGCAAGTCGTTCTTCCTCAACATCAAGGGCCCCGAGCTGCTCAACAAGTACGTGGGGGAGACCGAGCGGCACATCCGGCTGGTGTTCCAGCGGGCGCGGGAGAAGGCCAGCGAGGGCACGCCGGTCATCGTCTTCTTCGACGAGATGGACTCGATCTTCCGCACCCGCGGGTCGGGGGTCTCCTCGGACGTGGAGAGCACGATCGTGCCGCAGCTGCTCAGCGAGATCGACGGCGTCGAGGGCCTGGAGAACGTCATCGTCATCGGCGCCTCCAACCGCGAGGACATGATCGACCCGGCGATCCTGCGCCCCGGCCGGCTCGACGTGAAGATCAAGATCGAGCGGCCGGACGCCGAGGCGGCCCGGGACATCTTCGGCAAGTACCTGACGACGACGCTGCCGATCCACGCCGACGACCTGGCCGAGCACGGCGGCAGCCGCGAGGCGACCATCGCCGGGATGATCCAGAGCACCGTCGAGCGGATGTACACCGAGACGGAGGAGAACCGCTTCCTGGAGGTCACCTACGCCAACGGTGACAAGGAGGTCCTGTACTTCAAGGACTTCAACTCCGGGGCGATGCTGCAGAACATCGTCGACCGGGCGAAGAAGATGGCGATCAAGGACCGCCTGGAGACCGGCGTGGGCGGTCTGCGGGTCGGGCACCTGATGAACGCCTGCGTCGACGAGTTCAAGGAGAACGAGGACCTGCCCAACACGACCAACCCCGACGACTGGGCGCGGATCTCGGGCAAGAAGGGCGAGCGGATCGTCTACATCCGCACGCTGATCAGCGGCAAGGGCGCCGACAGCGGTCGCGCGATCGACACCGCGACCAACACCGGCCAGTACCTGTAGGACAAGGCGGCCGCCGCCGCCCGACCCACCGACCGGCCCCTGCTGCGCTGCGGCAGGGGCCGGTCGGCGTCCGGGCGCTGCCCGGACGCTGTCCCGCCCGGCCACCTAACCTGAGGCGCATGAGCGTGCGACGGGTGATGGGCACGGAACTGGAGTACGGCATCTCGGTGCCCGGGCAGCCAGGGGCGAACCCGACGACGCTGTCGAGCCAGGTGGTGAACGCCTGGGCGGTGGCCGAGGCGCCGACCCCGCGGCGGCCGCGGTGGGACTTCGAGGAGGAGTCGCCGCTGCGCGACGCCCGCGGGTTCGACCTGTCCCCGGCCCAGGCGCTGGACCACAACGACCTGGACGACGACTCGGGGATGGCCAACGTCATCCTCACCAACGGTGCCCGGCTCTACGTCGACCACGCCCACCCCGAGTACTCCACGCCCGAGGTCACCAACCCGCGGGACATCGTGCTGTGGGACAAGGCGGGGGAGCAGGTGATGGCCGAGGCGGCGCGGCGCGCCGCACGCATCCCGGGCACCCAGCCCATCCAGCTCTACAAGAACAACACCGACGGCAAGGGCGCCTCCTACGGCGCGCACGAGAACTACCTGATGAGCCGGTCGACGCCGTTCATCGACATCATCCGCGGGCTGATCCCGTTCTTCGTCACCCGCCAGGTGTTCGCCGGCGCCGGCCGGGTCGGGATCGGCCCGGAGGGGCGCACCGACGGCTTCCAGCTGTCCCAGCGGGCCGACTTCTTCGAGGTCGAGGTGGGCCTGGAGACGACGCTCAAGCGGCCGATCATCAACACCCGGGACGAGCCGCACGCCAACCCCGACGACTACCGCCGGCTGCACGTGATCATCGGCGACGCCAACCTCGCCGAGCTGTCGACGTACCTCAAGGTCGGGACGACAGCGCTCGTCCTGGCCATGATCGAGGCGCGGGCGCTGACCCAGGACCTGACCATCGAGGAGCCGGTCGAGGCACTCCAGGCGATCAGCCACGACCCGTCGCTGACCCACCAGGTGCGGCTGCGCGACGGCCGCCGGCTGACGGCGATCGAGGTCCAGCGCGAGTACCTGGCCCAGGCGCAGAAGTTCGTCGCCGACAACGGGGACGACGACGAGCAGACCGCCGACGTGCTGGCCCGGTGGGCCGAGGTGCTCGACGACCTCGCCGTCGACCCGATGCGGCTGGCCGACCGGCTGGACTGGCCGGCCAAGCTCCGGCTGCTGGAGGGGTACCGGCAGCGCGACGGGCTCAGCTGGGGCGACGCCCGGCTCAAGCTGGTCGACCTGCAGTACTCCGACGTCCGGCCGGACAAGGGCCTCTACCACCGGCTGGTGGCCCGCGGCTCCATGCAGCGGCTGCTCACCGACGCCGAGGTGACCGAGGCGATGACCCGCCCTCCGGCGGACACCCGGGCCTACTTCCGTGGCGAGTGCCTGCGCCGCTACCCGGGCCAGGTCGCTGCCGCATCGTGGGACTCGGTGGTCTTCGACGTCGGCCGGGAGAACCTGGTGCGCATCCCGACGATGGAGCCGCTGCGGGGCACCCGGGAGCACGTCGGGGCACTGTTCGACGCCACCTCCACCGCCGCCGAGCTGGTCGACCGGATCACCGCCCGCTGACCTCCGGCTCCGCTGGAACGCGAGGACCGCGCCAGCGGCGAACTGTCACACCTCGCGGGTAGCTTCTGCCTCAGCACGACCCAGCAGCGAGCTCCGGAGGGTGAGATGGCCACGAGGGACACCGGCGGGCAGCAGAAGGCCACGCGCACGCGCGAGGAGACCGAGGAGGTCGAGGCGTCGGTCGACACCGAGGCCGCCGAGCGGCACAAGGAGATGACCGACGACGTCGACTCCATCCTCGATGAGATCGACGGCGTGCTCGAGGAGAATGCCGAGGAATTCGTGAGGAGCTACGTGCAAAAAGGGGGCCAATAGACATTCTATTGGTGTAATTAGAATGGTCGAGTCGAAGTACTGCAAGGACTGCGGTGAAGTCCGGCCAGCAGGAGAGTTCACATCCGACCGCCGAAGGGCTGACGGCCTGAGCTTCTACTGCAAGACCCATGCTCGCCGGCGCCATCTCGCCGCCAAGGACGCTCGACGAGGTCGCCCACGCGCCAGGCATCGGCGCGAAACGGTGGTCGGCGACGGGGAGAAGTGGTGCCCGGATTGCGCACAGGTGAAGCCGATCGATGACTTCGTGCGCAACGCCAGCCAACCATCCGGTCGAGCGCCGTATTGCAAGCCTTGCCACAACGCCCGGGGCAAGGCCTCGAAGGAGAAGGCCGGCGGGTCCCGCACATACCACCTCCAGCGGCGGTACGGCATCACCGCTGCCGAGGCCGACGCCATGCTGTCCGACCAGGGAGGGCTCTGCGCGATCTGTCTGGAGGCGCCGGCGGCGCACGTCGACCACGACCACGAGACCGGTGCCGTCCGCGCACTGCTGTGCTTCAACTGCAACGGGGGCCTGGGTCAGTTCCGGGACGACCCGGTCGCGTTGCGGGCTGCAGCGGACTACGTCGAGCACCATCGCGAACGCCCGCGGGTTCCCGACGTCCGGGGGTCCGCGGGGTCAGCACGAGCGACCCCGGACAGCCCTGGGATGGCGCGGTGGCGGGCGATGCAGGCAGCCGACTGACGGACGCAGGTCCGCGTCGCCGGGTCGGACGGCCGTCCCCGCGGGTGTCCGTGCGGTGGCCGACCGCGCCGGTAGGGTCGCACCGACGTCCGGCGGAGTCCGCCGGGGAAGCAGTGCAGCAGAGGCCGCGCACGCCTGGCGGCGAGAGAGGCGGATGGGTGACCGAGACGTCAGCTGGTCGGAGCGGGTTCCCGCCCGCGTACCTGGACCGGGTGGGCTCCTCGTTCACCGACTTCCTGGGCACCACCGCCCCCGATCTGCTGCCCGGGCGGCGCACCGTCCCGACGATGTCGGTGGCTGACCTGGCCCCGCACGCCACCACCATCGTGGCCGCCACCTTCGACGGCGGTGTGCTGATGGGCGGCGACCGGCGGGCGACCATGGGCAACCTCATCTCCAGCCGGGACATCGAGAAGGTCTACGCCGCCGACTCCTGGTCGGTCATCGGCATCGCCGGTGCCGCGGGCATCGCGATCGAGATGGTCCGGCTCTACCAGGTCGAGCTCGAGCACTACGAGAAGATCGAGGGGCTGACGATGTCCCTCGACGGCAAGGCCAACCGCCTCGCCGCGATGATCCGGGGCAACCTCGGCGCCGCCATGCAGGGCCTCGCCGTCGTCCCGCTGTTCGCCGGCTACGACCTCGACGCGGCCGAGGGCGTCAGCCCGGGCCGGATCTTCAGCTACGACGTCACCGGCGGGAACTACGAGGAGCGCGGCTACGCCTCGGTCGGCTCCGGCTCGCTGTTCGCCCGGAACTCGCTGAAGAAGACCTGGCGCCCCGGCCTGTCCGCCGACGCCGCCACCCGCACCCTCGTCGAGGCCCTCTACGACGCCGCCGACGACGACTCCGCCACCGGTGGCCCCGACACCGTGCGCCGGCTCTACCCGATCGTCTACCGGGTCGACGCCGAGGGCGCCGTCCGGCTCCCGGACGACGAGGTCGCCGCCATCGCCACCACCATCGTCGCGGAGCGGTCCGCCGCGGACGGGCAGGGCTGAGCCATGACCATGCCGTACTACGCCTCGGCCGAGCAGGTCATGCGGGACCGCTCGGAGTACGCCCGCAAGGGCATCTCCCGCGGTCGCAGCGTCGCCGTCCTCACCTACGCCGACGGCGTGCTGTTCATCGCCGAGAACCCCAGCGCCACCCTGCACAAGGTCAGCGAGCTCTACGACCGGATCGGGTTCGCCGCGGTCGGCCGCTACTCCGAGTTCGAGAGCCTGCGGGTCGCCGGGATCCGGCTGGCCGACGTCCGCGGCTACTCCTACAACCGGCGGGACGTCACCGGCCGGGTCATCGCCAACGCCTACGCGCAGACCCTCGGCGCCGTCTTCACCGAGCAGATGAAGCCCTTCGAGGTCGAGCTCTGCGTGGCCGAGGTGGGGGAGGACCCCGCCTCCGACCAGCTCTACCGGCTCACCTTCGACGGGTCGATCGTCGACGAGTCCTCCTTCGTGGTCATGGGCGGGCAGGCCGAGGCCGTCAGCAGCCACCTGCGCGAGCACTTCACCCCCGGCCTCAGCCTGACCGACGCCCTGCAGGTCGGCGTCCGCGCGCTGTCCGCGGTCAGCCCGGTCACCGCAGCCAACGGCGGGGCGCACGACCAGCTGCCCGCCGGACAGCTCGAGGTGGCCGTCCTGGACCGACGGCGGCCCAAGCGGGCGTTCCGCCGGGTCGTGGGTGCAGCGCTGACCGACCTCCTCTCCGGCCAGCCGGCCGACACGACGGCCACGGAGAGCCCCGCCGAGGCGGCCTCCACCCACCCGCCCAGCGCCCCGGCACCGGGCACCCCCGCCGGGCTCGGTGACCCGGCGGCCGTCGACACCGCCGGCGGCACCGAGGAGGCCTCGGCCCAGCCCAGCACGCAGGACGGCGTGGGCGGCGGGACCGACGGCACCACTCCGGCCAGCGAGCAGTGAGCGGCGCGGCGCACTCGGGACACGAGCCGAGTGCGCCGCGGACGCCTAGGCTCGGCGAGGTGGAACGACGGATCTTCGGCATCGAGACCGAGTACGGCGTCACGTGCACCTTCAAGGGGCAGCGCCGCCTCTCACCCGACGAGGTGGCCCGCTACCTGTTCCGCCGGGTGGTCTCCTGGGGGCGCAGCTCGAACGTGTTCCTCCGCAACGGCTCCCGGCTCTACCTCGACGTCGGCAGCCACCCCGAGTACGCCACCGCGGAGTGCGACGACGTCACCGAGCTCGTCGTCCACGACAAGGCCGGTGAGCGGATCCTCGAGGGGCTGCTGGTCGACGCCGAGCAGCGCCTGAACGAAGAGGGCGTCACCGGCGACATCTACCTGTTCAAGAACAACACCGACTCGGCCGGCAACAGCTACGGCTGCCACGAGAACTACCTGGTCGGCCGGCACGGGGAGTTCAGCCGGATGGCCGACGTCCTCATCCCGTTCCTGGTCAGCCGGCAGATGGTGGTCGGCGCGGGCAAGGTGCTGCAGACCCCGCGCGGGGCGGTCTACTGCGTCAGCCAGCGGGCCGAGCACATCTGGGAGGGCGTCTCCAGCGCCACCACCCGGTCGCGGCCGATCATCAACACCCGCGACGAGCCGCACGCCGACGCGGAGAAGTACCGCCGGCTGCACGTCATCGTCGGCGACTCGAACATGAGCGAGACGACGACGCTTCTCAAGGTCACCATCACCGACCTGGTGCTGCGGATGATCGAGCAGGGCGTGGTGCTGAGGGACATGACCCTGGAGAACCCGATCCGGGCGATCCGGGAGATCAGCCACGACCTCACCGGCCGCCGCAAGGTCCGGCTCGCCAACGGCCGGGAGATGTCGGCCCTGGAGATCCAGCAGGAGTACCACGACCGCGCCGCCGAGTTCGTCGACCGCGAGGGCTACGGCCCGGTGCACCGGCAGATGCTCGAGCTGTGGGGGCGCACGCTCAAGGCCGTCGACAGCGGTGACCTCTCGCTGATCGACCGGGAGATCGACTGGGCCATCAAGCACCAGCTGCTGCACCGGTACATGGCCAAGCGCGACCTCTCGCTGTCCAGCTCCCGGGTCGCCCAGATGGACCTCGCCTACCACGACATCCGACGCAACCGGGGCCTGTACTACCTGCTGGAGAAGGCGGGCCAGGTCGAGCGGGTGGCCCACGACCCGGCGATCTTCGAGGCGAAGAACGTCCCCCCGCAGACCACCCGGGCCAAGCTGCGCGGTGAGTTCATCCGCCGCGCCCAGGACAAGCGCCGCGACTTCACCGTCGACTGGGTGCACCTCAAGCTCAACGACCAGGCCCAGCGCACCGTCCTGTGCAAGGACCCGTTCAAGGCCGTCGACGAGCGGGTGGAGAAGCTCATCGCGTCCATGTGACGCCGGAGGACCGCCGCGGGGCCCTCAGCCGGCACCCGCGGCGGTCACCAGCCGTACTCACCCTCGTGGCGTGGGCGGCGGCGGGCCACCGCGCTGACCCGCGTCGTTCCAGCGGCGGCGCCCAGGCGCGCTGGCCCGCGCAACGTCGGTGACGCACCGGACGGACGCCCGGTGCGCCGATGCCAGGGGGCAGTCCCGGCGTCGGTCAACGGGCGCGGCCCCGGGTGCGATGGACGGCCGTCCGTGCGCCGGACGGGCAGCCGCGCCCGTTGCTGACCACCGTTGCGCGGGACCGGCGCCGAGCGAGGCCTGACGTCGGCACGCCGTCCGCCGCCGCTTCTTGATACGACCGTTATCCCCAACTATGCGCCGGCACGCTGCCGGAAGACCAACGACCGCACCGACCAGGGGAGGGGCGGACCCCACGGCCGTCTCCCGCAGCACAGCACCGGAACGGAGTGCTCGCCGTGTGCGTGTCCGTCGACCACACTGCCGCGGTGGGCACCGCACTCGTCACCGGAGTCAGCCGGCGCAGCTCCATCGGGTTCGCGGTGGCCCGGCGGCTGCTGGAGCGCGGGGACCAGGTCGTCGTCCAGTCCTGGGCACCGCACGACGCCGAGCAACCCTGGGGCGCCGACGACCTGGCCGCCGTCCTCGCCGAGCTGGGCGACCCGCCGCATCTGCGCGCCGACCTGGCCGACCCCGAAGCCCCGGCCCGGCTGGTGGCCGCCGCCCGGGACGCCGTCGGACCGCTGACCACCCTGGTCGCCGCGCACGCCCGCAGCGCCCTGGGCCGGTTGGCCGAGGTGACGGCAGCGGAGGTCGACCTCTGCTTCGCGGTCAACGCCCGCGGCAGCCTGCTGCTCACCCAGGCCTTCGCCGGCCGGTACGAGCCGGCCGCCGGCCCGGGCGCCGTCGTCCTGTTCACGTCGGGCCAGCACCGGGGGCCGATGTCCCGCGAGCTGCCCTACGCGATCAGCAAGGGCGCGATCCAGCAGATGACGCTGTCGCTGGCCGACGAGCTCATCGACGCCGACATCACCGTCAACTGCCTGAACACCGGTCCGACCGACACCGGGTGGGCCGATCCGGCCGAGCAGGACGTCGTGGCCCGGCTGATGCCGCGGGGGCGCTGGAACACCGCCGCCGAGGCAGCCGCCGTCGTCGCCTGGCTGACCGGCCCGGACGCCCGTTCGGTCACGGGACAGACCATCGACGCCGAGGGCGGCTTCCGCCGCTGGGGATGAAGCCCTAGACGGGGGCGGCAGGTCCCCGTGTTGTGACGGACCGTTATGCCCGACTCCGGCCGCGACGTACCCGGACAAGCACTGCAAGCAGCGACGAGCCAGGCCGTCCCCTCAGGCCGGCGGAGGACCGAACAGGAGCAGCTGCGCAGCGAACCGGCCCGCGGCCGCCGCCGCGAGGAAGTAGGCGCGGTCCTCGGCCAGGCCACGGCCCATCGTCGACAGCCGCACCGGCGACGCGGCCAGGGCGTCCTCGAGCCCGATCGAGTCGACCCACTCCACCGGGTTCCGCTCCGGCTGCCCGGCCAGGTCCTCCTCGACCTGGGTGCCCAGGTCCGAGCCCAGCCCGCGGGGCGCGACCAGGGTGACCCCACCCAGCGCGACCCGCCCGAACGCGGTCAGCGAGTGGTGCGAGACGCCGCGGTGCCGGGGTCGGGGGTCGGCGTCGGAGATGCGCAACGCGCCGACGGCGCGGCCGCCGAGCACGTGCACCGCGTTGCAGGCCTCACCGGCGGCGACCCCGGAGAAGCCCCACGGCGTCCCGGTGCCCAGGTTGCCCGGGCCCTGGGTGACGATCGCGACGTCGGCCCGCAGCACGTGCCGCGCAGCCAGCAGCCCGGTGTGCACGGTGACGGCCTCCACGTCGCCACCGAACGCCTGCCCGACGGTGACCACCCCGGCCAGCGACCCGGCGAGGGTGTCCAGCGTCCGGGAGAACGCCGCGGGCAGCGCCCCGCCATCGGTCATCACGTAGGCCACCCGCAGCGCCGGGTCGGTGACGTGCACACCGGCCAGCACCGCCGGCAGGGCCGAGTGCAGGTCGGCCACGACCACGGGCATGCCGTCGAGGTCCTCGGCGCCGGCGATCGTCTCGTGGTGCGGGGTGTCCTGCTCGTCCACGCCCTGCACTGTCACCTGCAGCGGCGTGTACCGGCCCTTCACCAGGTGGCCGGGGCCGGTCGGGTCCGGCGGCAGCCGGTCGGGGACGGCGACGACCAGCGCGTACCCGCCGGTGCCCAGCCGCTGCGCCCAGGCCGTGGTGTTCAGCAGCACCTCGTCGTCCACCTGGGGCGTCCCGACCAGGGAGGGGTGCGCCAGCGCCTTCACCGTCCCGTCCTCGGGCACCTCGACGGTCAGCTCCTGCGCATCCCGCCACGCGCGGCCGAGCTCGGTGACGCGGCCACGGCGCCAGCGGATCCGGGAACCGGGGGCGGGGGACGGTGCATCAGTCACCGGGGGAGGCTAACCAGCCCGGCCCCCGGCTGCTGGTCAGTGGCCGGGGCCGCTGCGCACTAACCTGTGCCCGTGGCAGCCAAGCGGGCGGAACGACTGGTGAACCTGGTCATCGCCCTGCTCGGGACCCGGCAGTACGTCTCGGCGGCGAAGATCCGCACGATCGTCCCCGGCTACGAGCCCGACGACGGCACCGACCGCGCCGACGAGGCGTTCAAGCGGATGTTCGAGCGGGACAAGGCCGAGCTGCGCGAGATCGGCGTCCCCCTGGAGACCGGGCGCACCAGCGCCTTCGACACCGAGGACGGCTACCGCATCGCCCGGGCCGACTACGAGCTGCCGGAGATCACCCTCACCGGCGAGGAGGCCGCGGCGGTGGGGTTGGCGCTGCGGCTGTGGCAGTCCGCGCAGCTGGCCGGTGCCGCGCAGGGCGCCCTGGTGAAGCTGCGGGCCGCCGGCGTGGCGGTCGACCAGTCCCGCGGGTTGTCCATCCAGCCACGCCTGGACGCCGGCGAGCCCGCCTTCGAGCCCTGCTACGCCGCGGCACGCGACCGCCGGGCACTCACCTTCGACTACCGCCGTCCCGACGAGCAGTCCGCCACCCGCCGCCGGGTGCAGCCGTGGGGCCTGGTGGCCTGGCACGGCCGCTGGTACCTGGTCGGTCACGACCTGGACCGGCAGGCCGCCCGGGTCTTCCGGCTCTCCCGGGTCACCGGCACCCCGCGGGCCAGCGGCCCCGCCGGCGCCTTCGAGCCGCCCGCCGACCTGGACCTGGCCTCGGTGGTCGCCGGCTCGGAACGTCGGGAGGAGCAGCTCGTCATCGTCCGGGCCCGGCCGGGCACCGCGATCGGCCTGCGCCGGCACGCCACCCCGCTGGGGGCCGCCGACGACGGCGACGACCGGCTGGAGCTGCGCACCACCGAGCCCTGGGCGCTGGCCGACGAGCTGGCCGCCTACGGTCCCGACGTGCTGGTCGAGGCGCCGCAGCGGATGCGGGAGGCGGTCGTGGCCCGGCTCAGCGAGCTGGCCTCCCTGGGGGAGCGGGCATGACCCCGCCCAGCACGGCCGAGCGGATGACCCGGCTGCTCGCCCTGGTGCCATACCTGACCGCCCGGCCCGACGGCGTCCGGCTGGCCGATGCAGCCGCCGACTTCGGGGTCACCGAGGCCCAGCTGCGCCGGGACCTCGACCTGCTCTGGGTCTGCGGCCTGCCCGGGCACGGGCCCGGCGACCTCATCGACCTGGCCTTCGAGGGCGACCGGGTGCGGATCACCTTCACCGCCGGGATGGTGCGCCCGCTGCGGCTGTCCACCGACGAGGCGGTCGCGCTGATCGTCGCGCTGCGCACGCTGCTGGAGCTGCCCGGGCTGGCCGAGGGCGAGGCGGTCAGCCGCGCCCTGGCCAAGGTCTCGGCCGCGGCCGGGCACCCGGCGGAGGTCCGGGCGCCGGTGGCGATCAGCGTCGGCGCCCGGGCGCAGTCCCTCGCCGTCGTCCGCGAGGGGGTGGAGCGGCGCCGTGCGCTGCACCTGCACTACTACGTGCCCAGCCGGGACGAGCGCACCGAGCGCACCGTCGACCCGATGCGGCTGCTGCTGGTCGACGGCCACTGGTACCTGGAGGCGTGGTGCCGTCGTGCCGAGGGCGTCCGGCTGTTCCGGCTGGACCGGATCGACGAGGTCGCCGTCCTCGACGAACCGGCCGCCCCACCGCCCCAGGCGCACGAGCGCGACCTGGACGACGGGCTCTACCAGCCCGGCGAGGAGGAACCGCAGGTCCGCCTGCGGCTGGCCCGCACCGCCCGCTGGATCGCCGACTACTACCCGGTGGAGGAGCAGACCGAGGTCAGCGACCCACCGGGCGGGCTCGCGGTCACGGTCCGGACGTCGGACCTGTCCTGGGCGCGCCGGCTGGTCGCCTCGCTGGGCGGGGCGGCCACCGTGGACGAGCCGGTCGAGCTGGCCGCCCAGGTCGCCGCGGACGCCCGCGCCGCGCTGGCCCGGTACGCGGACTGACCGGGCGCCCGGTACCGACCACGCCGGTTAGGCTCGCCCCGTGCTGCTGATCGTGTGGATCGTCGTCCCCGTGCTGGCCCTGCTGGTGCTCGGCGTCCTCGGGTACGGGGTGTTCGGTGCCGCCGGGCGGCTGGACCGCGAGCTGCAGGCGCTGGAGGACGACGTCCGCCCGGTGCTCGCCGAGGCGCAGGGCGTCGCGGAGAAGGCCGCCGCCCAGCGCGCAGCGCGGTCGGAGACCGAGGGCTGAACCGGAGGTGGACGGCGCACGTACAGCCGTCCGCGGCTCTCGACCTGCCCCGTTCCGGGCGTAGAGTCAGCTCTGCACGCCCCCCACGACTCGGAGGAGTCCGATGAACCTCGGTCCCATGGAGATCGGCCTCATCATCCTGGCCGTCCTGCTGCTCTTCGGTTACAAGAAGCTGCCGGACGCCTCCCGCTCGATGGGGCGCTCCATGCGCATCTTCAAGAGCGAGATGAAGGGCATGAAGGACGACGACGTGCGCGCCAAGGACGAGGCCCGCACCTCCCCGGTCACCGGCGAGATCGTGGCCCCCGCGGTGACCCCGGGTGCCGTCGACTACGAGGCCGAGGCCGCCGCCGCCGAGGCCCGGGCCGCCGAGGCCCGGGCGCGTGCGGAGCAGGCCCGGGCACAGCAGGTGCGTTCGTCGGCAGCCGCCGACGGCACCCGCTGACCCAGCAGTCCTGGACCGGGCACCGGTGACCGATCCCGGCCGCCGGCGCTCCCTCCGCCGGCGGCGCCCGCCGCGCGACGAAGCGGCGACCATGTCCCTGGTGGGGCACCTGCGCGAGCTGCGCAACCACCTGGTCAAGGCGCTGCTGGCCGTGGCGGCGGGCACGATCGTCGGCTTCCTCTGGTACGACCACGGGCTGCTGACCTTCTTCACCGAGCCCTACTGCGCCCTGCCCGGCGAGCTGCGCCTGCAGGGTGACGGCGAGTGCCGGCTGGTCGTCCTCGACGTCTTCGGCGGGGTGCTCCTCCGGCTCAAGATCGGCCTGCTGGCCGGTGTGGTGCTGTCGTCGCCCTTCTGGCTCTACCAGCTCTGGGCCTTCATCACCCCCGGCCTGAAGCGCAACGAGAAGCGCTACGGGATCGGCTTCGTCGCCGCCTCCACCACGCTGTTCGCGCTGGGTGCGGTGATGGCCTACATCACGCTGACCAAGGGCTTGGAGCTGCTGCTCTCCCTGGCCGGCGACGAGGTCGCCTTCCAGCTCACCGCACCGGACTACCTGGGCTTCGTGATCAGCCTGCTGGTCGCGTTCGGGCTCTCCTTCGAGCTGCCGCTGATCGCCGTGGGCCTCAACCTGGTCGGGATCCTGAGCCACGAGGCGCTGTCCGGTGCCCGGCGCTGGATCTACTTCCTGACGATCGTCTTCGCGGCCTTCATCACGCCCACGCAGGACCCGTTCACCATGCTGGCGATGGCCGTGCCGATGTGCGTGCTGTTCGAGCTGGCGATCCAGGTCGCCCGGGTCGTCGACAAGCGGCGGGCCAAGCGGGAGGCTGCGGAGGGCCTGGCCGGCCTGGACGACGACGAGGCGTCGCCGAGCATCGAGGCCGCCAGCCCGCTGGACACCACCCCCAGCTCCATCGACGAGCCGGCACACCTGCAGCGCTGAGCCGGCGGGCACGGGCATGACGCGGCCGGAGGTCGCCGTCCTGGTCAACGCCGCCGCCGGGCGCGGCCGCGGCGCGCGGGCGGTGCCCGCCGTGGTGGGTGCGCTGACCGCGGGTGGCGTGCGCCCCCGGGTGCTGGCGGCCGGCACCCGGGCCGACGGGGAGCGCCAGGCCGCGGTCGCGGTGGCCGACGGGGTCGCCGCGGTGGCCGCCCTCGGGGGCGACGGCACCGCGCACGCCGCGCTCCAGGCGGTGGCCGGCACCGGCATCCCGCTGGCCCTGCTGCCCGCCGGCAGCGGCAACGACCTGGCCACCGCCCTGGGTGTGCCGCCCGACCCGGTGCGGGCCGCTGCCGCGCTGACCGCGGACCTGCGCGCCGGCCGCACCCGGCTGCTCGACGCCGCCCGCACCGGCGGGCGCTGGTGGGCCACCGTGCTCTGCTGCGGCTTCGACTCGGCGGTCACCGACCGGGCGGGCCGGCTGCGCTGGCCCCGCGGGCACCACCGCTACGACGTGGCCATCCTGCTCGAGCTGGCCCGGCTGCGGCCCCGCGCCGTCACGCTCACCGTCGACGGCGCCGTCCGCCAGCAGGAGGTCACCCTGGTCGCCTTCGGCAACACCGCCTGGTACGGCGGTGGACTGCGGATCGCGCCCGCCGCCGACCCGGCCGACGGGCTGCTGGAGGTCGTCGTCATCGGGCCGGTCAGCCGGCGCGAGCTGGTGCGCACCCGCCCCCGGCTGGCCGCCGGCAGCCACGTCGACCACCCTGCCGTCACCGTGCTGCGTGGCCGGGAGATCGGCCTGGCCGGTGCCGGCCTGACCACCTGGGCCGACGGCGAGCCGATCAGCCCCCTCCCGGTCACGACGGTCTGCGTCCCCAGAGCCGTCACCGTCCTCGGCACCACCTGCCCCTGACCCGGTCTCCACGGAAATGGCCATTTCTGTGGAGACGGGGGACAACGGGTGGTGGTCCGGAGGAGCGCCTAACGTGGGGGCATGTCCAGCCCGGCTGAGCGTTATGCGGCTGCCCGCCGGCGGAACGCACACCCCACCCTGTCGGACTTCACCGCCGAGCTCGGCTTCTCCCTGGACCCCTTCCAGGTCGAGGCGTGCGAGGCGCTCGAGCAGGGCTCCGGTGTGCTGGTCTGCGCCCCGACCGGTGCCGGCAAGACGGTGGTGGGCGAGTTCGCGGTCCACAAGGCGCTGGCGGAAGGCCGCAAGGCCTTCTACACCACCCCGATCAAGGCGCTGAGCAACCAGAAGTACCGCGACCTCTGCGACCGGTACGGGACGGCGAAGGTCGGGTTGCTGACCGGGGACAACGCCATCAACGGCGATGCACCGGTGGTCGTGATGACCACCGAGGTGCTGCGCAACATGCTCTACGTCGACTCCCCGGCCCTCACCGACCTCGGCTACGTCGTCATGGACGAGGTGCACTACCTGGCCGACCGGTTCCGCGGCGCGGTGTGGGAAGAGGTGATCATCCACCTCCCCGAGCACGTCCGGCTGGTCTCGCTGTCGGCCACGGTGAGCAACGCCGAGGAGTTCGCCGACTGGCTGGTCACCGTCCGCGGGGACACCAAGGTCGTGGTCAGCGAGGTGCGGCCGATCCCGCTGTGGCAGCACATGCTGGTGGGCGGCCGGGTGTTCGACCTGTTCGCGCTGCGGCCGGCGGCCCACGCGGGGGAGTGGGAGCAGACCCCGCGCGGGCTGTCGACCCGGGAGCGCGGCCGCGCGGTCGTCGACCCCGAGCTCGTCCGGTACGTGCACGAGCAGGAGCGCCGGCACGACAGCTGGCACGGCGGCGGGGCAACGCGCGGCGGCTCGGCGAACGGCGGGTTCAGCCACAAGCCCCGGTACCGGCCGCCGTCCCGGTCGGAGGTCATCGAGCGGCTGGACCGGGCCGGGCTGCTCCCCGCGATCACCTTCGTGTTCAGCCGGAACGGCTGCGACGCCGCGGTGCACCAGTGCCTGGCCTCCGGGATGCGGCTGACCGATGAGACCGAGCGCCGGGCGATCGCCGAGATCATCGACCGGCGCACCGGCTCGCTGCCCGAGGAGGACCTGCACGTCCTCGGCTTCTGGGAGTGGCGGGAGGGGCTGCTCGCCGGCTTCGCCGCCCACCACGCCGGGCTGGTGCCGGCGTTCAAGGAGACCGTCGAGGAGTGCTTCGTCCGCGGCCTGGTCAAGGCGGTGTTCGCCACCGAGACCCTCGCCCTGGGCATCAACATGCCCGCGCGCACCGTCGTCCTGGAGCGGCTGGTGAAGTGGAACGGCGAGGCGCACGCCGACGTCACGCCGGGGGAGTACACCCAGCTCACCGGCCGGGCCGGCCGGCGGGGCATCGACATCGAGGGCCACGCCGTCGTCGTCTGGGCGCCGGGGGTCGACCCGGCGGCCGTCGCCGGGCTGGCCAGCACCCGCACCTACCCGCTGCGCTCCTCCTTCCGGCCCAGCTACAACATGGCCGTCAACCTGGTCGGCGCCTTCGGCCGGGAGCGCGCCCGCGAGCTGCTCGCCTCCTCCTTCGCGCAGTTCCAGGCCGACCGGTCGGTGGTCGGCCTGGCCCGCTCGGCCGCCCGGCACGAGGAGGACGCCGCCCGCCTGCTCAAGGAGATGAACGCCGGGCTCAGCGCCGCCGTGCTGGACGTCGCCGGGTACGCCCGGCTGCGGATGGAGATCTCCGAGCGGGAGAAGGCGCTGTCCCGCGACTCGCAGGCCAAGCGCCGGCTGGAGGCCGCCGAGTCCCTCGCCGCGCTGCGGGCCGGCGACGTCATCCGGGTGCCGAGCGGCCGGCGCCAGGGGCTGGCCGTCGTCCTCGACCCCGGGGTCACCGAGCTCACCGACCCCCGGCCCCTGGTGCTCACCGAGGACAAGTGGGCCGGCCGGCTCGGCTCGGTCGACTTCCCGTCGCCGGTGAGCGCGCTGGCCCGGGTCAAGGTGCCGAAGAACTTCAACCACCGCAGCCCGCACGCCCGCCGCGACCTCGCCTCCACGCTGCGCAACGCACGGGCCGAGAACGGCCTGGGCGCCCGGCGCACCAAGGGGCGGTCGGCGGCCGACGACGACCCGGTGCTCGCCGACCTGCGGCACGCGCTGCGCGCCCACCCGGTGCACGGGCTGCCCGACCGGGAGGAGCGGGTGCGGGCCGCCGACCGCTGGCTGCGCGAGGTGCGGGACGGCGAGCGGCTGCGCCGGCAGATCGCCGACCGCACCGGCTCGCTGACCCAGCAGTTCGACCGCACCTGCGACGTCCTGACCGAGCTCGGCTACCTGCAGCCCGACCTCCCACGGGACGACGACATCTCGCCCGCTGCGGTGGTCACCGAGGCGGGCCGCCGGCTCGGCCGGATCTGGTCGGAGACCGACCTGCTGACCGCCGAGTGCCTGCGGGCCGGGGTGTTCCGGGGCCTCACGCCCGCTGAGCTGGCCGGCTGCGTCTCCGCCCTGGTCTTCGAGGCGCGCCGGGAGAGCGCCGCCCAGCCCTCCGTGCCGGCCGGCAAGGTCGCCGGCGCGCTCGCCGAGATGCGCAGGGTGCACACCGCGCTCACCGACCTGGAGCGGGAGCACGCGCTGCCGGTCACCCGCGACCCGGACCTGGGCTTCGTCTGGGCCGCCTACCGGTGGGCCGACGGGCAGAGCCTCGACCGGGTGCTCGCCGGGGCGCAGCAGGCGGGGACCGAGCTCTCCGGTGGCGACTTCGTCCGCTGGGCCCGGCAGCTGGTCGACCTGCTCGACCAGCTCGCCAAGGTGGCCGACGACCCCTTGGCCGGCATCGCCCGGGCCGCGGTGGGCCGGGTGCGCCGCGGGGTGGTCGCGGTCGCCGTCACGGACTGATCCGCGCCCCGGCGGCCGGTGGGCCACAATCGGCCGTCCCTGCGCACGCCGGGGTGCCCGGTGCCACCGAGGAGCGACGATGAGCCAGCCGCCGCAGGGCGAGGACCCGCAGTCCCCGTGGGCTCGCCCGGACCACGAGCCCGGCGGTGCACCCGGTACGCGGCCGGCGGCGCCGGAGGGGGAAGGCCCGCGAGGCGGCTGGGGCCCGCCCCGGCAGCCACCGCAGGGCCAGGGCTGGGGAGGGGCCCCCGGGTACGGGCAGCGTGCGGACTGGGGTCCGCCGGCGCCGGCGCCGGACGGCTGGGGGTCGGCGTCCGGGCAGCAGGGGCGGTCCGGTGGTTGGGGTCCGCCGTCCGGGCAGCAGGGGCAGCCGGGTGGTGGGCGGCCTGCGCCGGGCGGCTGGGGGCCGCCGGCAGGACAGCACGGTGGCTGGGGTGCGCCGTCCGCACCGGGCGGGTGGGGCCCGCCCTCCGGGCTGTACGGGTCTCCCGGGGGCTGGGGGCCGCCGGCGCCGCCGGCCCGGAGGCCGTCCCGGCGACCGCGGCTGCTGGTCCTGGTGGCGCTGGCGGTCCTGGTGGTGGTCGCCGCATCGACCATGTCCTCGCCGCTGGGCGGCACCCGGCTCGACCCGGCGGCGGTGGAGCGCGCCGTGGCCGACCAGTTCGAGGACCGGGAGGGCGTCGCCCTGGAGCTCAGCTGCGCGGACGAGCTGCCGGTCCGCGACGGCGCCACCTACTCGTGCGCGGGCCGGACCGTGGACGGCGAGCCGGTCACCATCTCGATCACCCTCACCGGTGAGGACGGCGACTACACCTGGGCCGCGAGCTGACCGGGCGGCTCAGTCCTGCGCCCACCCCAGCGCGGACCCCAGCCGCCGCACCGAGGACTCCAACCCGTGCTCCTCGGCCAGCCCCGCCAGGGCATCGGGGTCGGCCGGGTGCCGGGGGAGGTCGCCGTCCACGGGTGGCAGGTCGATGGTGGTGACGACGGCGACCACCTCGGGCGCGGCGTCGAGGTAGTCCGCGGCCGCGTGCAGCTTCTTCAGCACGGCCGCGGTCAGGGGCGCCTTCGGGACGGCGGTCCGGGCGGCCGCCGCCCGGATGCCGGCCAGCGAGCCGAACTCGTTGATCAGCGCCGCCGCCGTCTTCTCCCCGACGCCGGACACCCCGGGCAGCCCGTCACTGGGGTCGCCGCGGAGCACCGCGAAGTCGGCGTAGGAGCGCCCCGGGATGCCGTACTTCGCCGCGACCGCCGCCTCGTCGACGAACTCCAGGTCGTTGATGCCGCGGTTGGTGTAGAGCACCCGCACGCCGCGGGCGTCGTCGACCAGCTGGAACAGGTCGCGGTCGCCGGTGACCACGTCGACCGGCCCGCGGGCGCGGGTGGCCAGCGTGCCGATGACGTCGTCCGCCTCGTACCCGGGGGCGCCGACCCGGGTCAGCCCGGCGGCGGCGAGCACGTCGACCAGCACCGGCACCTGCGGCCCGAGCTCCTCGGGTGTCTCCTCACCGCCTGCCGGTGCCACCCGGTGTGCCTTGTAGCTGGGCACGGCGGCGACCCGGAACGCCGGGCGCCAGTCGTCGTCCCAGCAGGCGACCAGCCGCTGCGGCCGGTGCGCGACGACCAGCCGGGCGGTCATGTCCAGGAAGCCGCGGACGGCGTTGACCGGCCGGCCGTGCGGCCCGGTCACGCTGGTCGGCACCCCGTAGAAGGCACGGAAGTACAGGCTCGCCGCGTCCAACAGCATCGTCGTCACGCCGGGCACGGTAACGGTGCGATGACGAGGGCCGGAGCTGTCGCTCCCGCTGGTTACTCTGCGCACGTGGTCGCCGTCTCTCCTCCTCCGTCCTCCCCGCTGGTGTCCATCGACCGGGTGCACGCGGCCCGCGCCGTGGCCGACGAGCTGGGCATCGACGTCGTCGTGGTCACGCCCGGCTCCGACCTGCGCTACCTGTGCGGCTACGACGCGCACGCCATGGAGCGGCTGACCGCCCTGGCCGTGCCCCGCCGGGGCGAGCCGCTGCTCGTGGTGCCGCGGCTGGAGGCACCGATGATCGCCGCCTCGCCGGCCGGTCAGCTCGGCCTGGAGGTGCTGGCCTGGGACGAGACCGATGACTCCTTCGCCCGGCTCGCCGAGGCGGTCACCGCCCGGCTGGGCAGCGCCCCGGCCCGGGTGGCCGTCGGGTCGCGCACCTGGGCCGAGCACGCGCTGGGCATCCAGCGGGCGCTGCCGGGTTCGGCGCTGGAGCTGGCCAGCCCGGTCATCGACCGGCTGCGGATGGTGAAGACGCCGGCCGAGATCGAGGAGCTGGCGATCGCCGGTGCCGCGATCGACCGGGTGCACGCCCGGATGGGGGAGTGGCTGCGGGTCGGGCGGACGGAGGCCGAGGTCGGCGCCGACGTCGCCGCGGCGATCCTGGCCGAGGGCCACGTCGGCGTCGACTTCACGATCATCGGCTCGGGCCCCAACGGCGCCAGCCCGCACCACGAGCTCTCCGACCGGGTGGTGGAGGCCGGCGACGTCGTCGTCGTGGACATCGGCGGGGAGACCGCGACCGGCTACCGCTCCGACTGCACCCGCACCTACCTGGTCGGCGGGTACGCCGCCCGCGGTCTGGTCGAGTGGTTCGCCGTCCTGCAGCGGGCGCAGGCGGCGGCCGTCGCCGCGGTGCGTCCCGGCGTCACCTGCGCCCAGATCGACGCCGTCGCCCGGGACGTCATCACCAAGGCCGGGTTCGGGGAGCACTTCATCCACCGCACCGGGCACGGCATCGGGCTGGACACCCACGAGGCGCCCTACGTCGTCGCCGGCAACGACCTGCCGCTGGAGCCGGGGATGGCCTTCTCGGTCGAGCCCGGCATCTACCTGCCCGGGCGCTACGGCGCCCGGATCGAGGACATCGTCGTCTGCACCGACGACGGCGTGCGCAACCTGAACAACGGTCCCCGTGAGCTCGTCGAACTCCCCGGCTGAGGCCGGGGGGCCGCCGGCTGCCCAGGACGTCGACCGGGAGCTGCTGAGCACCCTGGCCCGCGACGGGCGGGCGAGCTTCACCGAGCTCGCCGAGCGGGTCGGCCTGTCGGTGTCCGCGGTCCACCAGCGGGTCCGCCGGCTGGAACAGCGGGGCCTGATCACCGGCTACGCGGCGCAGCTGGACGCCAAGGGGCTGGGGCTGCCGCTGACCGCCTTCGTCTCCATCACCCCGATCGAGGCCGCGCAGCCCGACGACGCACCGGCCCGGCTGGCGCACCTGTCGGCCATCGAGGCCTGCCACTCGGTGGCCGGGGTGGAGAGCTACATCCTCAAGGTCCGGGTGGCCTCGCCGGATGCGCTCGAGGCGCTGCTGCACGAGATCCGGTCGGCGGCCAACGTCACCACCCGGACGACGGTCGTGCTCTCCACCTTCTACGAGGACCGCCCACCGGTCTGACCGGCAGCGTGCACGACACCCGACCGGACGGCGGCGCCCGGCGCTACGTTGGCGCATGGACCTCGACCCGGTCAGCAGCAACGCGGACAGCTACCGCGTCGTCTTCGAGAACGCACGCGTCCGCGTGCTCGAGTACCAGGACACGCCGGGCCACCGGACGACGCCGCACCGGCACCCGGACAGCGTGATGGTCACCCTGAGCTCGTTCCAGCGTCGGCTGGCCACGGACGGCCGGGAGATCGACGTGGAGCTCGCGGCCGGGGAGGCGCGGTGGCTCCCGGCGCAGGAGCACTGGGGAGAGAACACCGGCCGGACGCCGACGCACACCCTCTTCGTCGAGCTCAAGGACGGGGACGCGGCCGCGTCGTCGGGCACCCTCGGGCCGGCCTGACCGGATCCCAGAGGGAGCCGCCTGCTCGACAGCTGGTCGAACATGTGTTCGGATGGTCGCATGCGGTGGGATGCCCAGCGGCTCGACTTCGACGAACCGAGCGCCCTGCCCGGGCTTCCCGACGTACGCGGCCTGCTGCGCAGCGTGCAGGTGCCGGAGTTCCCGGGGCTCACCTTCCACGAGGTGCGGGCGAAGAGCGCGCTCAACGCCGTGCCGAAGGGCTCGGCCATGCCGTTCGGGCACACCATCAACCCCTACCGGGGCTGCTCCCATGCGTGCGTGTACTGCCTGGTGGGGGACACGGCGATCCTCATGGCGGACGGCTCGCAGCGGCCCATCGCCGACCTGCGGGTGGGGGACCGGATCATCGGGACAGAGAAGGGCGACAGCTACCGCCGGTACGTCGAGACGGAGGTGTTGGCGCACTGGTCGACGGTCAAACCCGCCCACCGGGTGTCCCTCGCCGACGGCACGACGATCGTCGCGAGCGGTGATCACCGGTTCCTCACCCGGCGCGGCTGGAAGCACGTCACCGGCGCGAGCCGCGGAGCTGGTCAGCGCCCGCACCTGACGAACAACGACGAACTCCTCGGCTTCGGCCGGTCGGCAACGACGAACGGCGTCTGTGAGGACTACCGGCGGGGCTACCTGACCGGCATGGTGCGCGGCGATGCGCACCTCAAGGTGTACCGCTACCAACGAGCCGGGCGGGGCCACGGCCACGTGCACCGGTTCCGACTGGCGCTGGCCGACCTGGACGGCCTTCGCCGATCTCAGGCCTACCTGAGCCAAGCAGGGGTCTCGACCGATTGGTTCGAGTTCTCTCCTGCCACTCCGACGCGTCGCGCCATGAGCGCCATCAGGACGTCGTCAGCAGCGTCCGTGGCCCGGATCTCGGAGATCGTCGCCTGGCCGGACGGACCGTCCGATGCCTGGCAGCGTGGCTTCCTGGCCGGTGTCTTCGACGCCGAGGGTGGCCGGAGCCAGCACGTCCTCCGGATCTCCGATGCCGATGACGAGATGCTCCAGCGGACGAGTGCCGCCTTCGCCGCACTGGGCTTCGACAGCGTCCTGGAAGACCGGTCGCTGGCCAACCGGGTCCGGACCGTCCGCCTGCGCGGCGGTCTCAAGGAGCACCTGCGCTTCATCCACCTGGTCGCCCCGGCGATCCGCCGGAAGTGCCGGGTGCAGGGCACGGCCATCAAGAGCACGGCCGATCTCCGGGTGACCGAGGTCCAGGACCTCGGCCTGGAGATGCCGATGTACGACATCACCACCGGCACGGGCGACTTCATCGCCAACGGCGTGGTCAGCCACAACTGCTTCGCCCGGGGCACGCACGAGTGGCTGGAGCTGGACAGCGGCGCCGACTTCGACCAGCAGATCGTGGTCAAGACCAACATCGCCGACGTGCTGCGGCGCGAACTGGCCCGGCCCTCCTGGCAGCGGGAGCACGTGGCGCTGGGCACCAACACCGACCCCTACCAGCGGGCCGAGGGCCGCTACCGGCTGATGCCCGGGATCATCGACGCCCTGGCCCGGTCCGGTACGCCGTTCTCGGTGCTGACCAAGGGCACGCTGGCCCGCCGCGACGTCCCCCGGCTGGCCGCCGCGTCCCACGACGTCCCGGTCGGGATGGGCGTGTCCATGGCCATCTGGGACGACGACCTGCACGCCGCCCTGGAACCCGGCGCCCCGACCCCGCGGGCGCGGCTGGAACTGGTGCGGGCGATCACCGACGCCGGATTGCCCTGCGGGGTGTTCCTGGCCCCGGTGCTGCCCGGCCTCACCGACCGGATGGAGCACCTGGAGGCGGCGATCGGCGCCATCGCCGCGGCCGGGGCCACCGGGGTCACCGTGCTCCCGCTGCACCTGCGCCCGGGGGCCCGGGGGTGGTTCACCGCCTGGCTGTCCCGTGAACACCCCGGCCTGGTCCCGCGCTACCGGCAGCTCTACGGCCGCGGCGCCTACGTGCCGGCCGAGTACCGCAGCTGGCTGGCCGGCCGGGTGGGTCCGGTGCTCGCCCGGTACGGGCTGGACCGGCAGAGCGGGGGAGACGCCCGCGGGCTCGCCGCCGGCAGCAGTCTCGGTCTGCCGGGCGACGAAGCGGCCGGCTTCCCCGCCGGCAGCCTGCCTGCACCGCGACCGACGCCGACAGCGGAGGACGAGGCGCCCGAGCAGCTGTCGCTGTGCTGAACCCGGAGCGAGGCAGGGTCAGCCGGCGAGCCGGGCGCGACGGCCCGCGACCCGCAGCGCCCGCACGGCCCCGCGCGGGGCCACCGGCGGCGCACCGCCGGCCAGCGCCAGCCGACGGTAGGAGTCGTAGGAGAGGGTGAGGTAGTCCGCCGCCAGCTCCTCGACCTCCTCCCGGCGGCCGGGCGCGGCCGTGGCCCGCATGGCCGTGGCCGTGCGCACGGCGTGCTTGGCGAAGGTGACCTGGAGGGCCTGGGTGGACAGCTGGCCCCCGACGTGCGAGTTCGGCCCCGGGCCTCGGCGCAGCGCCGGCAGCACCCAGGGGCTCGCCGCCAGGCCGGGGAACCGGCTGCGGACCTCCTCCCAGGCGTGCCACGCGATCAGCGCACCGGGCACCGCCCACTCGCCGTCCTCGGTGGTGACGACGAGGCGGCGTCCGGTCGCCTGCACCTGGTCCCGGCGCAGCGAGCGGAACTGGCCGACGGTCCCGGGCCAACCCAGCGCGAGGGCGCACCAGGCGACCGAGCGCAGGTGCTCCGGCGCCTCGCTGCGCACCCGGGTCAGCTCTCGCAGGTCGAGGGTGACCGGGTCGGGCTCGGGGGTGGTGGCCCGCGGCACCCCGATCCCGCCGTAGCGGGCGACCTTGCTGTACAGGGCGACGGTGGCCGGCTTCCACTCCCGGGCCGCGGCCACGGGGTCGAGGCCGGTCTCGGCGAGCGCGTCCGGCCCCAGCCCCAGCTCGAGGGCCGCCTCGACCAGCCGCCGCCACTGCGGCTCGTACCCGGGCGGGACGGGCAGCCGCGCCCAGGCGCGGGCGGCCGGAGGGGCCGGCATGTCGGGCAGCGGTGGCTGCCATGCACCTGACATGACCACACACTACCGTTATCACCAACAATGTCGCGATTCATTGTTGTCGTCAGCTGCCGACGACAACCCACCCACACGAACAAAAAACGCACCAACGACCCCTTCCCGTCCCCGCTCAGCGAGCACGACGACCGGGCGGCCCGTGATCATGGGCCGGTGCGCACCGTCGGGGTCGAGGAAGAACTGCTGGTCGTCGACCCCGCGGGAGTGCCGGTGCCGCTGGCGCCGGAGGCCCTTGAGGTGGCAGCCCGCCGCGGTGAGGGGGAGACGGTCGGCGAGCACGACCGCGCCGAGCAGTCCGGTGCGGCCCCGGAGACCGACACCGCCGGCGCCCCGGCCGGACCCCGCCTGGTGCCCGAGCTGAAGGAACAGCAGATCGAGCTGGGGACCCGGGTCTGCACAGGACTCGACGAGGTCGCCGCCGAGCTGCGGCACTGGCGCTCCCGGGCCGATGCGGCGGCCACGACGGTGGGTGCCCGGGTGGCGGCCCTGGCGAGTTCCCCGGTGGCCGTGGAGCCGGCGACGACGCAGGGGGAACGGTACGAGCAGATGGTCGAGGTCTTCGGCCTGACCGCCGCCGAGGTGCTGACCTGCGGCTGCCACGTGCACGTGTCGGTGGACGGCGACGACGAGGGCGTCGCCGTCCTGGACCGCATCCGGGTGTGGCTGCCGGTGCTCACCGCGCTCACCACGAACTCGCCGTTCTGGTCCGGCCGCGACACCGGCTACGCCAGCTTCCGCTCCCAGGTCTGGAACCGGTGGCCCTCCGCCGGCCCGAACGCCGTCTTCGGCTCCCCGGCGCGATACCACCGGCTCGTCGCCGACCTGGTCGCGACGGAGACGGTGCTCGACGAGGGGATGGTCTACTTCGACGCCCGCCTCTCCGCCACCTGGCCGACGGTGGAGGTCCGGGTGTCCGACGTCGCGCTGCGGGTCGAGGACGCCGTCCTGCTGGCCGGTCTGGTGCGCGGTCTGGTCGAGACCGCTGCCCGGGAGTGGCGGGCGGGTGTGCCGGCCCCGGAGATGCGGACCGAGGTGGTCCGCGTCGCCGGGTGGCGGGCCGGCCGCTCCGGCCTGACCGGTGACCTGATCGACCCGCGCAGCGGCCAGCCGGCCCCGGCGGCCGCGGTGGTGGCGGCCCTCGTCGAGCACGTCCGCGCCGCTCTGGACGACAGCGGGGACGCCGAACGGGTCGAGGCGGGCGTCGCCGCCGTCCTGGGCCGTGGCACCGGGGCGTCCCTGCAGCGTGCGGTCTTCGACGAGACCGGCGACCCGGCCGCCGTCGTCCGGGCCGCGGTCGCCGCCACCCACGGCCGCTGAGGCCGCAGCGCCGCCCGCGACCGGGTTGGTTAGGGTCCGCCCATGTACACGGCCAGCTGGGGCGACGTCGTCCGCCGAGACCTGTTCGGGCCGAAGCCGGACCCTCGGGACCGCCCCTACCGGTGGGTGATCCGGGTGGTGCTGATCGTCTTCCGGCTGTTCCGCTTCCACTTCGACCTGCGCGGGCGGGAGCACGTGCCGGCCACCGGTGGGGCGGTCATCTGCAGCAACCACGTCTCCTACTTCGACTTCACCTACCTGGGGCTGGCCGCGCTGCCGCAGCACCGGCTGGTGCGGTTCATGGCGAAGGCCGCGGTCTTCCACCACTGGTTCGCCGGGCCGTTCATGCGCGCCATGCAGCACATCCCGGTCGACCGCAAGGCCGGTGCCTCGGCGTTCGACGCCGCCGTCCGGGCGCTGGAGGAGGGGCACCTGGTCGGGATCTTCCCCGAGGCGACGATCAGCACCTCCTTCACCGTGAAGGACGTCAAGGCCGGGGCGGCCCGGATGGCGATCCAGGCGGGGGTGCCGATCCTGCCGGCCGCCGTCTGGGGTGGGCAGCGGATCGCCACCAAGGCGCACAAGGTGGTGCTGCGCCGGGACGTGCCGGTGACGGTGATCATCGGCGAGCCGATCGTCCCGCAGCCGGGGGAGAAGCCGCAGGCCCTGCTCCGTCGCACCAAGGAGGCGATGGTGCAGCTGCTGGACGAGGCGCAGCGCACGTACCCGGAGAAGCCGGCCGGGGACGACGACCGCTGGTGGCAGCCGGCCCACCTGGGCGGCACCGCGCCGACCCCCGAGGTGGCCGCGATCAACGACGCCGACTACGCCGCCGGCAACCGGACGCGGGTCAAGGCACCTCACCCGCTGGCCCGGGTCAAGCGGCTGCTGGCCCGCGGCCGACGCTGACCCTCAGCGCACCCGCGCGCCGACGTCGTCGGCGGTGAGCGGGGCGACCAGCTCCCGCTCGTACGTGCGGTGCCACCAGGCGCCGGTCTCCCGCCGCTCCGCGCGGGTGGTGAACCGGTAGCGGTACACGAGCACCCGCACCGCGGTGGGGCGGTCGGCGCCGAAGGGTGCCGACCGCAGCAGCCGCAGCGTGGGCGGGTCGGCGGCGAGGAGCTTGCCGAGGAACGGCACCAGCCAGGCCCGGCCGTAGGCGGGGGACAGGGCGACGAACCACATCAGCCAGTCCAGCCGCAGGTGGTACGGCGCCCACTGCGGCGGACGGCGGTGGACGTCGCCGGGCTTGCCGCGGAACTCGTACTCCCGCCACTGCGCGTCCGGCCCGGTGCCGTCGGTGGCCTCGACGACCAGCTCCCGGCGCACCTTGGTCACCGAGCCGAAGGCGCCGTAGCTGTTCACCAGCCGCAGCGGGTCGAAGCTGGTGTTCATCCGCTGCCCGGGGGACAGCAGGTTGCGCACCGGCGCCACGCTGAGCACGGCGACCAGCACCGCCACCCCGATCCCGACTGCTCCGAACCAGGTGGGGGAGGTGAGCTGGTCGGGGCGGTCGACCGGCAGCACGGCGGCCAGCCAGCGCCCGTCGACCACCGACAGGGCGAGCACCAGCGTGAGGGCGTTCAGCCAGGCGAAGTTGCCGCTGATCAGCAGGTACCCCTGGGTGACCACGATGACCAGGGCCGCCACCCCGGCGACCGGCTGCGGCGCCAGCAGCCCGAAGACGACGACCAGCTGGGTGACGTGGTTGGCCAGCGTCTCCACGCGGTGCAGCCGGGGGCTCAGCCGGTGGAACCACCAGCTCAGCGGGTTGGGCATCGGCTGGGTCTCGTGGTGCCACTGCAGGCAGGTGAGGTCGCGCCAGCACCGGTCACCGCGCATCTTGATCAACCCGGCGCCGAACTCCAGCCGGAAGAGCAGCCAGCGCAGCAGCCACATGCCCAGCACCGGCGGTGCGACGTGCGCCGGGCCGAGGAACACGGCGAGGAACCCGGCCTCCAGCAGCAGCGACTCCCAGCCGAAGCCGTACCAGATCTGCCCGACGTTCACGATCGACAGGTAGAGCGCCCAGAGCACCGCCCACAGCAGCATCCAGCCCGCCAGCGGCAGGCGGTCGGCCAGCCCACCGAGGGCGGCGGCCGAGAGCACGATGCCGGTCCAGCAGCAGCCGGCGAAGAACCGGTCGGACCAGTGCAGGTGGAACAGGCTCGGCGCACGCTTCCAGGACGCCCACTCCAGGTACCGGGGGACCGGGGTCAGGCCGTGGGTGCCGAGCAGCGCCCGGCCCTGCCGCAACGCGGCGACGAAGGCGATCAGGTACACGAGCGCGAGGCCCCGGGTGAAGACCCAGCGGCCCAGCCAGGCACCCGGGTCGGCGAACCACTCCACGGTGCCCTCCCGCTCAGTCCGGCGGGGCCTCGAGCCGGAAGGCCTCCAGCTCCGTGCCGTACCAGCGGGTGGTGCGGCCCAGCGGCTGCATGCCCAGCTTCTGGCACACCCGCAGCGAGGCCTGGTTGCCCGGCCGGACGACGGCGTAGACCTCCAGCAGCCCGTCGTCGAACGCCCGGTCGACGACCGCCCGGGCCGCCTCGGTGGCGTAGCCGCGCCGCCAGCTGTCCGGGTGCAGGTGCCAGCCGACCTCGACCTCACCGACACCCTGGGGGAGGGGCTTGAGCAGCACCGTGCCCGCCGGCGGGCCGCCGCTGCGCGGTTCGACCGCCCAGCACCCGTGCGCCGGGTCCAGCTCGTGCACCAGCCGCCAGCGCTCGACCAGCTCGGCGGGCGGCACCGTGGGCGCCCCACCCAGCCAGCGGGTCACCTCCTCGCGGCTGTACAGGTCGGCGAGGCGGGCCAGGTCGGCCTCGTCCGTCGTCCAGGCCCGCAGTCGCAGCCGGTCCGTGCACAGCAGTTCCACCCGACCCTGCCTACCGCCGTCCGCCCGCTCGAAACCACCCCCGGCGGCCTACGGTGATCAGGTCACCTGATCGAACACTGGCCTACCGCACCAACGTTGGTGCAGGGGGCCAGACGGTGATCAGGTCACCTGATCACCGTAGGGAGGCCCCTCAGGTCAGCCACCCGCCGGGACGAGCTGCCGCTCGCGCTGCGCCGCCCACCAGGCGCGGCCCTCGGCCGGCAGGGTGGCGATCGGGTCGTAGTAGACGTGGCGGCGGTCCAGGGCCGCGGCGTCGGCCCGCTCGATGCCGGTGCGGTAGTTCTTCGTCCACCAGGAGATGCCGCGCACCCGGTCGTACTCGGCGACCTGGTGCACCCAGCGCTTGCCGACGTAGGGCACGTCGCACACGATCCGCGGCGTCGCGAAGCCCGGCAGGTAGCCCATCAGGTCGTGCTGCAGCGTCTGCGCGGTGCCCAGGGAGACCCGCCAGTGCTCGGCGCTGGGGATCATGTCGCACATGTAGAAGTAGTAGGGCGTGATCGAGGCCCCGTCGAGCAGCGCGAAGCACAGGTCGAGCAGCTGGCCGGCGGTGGCGTTCACCCCCGCGAGCAGCACGCCCTGGTTGCGCACGTCGCGCACCCCGACCGCCAGCAGCACCCGGGCGGCCTCGGCGACCAGCGGGGTCACCGACTGGGCGGCGTTCACGTGGGTGTGCACCGCCAGCGATACGCCGCGCACCCGCGCGAGGGTCGCCAGCCTCCCCATCCCGTCGACGACCTCGGGCTGCAGCCAGTGCTGGGGCAGGCCCATCAGCGCCTTCGAGGCCAGCCGCACGTCGCGGATGGAGTCGATCTCCAGCAGCCCCTCGACGAACGCGGCGACGTTCTTGAAGGGCAGGTTCGCCACGTCACCACCGGAGACGACGACGTCCCGGACGCCGGGGGTGCGGCGCAGGTAGGCCAGCATCTCGCCCTGCCGGTCGACCGGCTTCAGGTCGAACCGCAGCTTGTCGACCGCCGGGGTGGAGTTGCCGACCAGGTCCATCCGGGTGCAGTGCCCGCAGTACTGCGGGCAGGTCGACAGCAGCTCGGCCAGCACCTTGGTCGGATAGCGGTGGGTGAGGCCCTCGACGGCCCACATCTCGTGCTCGTGCAGCGAGTCGCGCGCCGCGTGCGGGTGGCTGGCCTCCTCGCCGGGCAGCCGGTCGGAGGCCACCGGGAGCATGTAGCGGCGCACCGGGTCGGCGAGCATCGCCGCGGTCGAGGGCGGCGCCGCCGGCACCATCGTGTTCACCATCTGCGGCGGCAGCAGCAGGGACATCGTGGCGCGGCCGGCCTGGTCGGCCTCGACGTCGGCGTAGAACGACTCGTCCAGCAGGTCGCCGTACACGCCGCGCAGCTGGCGCACGTTCTTCACGCAGTGCGCGCGCTGCCACTGGGCGCTGCGCCAGTCCTGCTCGCTCACCCCGGCGAAGCCGGGCAACCGGCGCCAGTCGGGCTCGACGAGCTCACGGGCGGTGTACTCGTAGGGCTGCTCCAGCACCGCGACTCCTGTCCGTGCGACGTCTTCCGACTCCGACGCCACGACCCTACGGGAAGAAGTGCGGCGATCGGGCAGATCAACGATAGGTTCTCCGGTGTCGAGCCGGAGACGACGAAGGGACGACGGTGGCGATGGACGCGCTGCACCGCAGCCTCGGAGTGCACCGGGTGCTCGAACCGGCCGGCGTGCTGCCCCAGGCGGCCGCCCGGCTGGACGCCGACCCGCGGATCGGTCCCGACGAGGTGCGCATCGCGGTGCACCGGCTCAACCTCGACGCGGCCTCCTACCGGCAGCTGGCCGAGGAGCACGGTGGGGAGGGCGACCGGGTGCGCGCCGCCGTGCTCGGGATCGTCGAGCGCCGCGGCAAGATGCACAACCCGGTCACCGGCTCGGGCGGGATGCTCATCGGCGTCGTCGACGAGGTGGGCGACGACTCCCCGCTCGGCCTCGAGCCCGGCCAGCAGGTCGCCACCCTGGTCTCCCTCACGCTCACCCCCCTGCGGATCACCGACGGCCTGGCCCGGTGGGACGGCCGCAGCGAGCAGGTGCCGGCCGCCGGGACGGCGGTCCTCTTCGCCCGCTCGATCGCCGCCGTGCTGCCCGAGGACCTGCCCCAGGAGGTGGCGCTGGCGGTGCTCGACGTCTGCGGCGCCCCGGCGGCCACCGAGCGGGTCGTGCACCGCTCGGGTCACCGCCCCTCGGTCGCCGTCCTGGGCGCGGCCGGCAAGTCCGGGTGCCTGAGCCTGGCCGCGGCCCGGGACGCCCGCGCGGGCCGGCTGGTCGGCGTGGTCCGCGACGAGCGGGAGGCCGCGGCCCTGCGGGCGGCGCGGCTGGCCGACGAGGTGGTCGTCGCCGACGCCACCGACCCGCTCGCCGTCGCCGCCGCGGTCGGCCCGCCGGTCGACGTCACCGTGGTGTGCGTCGACACCCCCGGCGCCGAGCACGGGGCGGTCCTCGCGACGGCCGACGGCGGCACCGTGGTCTTCTTCTCCATGGCCACCTCCTTCTCGGCGGCGGCCCTGGGAGCTGAGGGGATGGCGGCGGACGTGACGATGCTCGTGGGCAACGGCTACACGCCGGGGCACGCAGCCCTGGCGATGGACCTCTACCGGCACTCGCCGGGTGTGCGGTCGCTGATCGAGCCGCGGGTGCGCGCCTCGTGAGCGAGCTGCTCGTCCGGGACGTGACGGTCGGCGACCGGCCCGGACGTGCCGTGCACGTCGTCGACGGGCGGATCGCCTGGCTGGGTGCCACGACCGACGCGCCGACGGCCGCCCGGGTGCTGGACGGCGGGGGAGCGCTGCTGACCCCGGCGTTCGTCGACGCCCACGTGCACGCCACCGCCACCGGCCTGGCGCTGACCGGCCTGGACCTGCACGGCGCCGACAGCCTGCGGTCCGCGCTGACCGGCGTCACCGCGCAGACCAGCGCGGCCCCCACCGGCACGGTGCTCGGCACCGGCTGGGACGAGACCGCCTGGCCCGAGGGCCGCGGGCTCACCCGGCACGACCTGGACGCTGTGGTGGGAGAGCGGCCGGCCTACCTGGCCCGGGTCGACGTGCACTCGGCCACCGTCTCCACCGCGCTGCTGGACCGGGTGCCCGGCATCACTGAGCTCCCCGGGTACAGCCCCGACGGCCGGCTCCGGCTCGACGCCCACCACGCCGCGCGCCAGGCCGCCTACGGGTCGGTGCCGGCGGACCAGCGGCGCAGCGCCCAGCGGGCCACCCTGGCCGCCGCGGCCGCGCTGGGCATCGGCAGCGTGCACGAGATGGCCGGCCCGGAGGTGTCCAGCGCCGAGGACCTGGCCGGCCTGCTCGCCCTGGCCGCCGAGGCCCCCGGGCCGCGCGTGGTCGGCTACTGGGGGGAGCTGTCCGAGCGCGGCGGCCTGGACGTCGTCCGCGAGCTGCGGCTGGCCGGCGCCGGCGGCGACCTGTTCTGCGACGGCGCGTTCGGCTCGCACACCGCCGCGCTCAGCAGCCCCTACGCCGACCGGCCGGAGACCACCGGTGCACTGCGTTTCGACACCGCCGCCCTCGTCGAGCACGTCCGCGCCTGCACGGTCGCGGGGCTGCAGGCCGGGTTCCACTGCATCGGGGACGCCGCCGTCGACCAGGTGCTGACCGCGGTCGGCGCGGTCGTCGCGGAGCTGGGCCGGGACGCCGTCCGGGCCTGCCGGCACCGGCTGGAGCACGTGGAGATGGTCGGCGACGAGGCGATCGACCAGCTGCGCCGGTGGGGGATGGTCGCCAGCGTCCAGCCCGCCTTCGACGCCGCCTGGGGCGGGCCGGCCGGCATGTACGCCGAGCGGCTGGGCGTCGAGCGGGCCGCCGGGTGCAACCCGCTGGCCGACCTGGTCGACGCGGGGGTGTCGGTGGCCATCGGCAGCGACGCCCCGGTCACCCCGCTGGACCCGTGGGGCGGGGTGCACGCGGCCGTCGACCACACCACCCCCGGCTCCGGCATGCGCCCGTTCGACGCATTCGACGCGGCCACCCACGGTGGCTGGGTCGCCGCCCGCGCGGAGCACCCGGAGGGGCCGCTGGCCGTCGGCGCACCGGCGGACCTCGCGCTGTGGGCCACGGAGCTGACGCTCTCCGCCGTCCTGGCCGCCCGGGCCCGGCCCACCTGCCGCCAGCTGGTCGTCGCCGGGGAGCCGTGTTGACCGGCACCGGCCCGGCGGCCCCGAGCCGTTCCCCCGTCCCCACACCGCAGCCGAGACGACACAGGGGAGTGCGATGAGCCGACTGCAGCTGGACCCGACGCTGGTGGCGCGGGCCCGGGAACTGGCCGCCCGGGCGGCCGCCCCGGTGGTGGACCTGGCCGGGACCTACACCACCGTCTCGGTGGAGCGGGCCACCCTGCGGCTGGCCGGGCTCACCGGCACCGACCCGGTGGACGGCGACGGCGAGGTGCCGTGGGTGAACCGCGTGGTGGACGCGGTGCGCGACCAGGTCGGGCTGGAGCACGGCGTCGCCCTGCCGGTCTGGCACGCCCTGCGCTCCGGCGGCACCCTGCAGGACCTCGCCGAGCAGGTCGGCGCCGGCACCGCCCGGTTCACCGTGCCCGAGGACGCCGCCGCGGACCGGGCCCGGGAGGCCGCCCGCTCCGCCGTCGCCGCCGGGATCGCCCGGGTCGACGCCGCGAGGGCCCGCCGCGAGGAGCTGGTCGCCACCCACGGCGACCCGCCCCGCCGCCCGTGGATCTACCTGATCGTGGCCACCGGCGACATCCACGAGGACATCCCGCAGGCGCAGGCCGCGGCCCGCGCCGGCGCCGACGTCATCGCCGTCATCCGCTCCACCGGGCAGTCGCTGCTGGACTACGTGCCCGAGGGCGCCACCCGCACCGGCTACGCCGGCACGTACGCCACGCAGGAGAACTTCCGGCTGATGCGCGCCGCGCTGGACGACGTCAGCGCCGAGCTCGGCCGCTACGTGCGGCTGACCAACTACGCCTCCGGGCTCTGCATGCCCGAGATCGCCGTCCTGGCCGGGCTGGAGCGGCTGGACATGATGCTCAACGACGCGATGTACGGGATCCTCTTCCGCGACATCAACCCCTACCGCACCTTCGTCGACCAGCGGTTCAGCCGGATGGTGCACGCCCGCGCCGGGATCATCATCAACACCGGCGAGGACAACTACCTCACCACCGCCGACGCCGTCGACGAGGCGCACACCGTCACCGTCAGCCAGCTGCTCAACGAGCACCTGGCGCACGAGGCCGGGCTCGAGGACTGGCAGCTGGGCCTGGGGCACGCCTTCGAGATCGACCCGGCCGTCCCGGAGTCCTTCCGGCTGGAGCTGGCCCACGCCCTGCTGGCCCGCGGGCTGTTCCCGGACGCCCCGCTGAAGTGGATGCCGCCGACCAAGCACATGACCGGCGACGTGTTCCGCGGCTACCTGCTCGACGGGTTCTTCAACCTGGCCGGGGCGCTCACCGGCCAGGGCATCCTGCTGGTCGGGATGATGACCGAGGCCGTGGTCACCCCGTGGCTGAGCGACCGCGACCTGGCGCTGCGCAACGTCCGCTACGTCCTCGAGGCCGCCGGGAACCTGCACGAGGACTTCGCCCCGCAGCCCGGTGGCTTCATCGACCGCCGGGCGCACACCGTGCTCGGCGAGGCCGTCGACCTGCTGGAGCGGATCGCCGCGCACCCGCAGGGCCTGATCCAGGCCATCGCCGACGGCACCTTCGGGATCACCAAGCGGTCCCCGGACGGCGGCAAGGGCCTGGACGGCGTCATCGTCAAGGCCCCTGGCCACTTCGACCCGGCCACCGAGCTGCTCACCCGGGAGGTGGCCCGTGCCTGAGGACCACCGTGTCGGCCAGCACGGCCAGGGGAGCATCGTCCGGCCCTACGGGGACACCACCGGCGACGGGATGGTGCAGACGTCGTTCACCCTGCCGGTGCCGCCCGGGCCGAAGGCCGAGGGCGCGGCGCTCCAGCTGGCGCAGAAGATGGGCATCGAGCCGGCGATGGTGGTGCACAGCGCGCCCATCGGGGAGGGGTTCACCTTCTTCGTGGTCTACGGCAGCGTCCGGCACCTGGTCGACCTCGACGCCGTGCAGGTCGAGGAGCGGGCCTACCCGCTGCTGTCACCGGGCGAGGTCAACGCCGCGGTGAAGACCCGGCTCCGGCGCAGCCTCGTCGTCCTCGGGGCCTGCATCGGCACCGATGCGCACACCGTGGGCATCGACGCGATCCTCAACCTCAAGGGCTTCGCGGGGGAGAAGGGCCTGGAGTACTACCGGGAGCTGCAGGTGGCCAACCTCGGCGCCCAGGTCAGCGTGCCGGAGCTGGTGCACGCCGCCCGGGCCCGCAGGGCCGACGCCGTCCTGGTCTCCCAGGTGGTCACCCAGAAGGACGCCCACCTGCGCAACACCCGCGAGCTGGCCGGTGCGTTCCGCGAGGCGATGGGCGAGTCCCGGCCGCTCCTCGTCGTCGGCGGCCCCCGTTTCGACCCGGCGATGGCCGCCGACCTCGGCGTGGACAAGGTCTTCGGCCGGGGGACGACGCCCGGCGAGGTCGCCAGCTACCTGGTGCACGCACTCGTCCCCGAGGAGGCAACCGCATGACCGCGCCCGACGACGCTCCGCCGACGCCGCAGGACGGCGACCCGCGCCTGGGGCTGACCGTCACCCACCGCCGCTACGTGCCGTACGCGCACGCCCACTACGGCGGCTCGCTCGTCGACGGGGCGTACACGCTCGGCCTGTTCGGCGACGTCGCGACCGAGGTGGCGATCCGCACCGACGGCGACGAGGGGCTGCTCGCCGGGTACTCGGAGGTCTCCTTCCTGGCCCCGGTGCAGGCCGGCGACGTGCTGGAGGCCTCCTGCGAGGTGGTGCGGGTGGGCCGCCGCAGCCGGGAGCTGCGCTGCTGGGCCGACGTCGTCGCCCGCGCCGACCCCGCCCGCGGTGCCTCGGCCGCCCAGCTGCTGACCCCGCCGCTGCGGGCGGTGGAGGCGGTGGCGACGCTCGTCGTCCCCGGCCCCGACAGCCCGGCCTGACCCCGGCCGGACATCGGCACGCCACCGCGTGTTCCGCTGCGGTGACACTCCGAACCACTGGTCCCGAGGGGTTCCCCGACGTCCGGTCGGTGCCTAGGGTCAGGGTCGCCCCATCCCGGGAGACCGGGGTGTGCTTCCCCCTCGGCACAGTCGCGCGCTCGTCCCTCGGTGACGCAGTGCGGTGACGCACCTCGCGTCGCTGCCTGCGCACACCGCCAGGCCGAGGGGGGACCGCGGACCCGAGGGTGCACGCCCTCCTCCCGACGTCCGCTCCGGCGGGGCCCCGCGTCACCAGACAACGGGACGACGACCGCACCCGGCGGCCGGTGTCCCGGCCCGAAGGCGCGGGGTGCCCCGGCGCGGACACCGGTGCGGAGCAGCTGCGGCGGTCGCCCAGCCGGGAGTGGGATGCTGGGGTCCGGTCCCGGCATCAGCGCCAGGACCGGGTCCGCGCGGCACGCCGGGCCCAGGGTGTCCCGGGGAGCGACCCGGGCCAGCACGGAGGGCGGCGGTGCCGGCAGTGGTGGCGACCGGCACGGTGGAGTCAGCCACCCCGAGCACCCCGGCCGAGCCGGCAGCCCCGCGCCGCGGCCTGCCCCCTCGTCGCTGGCCCTGGCGCACCGGCCTCGCCGCAGCCGGTGGCCTGGCGCTGTACCTCGCCTTCCCCGGCCACGACCTGTCCGCCCTGGCGGTGCTGGGCCCCGCGGCCCTCGCGCTCGCCGTCCGCGGCGAACGGGTGCGCAGCGGCGCGTGGCTGGGCCTGGTGCTGGGCCTGGTCTTCCTGCTGCCCCTGCTGTCCTGGACCGGCATCTACGTCGGCGCCTTCCCCTGGCTGACGCTGGCGGTGGTCGAGGCGCTGTACTTCGCGCTCCTCGGCGGTGCCCTGGCCGCCACCTCCCGGCTGCCCGGCTGGCCGCTGTGGGCCGCCGCCCTGTGGGTGGGCGCCGAGGCGCTGCGCGGCCGCTGGCCGCTGGGCGGGTTCCCGTGGGGGCGGCTGGGGTTCAGCCAGGCCGACGGGCCGTTCACGGCGCTGGCGGCCTACGGCGGCGTCCCGCTGGTGAGCTTCGCGATCGCCCTGACCGGCACGTTGCTGGCCGCCGGCCTCGTCGGTCTGCACCGGGCGGTGCGCCGGCCCGGCACGGGGCGAGCACGCGCCCGGCGCGGAGCCGCCCTGGCGCTCGTCGGTGCGCTCGCCGTCCCGCTGGTGGGGCTGCTGGCGGAGCTGCCGCTGGCCGGGCCGTCGCTGACCGCGGGCGGGCCCGACCGGACGGTGGCGGTCATCCAGGGCAACGTGCCGCGGGCCGGGCTGGACTTCAACGCCCAGCGGCGGGCGGTGCTGGACAACCACGCCGACCAGACCCTCGAGCTGGCCGCGGCCGTCGCGCGCGGTGAGGCGGCCCAGCCCGACCTGGTGGTCTGGCCGGAGAACAGCTCCGACATCGACCCCTACATCAACGCCGACGCCGCCCGGGTCATCACCCGCGCGGCGGTCGCCATCGACGCGCCGATCCTGGTGGGCGCGGTGGTGCAGCGGCCCGGGAACACCGTCGCGAACACCGGCATCGTCTGGGACCCGGTGACCGGCCCGGGGGACACCTACGTCAAGCGGCACCCCGTGCCGCTGGCCGAGTACGTGCCGGCCCGGCCGTTCTTCCGGTTCTTCAGCCCGCTGGTCGACCGGGTCACCGACTTCGTCCACGGCACCGAGGTCGGCGTCCTGGACGTCGGCGGGGCGCGGGTCGGCGACGTCATCTGCTTCGAGGTCGCCTACGACGGGCTGGTCTCCGACGTCGTCCACGCCGGCGCCGGGATGCTGGTCGTGCAGACCAACAACGCGACCTTCGGCTACACCGACGAGAGCGCCCAGCAGCTGGCGATGAGCCGGCTGCGGGCCGTCGAGTACGGTCGCACGGTGGTGGTCGCGGCGACCAGCGGGATCAGCGCCGTCGTCGCCCCGGACGGCTCCCTGGTGCACCGGTCCGAGCTGTTCACCGCCGACACCTTCGTCGAGGAGATCGCCCAGCGGGACTCCTCCACCGTCGCCGAACGGCTGGGCGCGGGCCCGGAGTGGGCGCTGACCGCACTGGGCGTGGGCGCCGTCCTGGTCGTCGCGTTCCCGGCCCTGGCCCGGCGCCGGGCCGACCGCGCCCGGTGACCGGCCGCGCAGCCCTCGGGCCGGTGCTCGTGGTGGTCCCGACGTACGAGGAGGTCGGGAACCTCGCGGCGGTCCTCGACCGGCTGCACGCGGCGGTGCCGACCGCACACGCCCTGGTCGTCGACGACGCCTCGCCCGACGGCACCGGTGAGCTGGCCGACGCCCGCGCCGCGGCCGACGAGCGGGTGCACGTGCTGCACCGCACCGCCAAGGCAGGACTGGGCCAGGCCTACGTCGCCGGGTTCCGCTGGGCCGAGGAGCACGGCTACGGCGTGGTGGTCGAGATGGACGCCGACGGCTCGCACCCGCCCGAGCGGCTCCCGGCGCTGCTGGCCGCCCTCGCCGACGCCGACCTGGTGCTGGGGTCCCGGTACGTGCCCGGGGGAGAGGTGCTCGACTGGCCGCCGCACCGGCTGGTGCTGTCGCGGCTGGGCAACCTCTACACCCGGTGGGCGCTGCGGCTGCCGCTGGCCGACGCGACCGGCGGGTTCCGGGCGGCCCGGATGGAGCTGATCCGCCGGCTGCCCTTCGACACGGTCGCCAGCCAGGGCTACTGCTTCCAGGTCGACTGGGCCTGGCGGGCGGTCCGGGCCGGCGCCCAGGTGGTCGAGGTGCCGATCGCCTTCAGCGAACGCACAGCCGGGCGGAGCAAGATGAGCGGTTCGATCGTTGGAGAAGCACTGGTACGGGTGACCTGGTGGGGCATCCTGGACCGGCTGGCCGATCGGCTGCCGGGACGGGTGACCCGTCCCGTGCCAGGACGTGCCCGGGACGGGCGGCGGCCCCGGGTCCTCCGCTAGGGAGGACCCACCGCCCCGCGGGCGGAGGGAGAACGCATGGCCACCAGCCACACCGCCCCACGGCGCAGGTCGTCGGGGCTGCGGACGGCGATCGGGCTGGGGGCGCTGGCCGAGGTCGTCGTCTACGTCCTGGTCGCCTCCTGGATCGGGCTGGGCTGGACGATCCTCGCCACCCTGGCCACCAGCGCCCTGGGCGGGGCACTGCTCGCCCGGCAGGGCACCAAGGCACTGGGCGAGCTGCGGATGCGCGCCGAGGAGCACCGGGCACCCGGTCGTGCCCTGGGCGACGCCGGCCTGATCGCCCTCGGTGGGCTGCTCATGGTGCTGCCGGGCTTCCTGGGCGACCTGCTCGGTCTGCTGTGCCTGCTGCCCGTCACCCGCGGCCTGCCCCGCGCACTGATCGCCCGCGGCCTGCTGCGCCGGCTGCCGGACCGGCTGCGTGGCCCGGTGTACGTGCGCTCGACCCGCACCGAGACGGTCACCGGCCCCGACCAGCCGTTCCGCGCGGGCCCGGCCACCCGTGGGGCGCACCCGGTCATCGAGGGGGAGGTCGTCCCGGAGCGCACCGACCCCTGACCGGCCAGTGCCGAGTGCACCCGGACGCGGACCCGGCCGGTGCCGAGTGCACCCGGACGCGGACACGGAACGGCCCCGGTGGGGAGTCCCACCGGGGCCGTTCCGTGTGCAGGTCAGCCGAGCGAGCTCAGCCGGTCGCGCTCAGGAAGCGCGGGTACGGCGACCGCGGAGCACCTCGAGGCGCTCGGCGAGGACCTCCTCGAGGTCGTCGACCGAACGACGCTCCAGCAGCATGTCCCAGTGCGTGCGCGGCGGCTTGACCTTCTTGGGGGCCGGCTCCGCGCCCCCGACCAGCTTGGCGGCCGAGCCGTCGTACTTGCACTCCCAGGTGTCGGGGAGCTCGGCGTCATCGGCGAAGGGCACCGTGACGAGGTGCCCCTGGGCACACCGGTACTCGGCGTACTGCCGCTCGATGGGCGCGGTGTTGCGCTCGGTCTCATAGCTCACGCTGCCCAGTCGGCTCCCGCGAAGCGAACGCTCGCCCATGGCACACCGTCCTCTCGTGCTGATGTCGGTCAGATCTGGACTGCCCGGGCCACCGCATGCTCACGCATCCGGTGCGGGGTGTCGCAGACGTCAACGACAGATGAAGGAAAGAGATTCCGTGTCGTCAGTCGAACATCATCGCACGGGGTGATGTCTCAGCGCTCAACCACCCCCGACGAGGGAGCACCCGACCGGCTCAGCGCAGGGCGAGCTGCCCTGGCCCGGTCGGCGTGGGCCCCAGCTGACCGCGGTGGAAGTGCCGCCGGCACAGCACCTGGTAGCGGACGGCGGCGTCCCCCACGGACGGGGTCTCGGCCACGGCCGCCGGCGCTCCCGGCGCCGGTGCGGTGTCGGCGACGACCACGGTGGCCCCCTCGCGCACCACGGCGCCACCGACCACCCGGGCGTTGAGCAGGCCGGGCAGCCCGCACCAGCAGAGCACCTCGACCTGCACCCGCTGCACGTCGTCGGCCAGCTCGAACAGCCGCTGGGTGCCGGGGAACAGCCGGGTGCGGAAGTCGGTGGTCAGCCCGAACGCGTAGACGTCGACGTGCGACTCGTCGACCAGCTCGGCCAGCTGCTCGGCCTGCGCGCCGGTGAGGAACTGCGCCTCGTCGACGATCAGGTAGTCGACCCGGTGCCCGGCCGCCCAGCGGTCGCGCACCAGCAGCCGGACGTCGGTGTCGGCGTCCAGCTCGACCGCTTCCCGCTGCAGCCCGACCCGGGAGCTGATCTGCGGGGTGCCGGAGCGGTCGCCCTGGGTCAGCAGCAGCCCGTGCCGGCCCTGCCGGCTCTGGTTGTGGTCGACCTGGAGGGCGAGGGTGGACTTGCCGCAGTCCATCGGGCCGTGGAAGAAGACCAGGTGGGCCGGGGCCGGGTGCCGGCGGCGGTCACCGGCGGCCGGGACGACGTCCAGGGAGGCGTCGAGGGCGGCGAGCTGGCCGGCGGGGGGAGTGGGGGTCACAGACGCTCCGGAGGGGTGTTGCCGGCTTCGACGATCGCGCGGCGCATGTCCAGCCGGGCCAGCAGCCAGCCGCCGGCGACGAAGAAGAAGACGAGGCTGAAGATGGCGTACCGGTAGGACTCGGTGAGCTGGTAGGTCAGGGCGAACAGGAACGGGCCGAGCCAGCTGGTGCCACGGTCGCTGATCTCGTAGAAGCCGAAGTACTCGGCTTCCTTGCCCGGTGGGATGAGCTGGCTGAACAGCGAACGGGACAGCGCCTGGGTGCCGCCGAGCACGAAGCCGATGCACACGGCCAGCAGGTAGAACTGGACGACGGCGCCCGACTCCAGGAAGTACGCCGCGACCAGGACCCCGACCCAGAGCACCAGGCTGCCCAGCACCGTGCGCTTGGCGCCGATCACCATGGCGATCCGGCCCATCGCGAGCGCACCGAAGAAGGCGACCACCTGCACGAGCAGGATCGCCGAGATCAGCGTCGACTGGTCCAGGTCGAGCTCCTCCGCGCCGTACTGCGCGGACACCCCGATGATCGTCTGCACGCCGTCGTTGAAGAGCAGGTAGGCGCCCAGGAACCACAGGGTCAGCCGGTACCGCCGCAGGTCGCGCAGCGTCGCCCCGAGCTGGCGGAAGCCGCCGGAGAGCGCGCCCTGCCCGGGTCGTGCCTCCACCGCGGACTCCCGCGGCCGCCGGTTGCGCAGCAGCGAGACGCTGACCACGGTGAACCCGGCCCACCAGAGGCCGGCCGAGGCCAGGCAGATCCGCACCGCCTCACCCTCGGTCAGGCCCAGCCCCTCGTACTGGGAGAACAGCGCCAGGTTGCCGGCCAGCAGCAGCGCCCCACCGAGGTAGCCGCAGGCCCACCCGCGACTGGAGACGGCGTCCCGCTCGTCCGGACCGGCCAGGTCGGGCAGCCAGGAGTAGTAGACGACGGTCGCCGCCCCGAAGGAGAGGTTGGCGGCGATGAAGAGCGCGGCGCCCAGGAGGTAGCGCTCGTCGGCGACGAAGAACAGCGCCATGGTGCACAGCGAGCCGATTCCGGCGAAGGTGGCCAGCAGCTGCCGCTTGGCGCCGCTGCGGTCGGCGACGGCCCCGGTGATCGGCAGCACCAGCACCTGCAGCACGACCGACAGCGACAGCACGTAGCCGAACCAGCTGCCCGGCGGGACGCTGATGCCCAGCGGGTGGATCCGACCGTCGGCGTCGGCGGCCGCCTCGGCGATCGAGGTGAGGTACGGGGCGAGGAAGACGGTCGTCACCGAGGTGTTGAAGACCGACATCGCCCAGTCGTAGGAGTACCAACCGGCGCGCTCGCGGCGCAGCGCCCGATCCGGTGTCGGTGCGGGGTCGACCTGCGGGGCGGCGCTCACCGGCGCAGGGTGCCAGGCTGGGGGACGGCGGTCCAGCACCGGCCCGGCTGCCCGTCCGCGTCGTGCACGACTGGTCGCTCTGCCGCCGTCCGGTGGACGACGCTCACGCGCCGGTCCACTGCCCCCGGGACACCAGCAGGTCGCGCAGCATCCCCGGCCGGTCGGTCATCACGCCGTCGACGCCCAGGTCGAGCATCTCGGTGGCCTCCGCCTCGCTGTCGACCGTCCAGACGTGCACCTGGAGGCTGCGGGCGTGCGCTGCGGCGATGAACCGCTCGTCGACCAGTGGCCGACCGCCCAGGGCCAGCGGCACCTGCGCGCACCCGGCCTGGATCCGCACCAGCCCCGCGGCGCGCGGCGAGTAGGAGGACAGCCGGAGCGCGGCGACGCCCTTGGGGCCCAGGGAGGTGCAGACGTCCGGGCCGAACAGGCGCCGCGCCGCGGCGATGCGGGCGTCGGAGAAGGAACCGAGGCAGATCCGGTCCTCGGCCTTGAGCCGCCGGATGGTGTGCACCAGCGGCGCCAGCACCCCGGCGGCCTTGATGTCGAGGTTGAACCGGACGTCGGGCCAGGACCCCAGCAGGTCCTCCAGTCGCATGATCGGCTCGCGGCCGCCGATCAGCGCCGTGCGCACTTCCCGCCAGGGCAGGCTGTCCACCCGGCCGGTGCGGTCGGTGACCCGGTCCAGCGTGGGGTCGTGGAAGACGACGAGCTCGCCGTCGTAGGTGACCCGGACGTCGGTCTCGAGGTACCGGTAGCCCATGGCCACACACGCCTCGAAGGCCGGCTGCGTGTTCTCCAGGTGCTCGATGGCCCCACCGCGGTGGGGCATCGCCACCGGGGTCGGCCCGTCGAGGAAGGCGTAGCGCGAGCCCGGCACACCCCCAACGCTAGTGCGCTGACCTCAGGGGTGTCGGAGGTGGTCCAGGTGCTGGGACGGGTGATCACCGGGACACGGGCTCGGGCGTGTCCGCGGCGGGCGACCGGACCGGGCGTCTACCGTCCCTGCCGTGGCGGTAGAGCAGGGCGTCGAGGCCCGTCCGGCCTCTCGGACACGGCGCACCGAGGGTGCAGAGCGACGGTGTGGCTGGTGCCGCACCGTCCTGCCGGCGCAGGAGTCGGTGGGACGGCCCCGGCTCTACTGCGGCCAGGCGTGCCGGCAGCGGGCGTACGAGCAGCGGTCGGCGACGGCCAAGGCCGGGCTGTCCGCGGACGTCGTCCTGGTGACCCGGGCGGAGCTGGACGGCCTCCAGGACCGGCTGTACCAACTGCGCTGCGCCATCGAGGACGTCCAGACGCTGCTCACCGAGAAGCCGACCAAGGCCGAGCTCGAGCGCTCCCTGGCCGACCTGGTGCGGTCGACCGGTCGGCTGGACCGGCTCTGGCTGAACGGCAAGTCCGCCGGCTGAGCCGTGCGGCGGCTGACCACGGAGTCGGCCGCCTTTGCGTCACTGTGACGTTAATCACCCGCGCCCAGGTGGTCTCGGGGGGAGTGGTGTCGGGGGCTCGTCTGCGTCACGCCCGACTCGACTCGACCCGACAGGAGGTGTCCGGCCGACGACGGGGGCGCGACCGTGCCGGGTCGGCCGACGACTCCCGTCCGCGGCGTCACGTCGGTGACGACCATGTGCCACGCGCCCCTCAGGGAGCCGCCATTGCGTCAGAGTGACGTTTTGTGGTCTGGCTGGCTGGTCCAGGGGAGTCGGGCATGGAGAGCCGAGGTCGCCGACGGTCGAGGTCGACGACGAACTCGGCACGATCATCAGACTGAGGCCGGTTCGGGTGATCGACCAGTCCAGTGGTCGGATCGTCGACGTCCGCAGACCAACGACGCCGAGGCAGCGCAGCACGCGGCACAAGCCGAACCGAGGACGCCAGACGCCGGATCGCCGGATCGCCGGATCGCCGGATCGCGTCGCGGCCGGCGATCATGGCGAGACGAGACACGCGACGTCCGGACCGGCCGGCGCGCCCCAGCGAACCCCTCTCACCAGCCTGTTCCCGTGCGCCGATAATCAACATTATGTCAAGTAGTGGAGAGACGACCCGCTCCCCGCGGCTGTTCCCACCGTCTGAGTAGCGTTCGAGTTCGTGAGCACAGCGTCTGCCTCGCAGGACCTCGACCACGTCATCGCCGTCGCGACCCGCTACATCGAGCAGCATCTCGGGGAAGATCCGCTGCAGTGGAGCGAGGTCATCGATCACCTCAAGGCTCGCGGCTACACCGATGAGGCCACCTTGGCCGTCACCCGCGCCGTCCTGGACCTCGAACGCACCGACCTGATGTTCTACGCCCGCGAGGGCATGCGCCGCCCCCGCCTCGGCGACGCCGCCCCCGCGCCCCTCCATGAGGTCGCGGCCGCCGTCCTGGCTCTGCCGTGGCCGTGCACCCGCAACGACCGACCGGGCGGCAGCCGGTCCATCTGGGAGTCGTTCGACGAGCTCGGCGGCCGCTACCGGCACTGCGACGTCTACGAGGCCATGCACACCCTGCTGAAGGGTCACGAACTCAAGAGCAGCCGGGTCTACTGGCAGCGGACGGTCCTGCCGTCACGTTTCGACACAGCCGGCCGCTTCGCCCAGCGGGCCGAGGCCGTCGCCGCTCAGCCACCGGCTTCACCCGCCCGCCAGCAGCTCGAAGCGGACCTCGTCGCCGCGTATGTCGCGACACTCCGGCACCGCTACCTGCGAGAACACCCCATCGGTGAGCTGCGAGCCGACGTGTACGAGCCGACGGTCCGGCGCGTCGTAGAGGCCAAGGCCGCCGCCGATGTCGTCACCGTCGCTCACGCGTGGGCTCAGGCAGCCGCCTACCGGTACGCAGCCAACACCCTCGACGACCGGACCACCGTCGACTCCATCGCGGTACTGCTCCCGGTCGCACCCGCCGGGACCGCCCGCAGCTTCCTCGAGCACGTCGCCGCGGACTGCTTCGAGGTCGAGCTCATCTACCCCGACGGCGAGACGTTCCGGCACGAGCAACTCACCTGACCTGAGCGCGGACATCGGTCACATCGGCTACCCGAGCAGGTCACTCCCCCGCAGGCAGTTCAGCCGGTGAACGCCACCTCCTTCGTCTCCACCACGGCGGCCGTACGACCGGGCGCCGACTGGAACTGCCAGTACAAGTTCGTGTGCGCGATGACCTGCTCCGCCGGCGGCGCACCCCAGGCGCTCTTGTCGCCGGCGGTGTGCGCGTCGCCGACGAGCGTCACGTCGTAGCCCCGGGTGAAGGCCCCGTGGATCGTCGACCGGATGCAGGCATCGGACTCCGCCCCGGCCACGACCAGGCGGCCCACCGCGAGGTCGGCCAGCACGTCCTCGAGGTCGGTGCCCTCGAACGAGTCCCCGTAGGACTTGTGCACCAGCGGCTCGGACTGCGCCCGCACCAGCTCGGGGACCAACTGCCACTCGTCACTCCCCTGCACCAGCTCCTCGTCGGAGTGCTGCACCCAGACGACCGGCACCCCGTCAGCCCGCGCCTTCTCGACCAGGGCGTCGATGTTGCCGACGACCTCGTCGCGGCGGGGCGCCTCGGCCACCACCCCCTGCTGGACGTCGATGACGACGAGGGCGGTGTTCGGTCGGTCAGGCAGCGTGCTCATGGCGGTCTCCCTGCTGGTCAGCGGTCCGTGCGACGGGGCCGAGGCTAGAGGTCGCCACCGACGGGAAGCAGCCTCCGGCCATGGGCCCGGCGGCCGGGTGGGATGGGACACCCGGGGATTGATGCACGCAGCAACCAGGTAGGGACACCAGCATGGAGCTCCTGGCGACCTTCGGTGTCGTGCTCGCGCTGGCCGCCCTGCTCTCGGGGCTGGCAGCCCGCACCCCGCTGTCCACGTCCCTGCTGGTGCTCGTCGCCGGCGCCGTGCTGGGACCGGGGGCGCTGGGCGTGGTCGACATCCACGCCGACAACCCGCTCGTCTCCACGCTCGCCTCGATCGCACTGGTCACCGTGCTGTTCACCGACGGTCAGCACCTCTCCGTCGCAGAGGTGCGCAGCACCGCGCGGCTGGCCGGGCGGGCACTGCTGCTGGCCATGCCGCTGACGGCGCTGGGCCTGGCCGCCCTCACCGTGCTCGTCACCGACCTCGGCTGGCTCCCGGCGCTGCTGATCGGGGCGGTCCTCTCCCCCACCGACCCGGTGTTCGCCGCCGCCATCGTGCAGCGCGACGAGATCCCCCAGCGGCTCCGCCGGCTGCTCAACGTGGAGAGCGGCATCAACGACGGCCTGGCCCTGCCGGTGGTGCTGATCCTGCTGGCGCAGAGCGGGACGCCGCAGGGCTCCACCGAGCCGCTCGTCCTCATCGGCGAGCTGGTGGGCGGCGTGGCGCTGGGCATCGCCGTCCCCTTCGCGATCAAGGGCCTGACCAGGCTGCCCGGCTTCAACGCCACAGCAGCGCCGGCGCTGCTCGTGCTGGCCGCCGGCCTGACCCTGTTCGGCGTGGCCGAACTGACCCACACCAACCCCTACCTGGCCGCCTTCGTCGGCGGGGTCACCTTTGCGACGATCCTCCCGGAGGTCCGGAAGGGGTTCGCGGAGCTGGGCGAGCAGCTGTCCGAGGCGGCCAAGCTGCTGGCCCTGCTCGTCTTCGGCGGCCTGCTCACCCCGGCGCTGCTGGGCAGCGTGCCGATCGGCGGCTGGGTGCTGGCCGCACTCTCCCTGGTGCTCGTCCGGCCGGCGGCCCTGCTCGCCTCCCTCACCACGTCGCGACTGCCGATGAACCAGCGGGTGGTGGCGGCGTGGTTCGGACCGAAGGGCTTCGCCTCGGTGGTCTACGGGCTGCTGGTGCTGGAGAGCGGCGCACCCGAGGCGCAGGAGGAGTTCGCCATCATCGCCGCCGTGGTCGCCGTGTCGATCGTCGTGCACAGCTCCACCGACGTGCCGGTCGCCCGGTGGCTGCGCAAGCGCACCAGCGGCCAGGACAACGTCCCCGACGACGACCCGGACGACGGACCGGTCAGCCGGGACCGAGCCACCTCACGAGCCGCCCCGACGCCGACCGACCGCCGCTGAGGTCTGCGGCGGCACCGGGTGTGGACCGCCGCGGCTCCGCGGCGGTCCACAGGTCTCAGCGCCTCCCCCGTTGTTGCTGCTGTTCTCGCTCGTCGAGCGCAATGTCCGGCGGTGAGTTGGGGATAACGGTCATACCAGTGGCTGCGCGGGGTTTGCCGGACGGAGCAGGTCGGTAGGGGGCGCTGGGCGCCTTCTTCGTGCCATGTCCTCGTGTCATGGCCGCGGCGCAGCCCCCGCCGACCCACTCGAGAGGAACTGCCCGTGCCCAGCAGGATCGAAGACTACGGACTGATCGGGGACCTGCAGACCGCCGCGCTGGTCGGCAAGGACGGCTCGATCGACTGGCTGTGCCTGCCGTCCTTCGACTCCGCTGCCTGCTTCGCCGCCCTGCTGGGCGACGAGCGCAACGGCCGGTGGCAGCTCGCACCGGCCGACGGGGGCAGCTGCACCAGCCGGCGTTACCGGGGCGACTCCCTGGTGCTGGAGACCGAGTGGGAGACCCCGACCGGCACCGTCCGGGTGGTCGACTTCATGCCGCCCCGGGGCGAGCGCCCGGACGTCGTCCGGATCGTGGAGGGCGTGTCCGGCCGGGTGTCGATGCGGCTGGACCTGGTCCTCCGGTTCGACTACGGCCACCTGGTGCCCTGGGTGCGTTCGGTGGACGGCGACCTGGTCGCCGTCGCCGGCCCGGACGCGATCTCCCTGGCCACGCCGGTGCAGCTGCACGGGGAGGACCACACCACCTCCGCCGAGTTCGAGGTCACCGCCGGTGAGCGCGTCCCGTTCGTGCTCACCCACCACGCCTCGCACCTGCCGCGACCCGAGCCGGTCGAGGCCGAGGCGGCGCTGAAGAGCGCCGAGGAGTTCTGGGCGGAGTGGATCAGCCGGTGCAGCTACGACGGCGACTGGGGGCCGGCGGTCCGCCGTTCCCTGATCACCCTCAAGGCGCTGACCTACCGCCCCACCGGCGGGATCGTCGCTGCCGCCACCACCTCCCTGCCGGAGGAGCTGGGCGGCAGCCGCAACTGGGACTACCGGTACTGCTGGGTGCGGGACGCGACGTTCACGCTGCAGGCGCTGCTCGGCACCGGCTACCTGGAGGAGGCGGAGGCCTGGCGGGAGTGGCTGCTGCGTGCGGTCGCCGGCGACCCGGCCGACCTGCGGATCATGTACGCGCTGGACGGGTCCCGGCGGATCCCGGAGTACGAGCTCCCCTGGCTGCCGGGCTACGAGGGGTCGCTGCCGGTGCGGGTCGGCAACGCCGCCGCGGGCCAGTTCCAGCTCGACGTCTGGGGCGAGCTGCTCGAGGGGCTGCACCTGGCCCGCGAGGCGGGCCTGTGCCCGACCGAGGACGCGTGGGCGGTGCAGCGGGAGCTGATGGAGTTCCTGGAGACCGCCTGGGACCGCCCCGACGCCAGCCTGTGGGAGGTCCGCGGCGCGGACCGGCACTTCGTGCACTCGAAGGTGCTGGCCTGGGCCGGGGTGAACAGCGCCGTCGAGGCGGTGGAGCGGCACGGGCTCGACGGGCCGGTCGAGCGCTGGCGGGAGCTGCGCCAGCGGATCCACGACGACGTCTGCGCCCGGGGCTACGACGCCGAGCGCCGGACGTTCACCCAGTTCTACGGCTCCGAGGGGCTGGACGCCGCGCTGCTGCTCATCCCCACGGTCGGTTTCCTGCCCTGGGACGACGAGCGGGTGGTGGGCACCGTGGAGGCGGTCCAGCGCGAGCTCACCTCCGACGGCTTCTTGCTCCGGTACGACACCACCGCCGACGGCCGGGTCGACGGGCTGCCGGGTGAGGAGGCGCCCTTCCTGCTGTGCAGCTTCTGGCTCGCCGACGCGCTCAACGGCATCGGCCGCACGGCCGAGGCCCGGGAGCTGTTCGAGCGGCTCCTGGGCCTGGGCAACGACCTCGGCCTGATGAGCGAGGAGTACGACCCCCGGACCGGCCGGCACCTGGGGAACACCCCGCAGGCGTTCAGCCACGTCGGCCTGGTGAACACCGCCCGGCACCTCAGCGGTCAGGTGCGGATGCCCGGCGAGCACGCCTGACCGGTCGGCGGCGGGGCGACCCCCGCCGCCGACCGCCGGCTCAGGCGATCTCCGACCGCTGGATGCGCAGCCAGCCGATCGCCATGGGCAGCAGGACCCACAGCCCGACCGAGGTGCCGAACTGCAGCCAGCCCTGGGCGTCCAGGCCGTCCTGGAACAGCGGCATCGAGGTGGTCGACAGGTCCAGCCAGTCCTGCACCCAGTCCAGTGCGGCCACCAGGCTGACCAGGATGGTGAACACCGTCGGCAGGACGAAGTACAGGACGATCGCCAGGGGCGAGCTGAGCAGCAGCATGCCGAACGCGACACCGGCCAGCACGGTCACCACCTGGACGACGAGCACCTGACCCACCAGGGCCCCGGTGATGCCCCAGTCCTGCTCCGCGTCGGAGAAGACCGGGGTGAGCACCGTCGCGACCACGGACGCCAGGGCCGCGACGACCACGCCGAGCACCGCCAGCAGCGCGGCCGCGAGCACCTTGGCGACGAGCACCCGGGACCGCCGGGGCACCAGGGTGAACGTGGTCATCGCCGTGCGCTGGGACCACTCACTGGTGACCAGCAGGATGCCGAGCACCGGCAGCAGGATGCTGATCGGCAGCTGGGTGAAGCCGAAGTGGTCGGAGAACGTCTTGGGCACGTCCTCGACGAACAGGGAGATCGCGACGACGGCGAGCACGGCCAGGCCGATGACGATCAGCAGCCAGCGCCCGGCGCGCGTGTCGTGGGACTTGCGCAGCTCCACCCGCACCAGCGTGGCCAAGGACGGCGCGATGCGCGCAGCCCCGGTGACAGGCCGGTCGGCGTCCAGGGTCGCGGTGCTCATGCCAGCACCTCCTGGACCTGCTGGCCGCTGCCGGTGAGCGAGCGGAAGAGGTCCTCCAGCCCCGCTCCCCCGGCCGGCCGCAGCTCGGTGAGGACGACGCCCGCCGCCGCCACCGCCTGCCCCACGGCGAGGGGCTCTGCGTCGGCCACCAGGGCGTCGTCCGGGCCGGCCGTGACGCCGATGCCCGCCACCTCCAGGGCTCGGCCCAGCAGCGCCCGGTCCGGCCCGCGCACCAGCGTGCCGCCGGTGCCGGCCAGCAGCTCGGACTTGCTGCCCTGCGCCGCGATCCGGCCGCCGGAGATCACCACCAGCTGGTCGGCGACCGCCTCGACCTCGTGCAGCAGGTGGGAGGAGAGCAGCACCGTGCCGCCGCGGTCGGCGAAGCCGCGCAGCAGGCCACGCATCCAGAAGATGCCCTCGGGGTCCAGCCCGTTGGCCGGCTCGTCGAGCACCAGCACCTGCGGGTCACCGAGCAGCGCCGTCGCCAGGCCCAGCCGCTGCCGCATGCCGAGGGAGTAGTTCCCCAGCCGCTTGCCCGCCGGGCGGCCGGCGAGGCCCACCCGGTCGAGCACCTCGTCGACCCGGTCCCGGCCGACGCCGAGGACCATGGCCGCCAGGGTGAGCGCCTCCCGGCCGGTGCGGCCGGCGTGCTGCGCACCGGCGTCCAGCAGCACCCCGACCTCGCGGCCGGCGTTCGGCAGTTCGCGGTAGTGCCTGCCGGCGATCGTCGCCGTGCCGCTGGTGGGCTCGGCCAGCCCGACCAGGGTGCGCATCGTGGTCGACTTGCCGGCGCCGTTGGGCCCGAGGAAGCCGGTGACGGTGCCCGGCGCGCAGGAGAAGGAGACGTCGGAGACGGCGACCTGCGCGCCGTACCTCTTCGTCAGGTGCTCGATCGTGATCATGGTGCAGAGCCTGCTCCGGCCGGCCGGTCGTGCGCATCAGCCGGAAGTAGGTGATCAAGCGCCGCACCCCGCTCCCGACCGCGCAGGCCTAGACCTTGGTCGGTACCGCGGACCGGCCCCGGGTCCGTAGCCTCCCCCTGTGACCGTGGCGATGGGAGCGGGTCCCGCCCCGGGTGTGGAGCACCCCTCCCTGGTGCCGGCCCAGCTGCTGGCCGACCCCGGTGCCGCCCCCGAGCGGAGCCCGGACAGCACGTCCGGCACCGGCCGGCGCCGCCGGGTCCGGCGTTCGGTCCGCGACTGGGCGGTCGACGTCGCGGCGTTCCTGTTCGCGCTCGCCTTCGGCATGGTCGTCGTGGGCATCACGCTGAGCGAGCCGGGTCCGCACCCGGATGCGCTGATCCTCGCCGACGTCGTGGCCGGGACGGTCGGCTGCCTGCTGCTGTGGTGGCGGCGCCGGTGGCCGGTCGGGGTGGCCGTGGTGCTGGCCCTGATCGGCAGCTTCTCCGACATGAGCGGCGCAGCGGTGCTGATCGCGCTGTTCACGGTCGCCGTGCACCGCCGGCTCCCGCCCGTGCTCGCCCTGGCCGGGCTGAACCTCGCGGCCTTCGTCGCCTACTGCCTGCTGCGCCCCATCGAGGGCATGCCGCTGCCGCTGTTCCTCGGGTTCGGCGTCGTGCTCATCGCGGCCGTCGTGGCCTGGGGCATGTTCGTCCGGGCCCGCCGCCAGCTGGTGGTGTCGCTGCGGGAACGGGCGGTCCGCGCGGAGGACGAGCAGCAGCTGCGGGTCGAGCAGGCCCGCCATCTGGAACGCACCCGGATCGCCCGGGAGATGCACGACGTGCTCGCCCACCGGCTGTCCCTGCTCAGCATGCACGCCGGCGCGCTGGAGTTCCGCCCCGACGCCCCTGCCGCGGAGGTCGCCCAGGCCGCCGGCGTGGTCCGGGCCAGCGCCCGGCAGGCGCTGGAGGACCTCCGGGAGGTGATCGGGGTGCTCCGCGACGGCGGGGACGGCGACCCGAGCACCCGCCCCCAGCCCACCCTGGCCGACCTGCCCGCGCTGATCGAGGAGTGCCGGCGCGCCGGGGTGCGGGTGCGGGCGGAGTACCGGGTGCCCGAGCTCGGCTCGGCCCCGACGGCCACCGGCCGCAACGCCTACCGCGTCGTCCAGGAGGGGCTGACCAACGTGCGCAAGCACGCGCCGGGCACCGTGGCGGCCGTGCTGGTCTCCGGTGGCCCGGGCACGGGCCTGACGGTGGAGGTGCGCAACCCGACGCCGGCCGGCGGTGAGCACGCCGTCCCGCTGCCCAGCGCCGGCACGGGCCTCGTGGGCCTGCTGGAGCGGGTCAGCCTGGGCGGCGGGCACCTGGAGCACGGCTGGACCACCGACGGGGAGTTCCGGCTGCGCGCCGACCTGCCCTGGCCGGAGACGGCGTGAGCGGACCGGTCCGGGTCCTCGTCGTGGACGACGACCCGCTCGTGCGCGCTGCCCTGGCCATGGTGCTCGGCGGGGCGGTGGACCTGGCGCTCGTCGGCGAGGCCACCGACGGCGACGAGGTGCCGGCCGCCGTGGCGGCCAGCTCACCGGACGTCGTCCTGATGGACATCCGGATGCCGCGCACCGACGGGCTGACGGCGACCGAGCTGCTGCAGGCCCGGCCGGACGCCCCCGAGGTCATCGTGCTCACCACCTTCGACGCCGACGACCAGGTGCTCCGCGCGCTGCGGGCGGGAGCCAGCGGGTTCCTGCTCAAGGACACCCCGCCGGTGGCGATCCTGGAGGCCGTGCGCCGGGTGGCGGCCGGCGAGCCGATGCTCTCCCCCACCGTGACCCGGCAGCTGATCGCCCACGTCTCGGCGGTGCGCCCCGCCGGCCCGGTCGAGGACCGGCAGACCCGCGCCCGGACCCGGCTGGACCTGCTCAGCGACCGGGAGCGGGAGGTCGCACTCGCCGTCGGGCGCGGGCTGTCGAACGCCCAGATCGGCGCGGAGCTGTACCTCAGCGTGGCCACCGTGAAGGCGCACGTCTCCCGGCTGCTGGTCAAGCTGGAGGTCGCCAACCGGGTGCAGATCGCGCTGCTCACCCACGACGCCGACCTGGTGTGACCCCGGTCAGCGGTCGCGCCAGCGCCGGCCCTGGAGCCACCACCCCAGCCGCCGGGTCACCCAGGGCAGCAGCAGGTAGGTCATCACCGGGGTGAGGGTCAGCGTCATCGCCGCCACCCGGACGACGACGTGCGCCTCGGCCAGCAGGGCGCCCAGGGTCACCGTGGCCAGCAGGTTGAGCGGGAAGAAGACCAGCCAGATGGTGACCGCCTGCTTCCACCGCGGCGGGGCGGCGGCCACGGGCAGCTCCGTCGACGCGTCGGCCGGCACGTCGAACCAGCCCTCGATGCCGGTCCGCCGTTCGGTGCGGGTGACCTCGGCCAGCCCCTGCGCCGAGCCCAGCCACCAGCGGCGCTCCGGGCTGGCCTCCCACGCCGTCAGCGTGGCCGGTGAGTCGAAGCGGCACAGCATGTGCCACTCCTCCGCACCGTGGCGTGGGCGGACCCAGCCACCGCCGAGGAACCCGGGGAAGGCCTCGGCCATCGTCAGTCCCGCCCGGATCCAGGCGGTCATCTCCACCGCGTGGGCCGGGTCGGCCCGCCGGGTGAAGGAGACGGTCACCGGCAGCTGCGGGGTCTCCGCGGGCGCCGGCACCGGGACAGTGCGCTCCATGGCCCCAGGATCCCTGCCGCGGATGACGCCGGGATGTCGGGTCGGTCACCGGGCCCCCGCGGCGTGGCGCTGACCCCGCGCACAGGTCCGCTGGCGACGATGCCCCGGTGGACGTTCTCAGCTCCCTCTGGGCACAGGTCTCCGCGACCTCTCCCCCGCTGCCGGGCTGGCTGCTCGTCCTGACCGCGGCGCTCGCCGCCGCCGTCGTCCTCTCCCCCACCCTGTGGCGGCGGGCCCGGCACTCGGTGACGATCGCGCACGAGGGGGCGCACGGCCTGGCCGCGCTGGTCACCGGGCGCCGGCTGGCCGGCATCCGGCTGCACTCGGACACCTCCGGGGTCACCGTCTCGGCCGGCCGGCCCCGCGGCCCGGGCATGGTGCTCACCGCAGCCGCCGGCTACACCGGTCCGGGCCTGTTCGGGCTGGGGGCGGCGGCGCTGCTGGCGGCCGGGTACGCCATCGGCCTGCTGTGGGCGCTGTTGCTGCTGCTGGCCCTGCTGCTGGTGCAGATCCGCAACTGGTACGGCCTGTGGTCGGTGTTCGTCACCGGCGCCCTGGTCTTCGCCGCCACCTGGTGGCTGCCCGCGGTGGGACAGGCGGCCTTCGCCTCCGGCGTCACCTGGTTCCTGCTGCTCGCGGCACCGAAGACCGTCCTGGAGCTGCAGGCCAAGCGCCGCTCGGGCACGGCGCGGGACTCCGACGCCGACCAGCTGGCCCGGCTCACCGGGGTGCCGGGGATCGCGTGGGTCGCGGTGTTCCTGCTCGTCGACGGCGGCGCCCTGCTGCTCGGCGGCTGGTGGCTGCTCCGCGACGCCGCCCTCCTCTGACCCGCCCCACCGGGACGCGTGGCTGGTGGCGTGACGGCCCCCTCGCCGGGGCCCGGGCCGAGCGCGCGAGGCCTGAGAGGCGAGGGCCAGGCCCCGTCCCGAGGCCCGGCCCGAGTGTGCGAGGGGTGAGGAGGACGGTCGGGCCCCCTCGCCGGGCGGCGAGGGGGCCCTTCCTCAGTCCGAGGTCGGGCGGTTGCGGCGGCGGGGCGCGGCGTGCGGCGGCTGGCGCACCGGTTCGACGTCCGGGGCCGGCGGGATCTCCCGCTCCACCGTCTCGGCGGTCACCACGATCGGCTCCCCGTGGTGCGCGGTCTCCAGCGGTCCGTCGCCGTAGACCAGCCGGTAGCTGGCCTTCTCCGGGGTCACCGTGACCGACAGGCAGTTGCCCTGGAAGACCACCCGGAAGCGCAGCCGGCGGATCCGGCTGGGCAGCCGCGGCGCGAAGGTCAGGCGGCCGCCGTGGTCCCGCATCCCGCCGAACCCGGCGACCGCCACGGTCCAGCCCCCGGCCAGCGAGGCGATGTGCAGCCCGTGCCCGCTGTTGCCGTGCAGGTTCTGCAGGTCGGTGAGCGCCGCCTCACCCCAGTAGTCGTGCGCCAGGTCCAGGTGCCCGGTCTCGGCGGCCATCACCGCCTGCACCGCAGCCGACAGGGAGGAGTCCCGGACCGTCCGCGCCTCGTAGTAGGCGAAGTCGGCGATCTTCTCCTCGAGCGTGAAGGCGTCCCCCCGCAGGTGCAGGGCCATCACCAGGTCGGCCTGCTTCACGACCTGCTTGCGGTAGATGTCGAAGTAGGGGAAGTGCAGCAGCAGCGGGTACTGGTCGGGCCGGGTGGCCTCGTAGTCCCACTCCTCGTGGTGGGTGAACCCCTCGGACTGCTCGTGCACCCCGAGGTCGGCGTTGAACGGCACCCGCATGGCGTCCGCGGCGCGGGCCCACAGCTCCAGCTCGTCCTCGCCCACCTGCAGCCGGGCCGCGGTGTCGGGCTGGCGGCGGGCGGCCGCGACCGCCTCGCGCAGGTTCCGCTGCGCCATCAGGTTCGTGTAGACGTTGTTGTCCACGACGGCGGTGTACTCGTCGGGCCCGGTGACGCCGTCGATCCGGAAGCCCCGGCCGTCGTCGAAGTGCCCGAGGGAGGCCCACAGCCGGGCCGTCTCGACCAGCAGCTCGGTGCCGTGGTCGCGGTCAAACTCCTCGTCCAGGGTGGCCGCGGTGTAGCGGGCGACGGCGTCGGCGATGTCGGCGTTGATGTGGAACGCCGCCGTCCCGGCCGGCCAGTAGCCCGACGTCTCCTCCCCGCGGATGGTCCGCCACGGGAAGGCCGCGCCGGTGTGGCCGAGCACGCGGGCCCGCTCGCGGGCCAGGTCCAGGGTCGAGTGCCGCCACAGCAGCGCGTCGCGCACCGCGCCAGGCGCGGTGTAGGTGAGCACCGGCAGCACGTAGGTCTCGGTGTCCCAGAAGGTGTGGCCGTCGTAGCCGTCACCGGTCAGCCCCTTGGCCGGGATCGGCTGCCGCTCGGCGCGCAGGCCCGCCTGCAGGACGTGGAACATGCCCACGCGCACCGCCTGCTGGAGCTCGTCGTCGCCCTCGACCTCGACGTCGGCCTCGTCCCAGTGCCGGTCCAGCAGCTCCCGCTGCTCCCGCACCAGGCGGTTCCAGCCGGCGAGCTTCGCCGTGGCCAGCGCCCCCTCCACCTGGTCCCGGACCGCGGCCGACGAGCGGCGGCTGGACCAGCCGTAGGCCAGGTACTTGACCAGCCGCAGCTTCGAGCCGGCCGGCAGCCGGGCGGCCAGCGTGTAGCGGGCGAGGTCCGGGGAGACCTCGAGTTCCTCCGTGGCCGAGTCCGGGGTGTCGACCTCGTGGTCCATCCCGGCGGCCATCCGCAGCCGGCTGCGGGCGGTCTGGTGCACCAGGACGGCGTGCCGGCCACGGCCCACGTGCAGCTCCGACTGCAGCGGCCGGGTCATCGCCGCGGCGGCCCGGGGGTCGCCGGACTGCGTGGTGGTCATGAACTCGTTGGCCAGCAGGTCCGACTGCAGCGCGATGTAGAGGTCGCCCTGGTCGTCGGTGCACTCGACGGTGTACTCGACGGCGGCGATCGACCGCCGGGTCAGCGAGACCAGCCGGGTGCTGGTGACCCGGACCTGGCGCCCGCTGGGCCCGCGCCACTCGGTGGTGCGGCGCAGCAGGCCGTTGCGGAGGTCCAGGGTCCGGCGGTGGTCGATGACGTCGCCGTACTGCAGGTCCAGCGGGGTGTCCCCGACCAGCAGCCGGATCAGCTTGCCATCGGTCACGTTGACCACGGTCTGGCCCTGCTCCGGGAACCCGTAGCCGGCCTCGGCATAGGGCATCGGCCGCTCCTCGAAGAAGCCGTTGAGGTAGGTGCCGGGGACGACGACCGGCTCCCCCTCGTCGAGCGTGCCGCGCATGCCGATGTGCCCGTTGGCCAGGGCGAACACCGACTCGTTGACCGCCAGGGAGGCCAGGTCGACCCCGACCTCGGTCAGCGACCAGGGCTCGACCAGGAAGTGCGCGCGCCCCTCCGTCACGGGGTCTCCCCCAGCAGCTGGTCCAGGTCGGTGACGACGACGTCCGCGCCGCGCTCGCGCAGCCCGTCGGCCTGGCCCACTCGGTCGACCCCCACCACGTAGCCGAACGCACCGGCCCGGCCGGCGGCGACCCCGGACAGGGCGTCCTCGAACACCGCGGCCTGCGCCGGCTCCACGCCGAGGGCCCGGGCAGCGGCCAGGAAGGTGTCCGGTTCCGGCTTGCCGCGCAGCCCCTCGGCGGCGGCGACCACCCCGTCGACCCGGGTGTCGATGAGGTCGGCGAACCCGGCGACCGCGACCACGTGCTCGCCGTTGGCCGATGCGGTGACGACGGCGGTGGCCAGCCCGGCGTCCCGGACCGCCCGCAGGTACCGCATCGATCCGTCGTAGACCTGCACGCCGTGCTCGTCGAGCTCGGCCAGGATCAGCTGGTTCTTCCGGGTCGCGACGCCGGCCACGGTGAGCGCGTCGGCGAGGTCCGTGTCGCTGCCCTCGGGCAGGGTGATCCCCCGGCTGGTGAGGAAGTCCCGGACGCCGTCCTTGCGCGGCTTCCCGTCGACGTACTGGTTGTAGTCCTCGGCGCTGAACTCCGCGGCCCCCGGGTCGCGGTTGCGCAGGAACTCGTCGAAGGTCCGTTTCCAGGCGGCCTGGTGGACCTTGGCCGTCTGCGTCAGGACCCCGTCGAGGTCGAACAGGCAGGCCCGGATGTCGTCAGGGAGTCCCAGCACGCCCGACACGCTACGGCGAGACGTTCGACCCGACCTCCCGGGCGGAGTTCCTGCCGTTGTGGATCCGCGCCCGGAGGGCGCGCCGGCTCGGTCCCCACCGGCGGGATCGGCGCCGGTGTTGGGGATAACGGTCAACTGTGTGGGTCGCCGGGTCCGCCCGGCGGCGGTGGGCGGAGCTGCTTAGGGTCGGCGGCGGGCACCGCGCCCCTGCTCGCCGGCGGGACCGCCGGCGAGCCCGACGACCCGAGGAGGACCCGGCATGGCCGGTCGACCGACCCCGCCCGACCCCTACGAGTTCCTGCCCCCCGTGCCCGCCTTCCAGGTCACCAGCGCCGACCTGACCGACGGCGAGCCGATGCCCCAGCCGCACGTCAGCGGGAAGATGGGCGTGCCCGGGGGTGAGGACCGGTCACCGCAGCTGAGCTGGTCCGGGTTCCCGGCCGAGACCCGCGGCTTCGCGGTCACCGTCTACGACCCGGACGCCCCCACCGCCAGCGGCTTCTGGCACTGGGCGGTCGCCGGCCTCCCGGCCTCGGTGACCGAGCTGCCCAGCGGGGCCGCGGACGGCGGGCTGCCCGACGGCGCGGTGCAGCTGCGCAACGACGCGGGGTTCGCCGGCTACGTCGGGGCCGCCCCGCCGGCCGGGCACGGTCGGCACCGGTACTTCGTCGTGGTCCACGCCCTCGACACCGACGACCTGGGCGTACCGGCCGAGGCGACCCCGGCCTACCTGGGGTTCAACCTGTTCAGCCACACCCTCGCCCGGGCCACCCTGGTCGCCACCTTCGAGGTGGAGTGACCCGTCGTCCGGCCGGGGCGGTGGTCCCCCGGCCGCCCCAGCCGGACGACGGCTCCGCCCAGCCGGACGACGGCTCCGCCCAGCCGGACGACGGCTCCGCCCAGCCGGACGACGGCTCCGCCCAGCCGGACGACGTTTCTGCCCAGCCGGACGACGGCTCCGCCCAGCCGGACGACGGCTCCGCCCAGCCGGACGACGTTTCTGCCCAGCCGGACGACGGTTTCATGCGCCGGCCAGGTCACTGACCCGGCCGGTCCGTGCCTCGGCCGGTCCGTGCCTCGGCCGGGGATCGCCCGGCGTCCTCGGTCCCGACCCGCCCCGCGCCTCAGCTGGACGGTCGCTCCGCGACGCAGCTGGTGGCCACCCGGGCGAAGCCCGCCCGCTCGTAGACCCGGGCGACGTCGTCGTCGCCGGCGGAGAGGAAGACCAGGTCGGCCGTCTGCCGGGCGTGCTCGACGAGGGCCGAGGTCAGCCCGGCCCCCAGGCCGCGACCACGGAAGCGGGGCAGGGTCGCGACGCCGACGACCTCGCTGATCTCGGTGCCGTCGACCTCCACCGGCTGGTGGGAACCGATGGCGACCGGCTCGCCGTCCTCGACGGCCACCATCATCACGGTCGCGCCCGAGGCGACCCGGTCGCGCAGCACCTCGGTCGGCGGCACCGCCGCGGGACCGGGGTCGTCCCGGGCCACCTCCGGGGTGTCCTGGGACGCGTCCTCCCCCGCGCCGTCCTGCCCCGCGCCGCCGGGCGAGGCGAACGCCAGCGCCGCCAGCCGCTGGTACAGGCCCAGGCGGGGGTCGTCGGCGCCCACCAGGTAGAGCCGCACCTCGCTGGGCAGGAGCACCTCGACCGGGTCGTCGGCGACCAGCAGCGGCAGCTCGTCCACCACCAGCCCCGCCGCCCGCGCCACGGTGGCCAGGCCGCGGCAGCGGTCGCCGAGCCACTCCAGCGCCGCCGGCAGGCCGGCCCCCTCCTGCAGGGCGATCGCGGCCCGGACGTCGTCCACCGTGATCTCCCCCTCGGAGCCGGGGAGCGGTCTGGCCGGGTACGGCCACTCCTGCGGGCCGATCGGCACCTGCAGCGCACCGACCGAGTGCACCCGGGCGTCCGCCAGGGCGGCGAGGGCGAAGTAGCGCTCGATCCGGTCGAGCAGCCCGGGCGACGACACGCCCCGGACCCTATCCGGCCGCCGGAGCAGGACGGGCCGGCAGCCGTCCTGGACCCACCCGGTCGGGGGGCGCCCGGCAGGCAGACGGCACCATGGGCGCCGTGACGGCCGGAACGCGTGCGCAGGTCTCCCCCTTCACCGCGTTCGACCGGCAGTCGTGGCGGGCGCTGGCCGCAGGTGGTGAGCTCCCGCTGGACGACGCCGACGTCCGGCAGCTGGCCACCCTCGGCGACCGGATCGACCTCGACGAGGTCTCCACCGTCTACCTGCCGCTGGCCCGGCTGCTGCACCTGCACGTCACCGCCAGCCGCCGGCTGTGGGCCGCGCAGACCCAGTTCCTCGGTGCGCGCACCGAGAAGGTGCCGTTCGTGATCGCCGTGGCCGGCAGCGTCGCCGTCGGCAAGAGCACCACCGCCCGGCTGCTGCAGGCGCTGCTGGCCGCCGCCCCGGACACCCCGCGGGTCGACCTCGTCACCACCGACGGCTTCCTGCTGCCCAACGCCGTCCTGGAGTCCCGCGGCCTGCTCGGCCGCAAGGGCTTCCCGGAGAGCTACGACCGGCGGGCGCTGCTGCGCTTCCTGGCCGACGTGAAGTCCGGCAAGCCGGCGGTCAGCGCGCCGCTGTACTCCCACCAGTCCTACGACGTGCTGCCCGACGAGCGCCAGGTCGTCGACTCCCCCGACGTGCTGGTGCTCGAGGGGCTCAACGTGCTGCAGGCCGGTGCACGCAACGACGGCCGGGTGCCCGAGGTCTTCCTCTCCGACTTCTTCGACTTCTCCGTCTACGTCGACGCCACCGAGCACGACATCTCCCAGTGGTACGTGGAGCGCTTCCTCGCCCTGCGCCGCACCGCCTTCCAGGACTCCGGCGCGTACTTCCACCGTTTCGCCGACCTCACCGACGAGCAGGCCACGACGACGGCCCGCGGCATCTGGGACGCGGTCAACGAGCCGAACCTGCGGCTCAACATCGCCCCCACCCGGTCCCGCGCCCGGCTGGTGCTGCAGAAGGCCGCCGACCACTCCGTGCGACGGGTGCTGCTGCGCAAGCTCTGACCCACCGCGCTGTCAGGAAGTGCCGAGCAGGCCGACCGACCTGGTGAGGTCGCGCCCCGGTCGGGCGTGAGCGACGCGGCGCACACTCGGCTCCCGCGCAGCGTCGCGGCCGCGCCCTCTCGACCTCCCCCTGGAGTGGACCCCGATGTGCTCGCACCCCTCGACCTGTCCCCCGGCCGCCGCGGACGACCGTGTGCTGGCGGTCCCGGTCAGCCGGCGTCCCGAGCAGGGCTGGACGCTGCTGTGCAACGGCGTGGTCGTGTTCGACGACGACGGCGAGCTGCTCCCGGACGGTGCGGTCGTGCTGACCCGCCCCTGGTCCCTGGCCAGCGCCGGCGGCTGACCCGGGGCCCGCTGGGTCGTTGACGTCCCGGCTACACGACCGACATGTGATGCACAGCTGAGTGGTGCACCCTCGATCCCATGGCCCAGGCCCGCCGCACGCCCAGCCGTGTGCTCCGTTGCGGCCTGCCCGGGCTGGTGGCCGCGGTGGCGGTCACCGTCGGCTGCTCGACGGGGGACGACGCCGGCCTCGCCTCCGCGGCGGACACCGCGGCGTCCAGCACCACCGCGCCCACCATGACCACGGAGGCGCCCCCGACGCGGCCGCCCCCCGATCGGACTCGACCGCCGCCTGATGCGGACCCGCCCTCCCCCGACGCGATCGAAACACCCTCGGAGACGGACCCGGCGGCCCCCGGCGCGATGGGGACGCCCCGCACGCCCCCCGGCACGGACCCTGCCTCCCCCGACACGGACCCTGCCTCCCCCAACACGGCCGGCGACCCGACGGAGGACCTCGCGAGGGCCGCACCGCAGACCACGTCGAGCGAGCCGCCGGCGGACCCCACCGCGGACCGCACCGACGCAGCCGCTGCCGACTCCTCGGCACCTCCTCCCGCCGTCGACAGTCCCGCGGTGCTGGCCACCCTGGACGCCGCCGCGTCGCTCGCCGGCGGCACGATCGCGGCCGTCGTGCTGGACGGCGCCGGAGCCGACCTGGTCGTGACCCCGGACGCCGACGAACCCCGGTATACGGCGTCGCTGGTCAAGCTGCTCGTCGTCCAGCAACTGCTCGCCCGGGACGCCGCCGGGGCGATCAGCCTGACCGGGGACGACACAGACCGGATGCGGCGGGCGCTCACCGTCTCCGACGACCGCGCCATGAGCCTGCTGTGGGACCGCTGGGGCGGGGCGGAGCTGGTGACCACCGCCGCCGCCCAGTTCGGGCTGACCGGCACCCGGCTCCCCAGCGAGCGCGGCCAGTGGGGCGAGGTGGTCACGACCGCCCGGGACCAGGCGACCTTCCTCACCGGCCTGCCGGCACAGCTGGACCCGGAGCAGCTGGCCGCGATGACCTCCTGGCTCCAGGGGGCCACCGACCGTGCCGCGGACGGCTTCGCCCAGGACTTCGGGTTTCTGTCCCCCAGCGCCGGGACAGCGGAGCCGGTCGCTGCCAAGCAGGGCTGGATGTGCTGCGTGGACTCCCGGCGCCAGCTGCACTCGGTCGGGGTCCTGGCCGACGGCCGGGTGGCGGTGCTGCTCGGCGACTTCCCGAGCAGCACGAGCTGGGACCGCGCCCGGACGGCGCTGGACACCGCGGCACAGGCGGTCGTCGCCAGCTCCTGACCGGCGGGTCGGCTGGCTCCCGGACCGACGGGTCGAGTGGCTCCCTCAGCCGAGGCCGGCTGCGTCGGCGGCCTGGGTCAGCAGGTCGGCGAAGGCCGCCTGGTCCAGCGCGGCGCCGTCGTCGCCGGTCTGGGACAGCATCACGGCGCGCGGGCCGTCGGTGACGACGCCGACCAGCATCGGGACGGTGCCGGCCGGGTGCGTCATCGTGACCGCCAGCCCGGCCGCGGAGTCACCGCGCTCGGGCACGTCCAGCGCCGACACGTCGAAGCTCATCCCCATGCCCCACGGCGCGTCGACCGAGGCATCGGCGCAGGCCGCGACGAGCTCGTCCACCGGCAGCTGCACGCCTTCCACGGCCGGGCCCTCGGCGACCACCTGGAACGTGCGCAGCTGATCGGTGGCGGCCACCTGGGCCGCGACCGCCGGCATCTCCTCGTCTTCGAGCGCCGGCAGGGCGGCCAGTGCGTCGGCGCACGCGGCCGGCTCGACCGCCGGCTCCGTCGCCGTGCCGTCGTCCTCGGTGCCGTCGTCCTCGGTCGCGTCGTCGTCGGCCCACCAGTGGCCACCCCACCCGTGGTGGCCGCCCCACCCGCGGTGCCCGGCCCAGCTGTCGTGGTCACCCCACGACCACGGTCCCGCCCAGGGGCCCATCCACTCCGACGGCAGCTGGTGGACGGTGGCGTCGGCCCCGAACGCGGACTCCGGCAGCAGTGCTGCGGCCAGCTCCTCCGCTGCGGCCTCGTCCACGGCCGGCTCGGCGCCGTCCGTGGCGGCCGCCTCGCTCACCGCGGTCGGACCGGCCGCGCCCGGCTGGCCCGCGCAGGAGCTCAGCACGGCGGTGCCGACGAGCGCTAGCACACCGACCGACGAACGACGCACCAGGGTCCCCATGGACCGAGGGTGCACCTCCCGGCCTGCGCCGTCGACCCCTGCCCGGCGTGTCAGGACTGCGCGCCCACCACGTCCTTCGTCGTCCCCAGGTCGTCGGGTGCGCCCTGGGCGCGGCTCGGCTCGGTCGCGACCGGCGGGTGCGGCACGGCAGGCTCCTCGAACGCCTCCGGCGACGGGCAGGAGCAGACCAGGTTGCGATCGCCGTAGGCACCGTCGATGCGCCGCACCGGCGCCAGGTAGCCGCGCCCGACCAGCCCGGGGACGGGGTACACGGCCGCCTCACGCGGATAGGGCCGGTCCCACTCCCCCGCCAGCATCTTCAGCGTGTGCGGGGCGTTGCGCAGAGGGTTGTCGTCGCGGTCGTACTCGCCGGTGGCGACCTTCTCGATCTCGCCGCGGATGTGCACCATCGCCTCGACGAACCGGTCCAGCTCGGCCCTGTCCTCGCTCTCGGTCGGCTCGACCATCAGCGTGCCGGCCACCGGGAAGCTCATCGTCGGCGCGTGGAACCCCAGGTCGATCAGCCGCTTGGCGATGTCGTCGTTGGTCACGCCGGTGGCCTTGGTGAGCGGCCGGATGTCCAGGATGCACTCGTGCGCCACCAGGCCCGTCGCACCGGTGTAGAGCACCGGGTAGTGCGGGCGCAGCCGCTCGGCGACGTAGTTGGCCGCCAGGATCGCCTGCTCGGTGGCCTGGAGCAGCCCGTCGGGGCCCATCAGCCGCAGGTAGGCCCAGGAGATCGGCAGGATGCCCGCCGACCCCCACGGCGCACCGGACACCGGCGCACCCGTCCCGCCGGTCTCCACCAGCGGGTGGCCGGGCAGGAAGGGCACCAGGTGCTCCCGGACGCCGATCGGCCCGACGCCGGGCCCACCGCCACCGTGCGGGATGCAGAAGGTCTTGTGCAGGTTGAGGTGGCTGACGTCGGAGCCGAACCGGCCCGGCTTGGCCAGCCCGACCAGCGCGTTGAGGTTCGCGCCGTCCACGTAGACCTGACCGCCGGCGTCGTGCACCGCCGCGCAGATCTCCTGCACCTCCACCTCGAAGACCCCGTGGGTCGAGGGGTAGGTGATCATGATCGCGGCGAGCCGCTCGGCGTGCGTGTCGACCTTGGTCCGCAGGTCGGCGAGGTCGACGTTGCCGGCCTCGTCGCAGGCGACCACGACCACCCGCATCCCGGCCATGACGGCGCTGGCCGCGTTCGTGCCGTGCGCCGAGGACGGGATGAGGCAGACGTCGCGGTGCACGTCGCCCCGGCTGTGGTGGTAGGCGCGGATGGCCATCAGGCCGGCGAACTCGCCCTGCGAGCCGGCGTTGGGCTGCACGCTCACCGCGGCATACCCGGTGATCTCGGCCAGCCCGTCGCAGAGCTCGCCGATCAGCTGGGCGTAGCCGCGGGTCTGCTCGACCGGGGCGAACGGGTGCAGGCCGGCGAACTCCGGCCAGGTGATCGCGGCCATCTCGGTGGCGGCGTTGAGCTTCATCGTGCACGAGCCCAGCGGGATCATCGTGCGGTCCAGTGCCAGGTCCTTGTCCGACAGCCGGCGCAGGTAGCGCAGCATCGCCGTCTCCGAGCGGTGCTCGGAGAAGACCGGGTGCGTGAGGAAGGCGGTGGACCGGCGCAGCCCGGCCGGGAGCGCGTCGGCCCCGGCGTCATCCAACGCAGCGTCGTCCGGGGTCACGCCGAAGGCCTCGGCGACCAGCCGCAGGACGGCGGGCGTCGTCGTCTCGTCGCAGGCGATCGCGACGGCGTCCTCGTCGACCCGGCGCAGGTTCACCCGGCGGGCGGCCGCGGCGGCCACCACCTCGGCGGCCCGGCCGGGCACCGAGACGACCACGGTGTCGAAGAAGTGCTCGTGCACCACGGGGAGGCCACCGGCGCGCAGCCAGCCGGCCAGCACCTGGGCGGTGCGGTGCACCCGGGCGGCGATCGCGGTCAGCCCCTCCGGCCCGTGGTAGACGGCGTAGGCACCGGCCATGACGGCGAGCAGCACCTGGGCGGTGCAGATGTTGCTGGTGGCCTTCTCCCGGCGGATGTGCTGCTCCCGGGTCTGCAGCGCCAGCCGGTAGGCGACGTCGCCGTCGGCGTCGACCGAGACGCCCACCAGCCGGCCGGGGAGCTGGCGAGCCAGCCCCTCGCGCACCGACAGGTAGCCCGCGTGCGGGCCGCCGTACCCCATCGGGACGCCGAAGCGCTGGGTCGTGCCGCAGGCGACGTCGGCGCCCCACTCCCCCGGCGCCTCCAGCAGGGTCAGCGCGAGCAGGTCGGCGGCGACGACGACGGCGGCACCGGCCGTGTGCGCGGCCTCGGTCAGCCGGCGGTGGTCGCGGACCGCCCCGCTGGCGCCCGGGTAGGCCAGCAGCACGCCGAAGGCGCCCGCCTCGGGGAGGTCGGTGGGCCAGCCGGCGGAGAGGTCGGCGACGTGCAGGCCGATGCCCAGCGGCTCGGCGCGGGTGCGCAGCACGGCCAGGGTCTGCGGCAGCGTGTCGGCGTCGACGACGAAGACGGCGTCGGCCTTGGCCCGCCCGGCCCGGCGCACCAGCGTCATCGCCTCCGCCGCGGCGGTGGCCTCGTCCAGCATCGAGGCCCCAGCGACCGGCAGCCCGGTGAGGTCGGCGACCATCGTCTGGAAGTTGATCAGCGCCTCCAGGCGACCCTGGCTGATCTCCGGCTGGTAGGGCGTGTAGGCGGTGTACCAGGCGGGGTTCTCCAGGATGTTCCGCTGGATCACCGCCGGGGTGATCGTGTCGCTGTAGCCCAGCCCGATCATCGAGGTGAAGACCTCGTTGGCCGCGGCCCGCTCCCGCAGCTGGGCCAGCACGGTCGCCTCGTCGGCGGCCGCCGGGAGGTCCAGCGGGGTGCGGTCGCGCACCCCCTCGGGCACGCAGGCGTCGGCCAGCGAGGCGAGCGAGTCGTGGCCGAGGACGGCCAGCATCGCGGCGGTGTCCGCCGGGCGGGGGCCGATGTGCCGGGCCGCGAACGACCCGCCCGTCGACAGCGCGGAGAGCGCGGGGAGCGACCCGGTCAGGGGTGCGGGATCAGAACCAGGAGTCCGGTCGGCCACTGCTGGGACGGTACCAGCGCCGTCCGGGACTCAGCCGTTGATCAGGTGACCTGATCAACGACTGTCCTCCCTCACCAGCGTTGGTGCGGTGGGCCAGACGGTGATCAGGTGACCTGATCACCGTCCAGACGACGGCTCCGTGCTCGCGCGGGCCCGACGGTGGGGCGGAAGGTCCGGCGGTGGTGGAGGGTCAGGCGGAGGCGGCGCGACGGCGGCGGCGGGCGGACAGCTCGTCGTCGGCGACGGAGCCGCCCCCGTCCAGCCGCTCGGCCGGCAGTTCGGCGAGCTCGCCGGAGAGCTCCCGGAGGGCGCCGGAGACCGCGATGCCGAAGACGCCCTGCCCGCCGGCGAGCAGGTCGACGACCTCCTCGGCGGAGGTGCACTCGTACACCGTGGCGCCGTCGGAGAGCAGCGTGATGTTGGCGAGGTCCTTGACCCCGCGGGTGCGCAGGTGGTCGACGGCCTTGCGGATGTTCTGCAGGGACACGCCGGTGTCCAGCAGCCGCTTCACGACCTTGAGCACGAGGATGTCGCGGAAGGAGTAGAGCCGCTGGGTGCCCGACCCGGTGGCGGTCCGCACGGACGGCGCGACCAGCCCGGTGCGCGCCCAGTAGTCCAGCTGCCGGTAGGTGATGCCGGCGGCGGCGCAGGCCGTCGGGCCGCGGTAGCCGACGACGTCGGTGTCGACCTCGTCGTAGGAGGGGACCCCCACCGCCGCGTCGCTGAACAGCTGACCCTGCGAACCGTCGGCCTGGTCGCTCACGGGCACTCCTCGCTGGCGCTCGTCCGCCGCGGTCGCGGCGCTGCCGGGTTCGTGCCGTCGATCGCGGGCCCGCTCACTCCAGCGCCTCCTCGACTCGGCACCCAGCACCTGGGCCGTCCCCCGTGCTGTCGCCGGGGACGGTCACGGGCGCGACCCAGGGGCCTCGACGCACGTGATTGGCTGACCGTAGGCCGGGGCCGGGACAGGGTCAACCGAGGGAGGCGGCGTGTCGCCTCCCTCACCCCTGCGGGTGGCCCCAGGGACGCGGGGGCTGGCGGTTCAGCTGCCGGCGGAGCCCGAGCCGGCGCCGAAGTCCTCGGGGCTGATGTTGTCCAGGAACTCGCGGAACTTCTCGACCTCGTCTTCCTGCTCGTCGGGGATCTCGATCCCGACCTCGTCGAGCAGGGCCTCGGCACCGTAGATGGGAGCGCCGGTGCGGACGGCGAGGGCGACCGCGTCGGACGGGCGCGCGCTCACCGTGCGCTCGTCACCGAACAGGAGCTCGGCGAGGTAGATGCCGTCCCGCATCTCGGTGATGTGCACCGCCTCGAGCGTCGCACCCAGGGCCGTCACGACCTCGCGCAGCAGGTCGTGGGTCATCGGCCGGGCCGGCCGGACGCCCTGCTGCTCGAAGGCGATCGCCGCGGCCTCGGTCGCACCGATCCAGATCGGCAGGTACCGCTCCCCCTGGGTCTCCTTGAGCAGCAGGATGGGCTGGTTGCCGGGCAGCTCCACCCGGACGCCGACGACTCTGAGCTCCTGCACGCCTGCCTCCCCTCCGCTTGCTTCCCCGTGGTCACCCCACCGGTCCCGGACGATCCGCCGCGTGGCAGCCGCCCCGGGGCACCGGGGGTGCCCGCACCCCCGCAACGGTACGCCAGTGATCAGCCGCCGAGGACCTCGCGCAGGCGTGACTCCAGCAGCCCGCTGTGCAGCTGCGAGGACAGCGTGGCCAGCTCCTGGAGCTGCTCCCCGGCCCGGCTCCGGGCCTCCTCGGAGCGGGCCAGCAGCACCGGGGCCACCAGCTGCTCCAGCAGGGCGGCCTCCCGCTCCACCGCCGTCCGGTACACCCGCAGGTGCCGCGGTTCGATCCCGTGCCGGGCGAGGCCGGCGACCGCTCGGCCCACGGGCAGGTCGGCGACGCGATGACGCCCCTGGGAGTCGGCGCTGAGCAGCCCGAACTGGACGCAGTCGGCCAGCTGGTCCGCCGACAGACCGGCGGCCGCGGCGAACTCGGGACCGGGCAGGGGCGCCGTCCCGACCGGCTGCCCCGCCACCCCGCCGGCGGACCCGCTGCCGGAGACCGGCTCGCCCCGGTCGAGGGCGTCCAGGTGCTCCTTGATGACCCGCAACGGCAGGTACTGGTCCCGCTGGGCGGCCAGCACGTACCGCAGCCGGCCGACGTCGGCGACGGAGAACTTCCGGTAGCCCGACGGGGTGCGCTGCGGGTGGACCAGCTCCTCGGACTCGAGGTAGCGGATCTTGCTGATCGTCACGTCCGGGAAGTCGCCGCGCAGGGCCGACAGCACCTCGCCGATGGTGAACCGGGGACGGGTGTCCGGTGTGTCCAGGGCGTCGTCGTCAGCGGCGCCCCGGGCGGCGGCGGTGTCCCGGTCAGCGCTGGGGCTGGGCTGGGGCACCGCCGTCATGACCGGCGTCCGCTCTCGGCCCGCTGCTCGGTGCACGACGGGGCGGTCATGCGCCGGCCGGCTCGCCCGTCCGCGGCCCGGTCAGGTAGACCAGGCGGAACTTGCCGATCTGGACCTCGTCGCCGCCGGCGAGGGAGGCCACGTCGACCGGCTCGCGGTTGACGTAGGTGCCGTTGAGGCTGCCCACGTCGTGGACGGTGAAGCCGCCGCCCTCGCGGTGGAACTCCACGTGCCGGCGGCTGACCGTCACGTCGTCGAGGAAGATGTCGCTGTCCGGGTGCCGGCCGGCGGTGGTGACCTCCTGGTCGAGCAGGAAGCGGCTGCCCGCGTTGGGGCCACGCTTCACCACCAGCAGCGCGGACCCGGCCGGCAGCGACTCGACGGCGCCGGCGTGCGCGTCCGCGGTCGACTCGGAGACCTCGGCCTGCTCGCCGGAGTCCTCCCCGCCGACCTTGGGGATGATGCTGGTCGACTCACCGACCCGCTCGGGGCTCAGCGCCGCCCCGCACTGCGCGCAGAAGCGGCTGCCCTCTGGGTTCTGGTGGCCACATCGAGTGCAGAGCACGTCGGTCTCCTCCGGTGCAGGCGGCACCGCCGCGGGCCTGGTGGTACGGGCCGCGGTCGGCCGGCGGACGACGGACCGGTCGGCCCGTCGTAGGTCGGCCGCCGCAGGTTCACGGTCGGGCCGGGGGTCATGGAACCAGCGGCCGACCCGAGGGTCAACCGCACGTACAGGGTGAGGGTCGGACGCCGTCGTGGAGCTCACGGCCCGACCGTCGCAGTGATGATAGTGATCGCCGACCACCCCGACAGGACGGTGGGGTGGCCGGCGCCGGGACCCGGCGACCGGGCCGGCCCGGTCGGGTCCGGGTCAGGACGACTGGACGACCGCCTGGTACGCCGCGGCGTCCAGCAGGGCCGCGGTGGGGTCGCCGTCCTGCCCGGTCACCTGGACCTCGACCAGCCAGCCGGCACCGTAGGGGTCGCTGTTGACCGTCTCCGGCGCGTCGGCCAGGGCCTCGTTCACCGCCGACACCACGCCGGCCACCGGCGAGTAGACGTCGGAGACGGACTTGGTCGACTCCACCTCGCCGATCGGGTTGCCGGGGGCCACCTCCGCACCCACCTCGGGCAGCTGGACGAACACGATGTCCCCCAGCGCGTCCTGGGCGTGGTCGGTGATCCCGACCCGGACCACCGTCGCGGCACCCTCGGTGCCCTGGACCAGCGCCCACTCGTGCTGGTCGGTGTAACGGCGGTCATCGGGGGTGGTCATGCGGCATCTCCCAGGGGTCGCGGAACAGTTCTCTCGGCCCCCGTGCAGGGCCCCGGGCCGAGCGTGAGCGAGGTGTGGGGGGCACGGGGGTCCTTCTTCAGTCCCCGTCGGCCGGCTCAGCGTATTGAGGCGTGTCCAGTGGCCGCAACGCGTCCACGACGACGTCCTGGGAGGGGCGGATGTCGACGCTGCCGCGGCGCTGGTTGACCATCGCGGAGACCCCGCCCGGGATGCTGAGCGCGGTGGCCATGTCCTCGGGCGAGCCGATGACCCGGATCGTGTACGGCGCCTCCACCGGTTCGCCGTCGATCTCCAGGGCGCCCGGGTCCCCGGTGATGGCACTGCTCACGCCGATCCGGACGCCGTCGATCTGCATCGTCTCCGCACCGGCGCCGCGCAGCTCCTGGATGGCGTTGAGCACCACGCCGGCGGTGACCCGGTCGGCGGGGTCGCTGATGACCACCTCGAGCCCGGGGCCGTGGGCGGCGACGGTGCCGTTGAGGATCCCGAGCGCCTCCGCCCGCTGCTCGGCCTCGGCGAGCGCGGCGGCCGCGGCGCTGTCGGAGCTGCCCAGCTGGGCCAGCGCCGCCCGCTGGTCGCTGATCTCCTGACGCAGCCGGTCCTCCCGGGCGGAGAGGTCGTCGAGGATCCGCACGAGGTCCTCCTCGCGCAGGCCGGCCAGCTGCGCGTCGGTGTCGGTGCTGCGCACCTGCACGGCGAAGGCGAAGCCCAGCAGCAGGGTGAGCACGCCGATGAGGACGGCGGCCAGCGGATCGCGACGCCGTCGTCCGGTGGCCGGCTCGCTCCCGGCGCCGTCCGGTGGCTCGGTCCCGGCGTCGTCCGGCGGCTCGGTCCCGGCGCCGTCCGGCGGCTCGCTCCCGGCGCCGTCCGGCGGCGCGGCCGCCTCCTGCTCCCCCACACCGTCGGCACCGTCGGCGCCTGCCCCCGACGTGTCCGCCGCGGACGAGCCCGTCGCCGGGGCGCCGGCCTCAGGAGGGGCTGCCTCCGGCGCGGCGGGCTCGTGGGGCGCGGGCTCGCGCGGCTCGGCGTCGGACCGACGACCGGGGGTCGGCTCCTCGGTCATGCGCGGAACAGGTGCCGGCGGATCGCTGCGGCGTTGCCGAAGATGCGGATGCCGAGCACGACGACCACGGCGGTCGACAGCTGCGCACCGACCCCGAGCTGGTCACCGAGGAAGACGATCAGCGCCGCGACGACGACGTTGGAGACGAAGGAGACGACGAAGACCTTCGCGTCGAAGATCCGGTCGAAGCGCGCCCGCACCCCACCGAAGACGGCGTCCAGGGCCGCCACCACCGCGATCGGCAGGTAGGGCTGCAGCCAGAGCGGGACGCTGGGGTCGAGCAGCAGCCCCAGCACCACGCCGACTGCGAGTCCGAGGATCGGGATCACGCGTCAGCCTCCGTCGGTGGGCGGGTCGGGGGTGGCGGGCGCGAGCGCCTCGCCCTGTTCCTCGGCTGCGACGAGCGGTTCGGCGAACACCAGCTCCGCGCTGCTGCCGGCCGGCAGCTCGAGGTCGTCGGACCGGGCGAAGTCGAAGACGATCCCGAAGTCCTTGGTCAGCGTGGCCAGTTCGTTGGCCTCGGGGGTGGCCAGGAAAGCGCGCGCCAGGTCGTCGGGCTCGCCGACCGCGGAGATCTCGTAGGGGTCCATCACCGGCCGGAAGTCGACCAGGATGGCGTCGCCGGCCTGGCGGATGGCGGTGGTCGGGCCCACCCGCTGGCCGTTGATGCTGACCGCCTCGGCTCCGGAGGCCCACAGCGCGTTCACCGCCAGCTGCAGGTCGCCGTCCTGGACCCGGCCGGCCAGGGCGATCTGGTCGGACCCGCCGACCGGGTCGCTGTCCGCCGCCGGCGGGGCGTTGCCGACCGTCACCAGGAGCCCGGGCCCGGAGACCGCCACGGCGGCGGCGCCCTGCTGGGCCTCCGCGAGCTCGCTCAGCGCGCGCTGCCCGACCACGCTGGTGTCCAGCGCCTGCTGCCGGGTCTGCGCGACCTCTGCGGTGAGCTGCTGCAGCTGGGCGGCGAGGTCGTCGCCGACCGCGGACTCCTGGACGATGTCCTCCCGCAGCGCCTCACGGGCCGCCTCGCGGCCCTGCGCGCCGGCCGCCGCCTGCCGGTAGGTCACCGCGGCCAGCAGCCCGGCCAGCAGCAGTGCCGCGGCGACGAGCAGCTGCCCCCGGTTGCGCTGCAGCCAGGAGGGGCGGGGGGCCGGGCCGGGGTCCGCCGTCGCCCCGTCCGCCTGCCGGGCGGCCTCGGCCGCGCGGGCCGCGGCGACCTGGGCGTAGGCCGGGTCCAGGGTGTCGGCCAGCACCTGGTCCAGCAGCGAGGCGCCCAGCGAGCGCGGCCGCCCAGGTGCCGGCGCGCTCACGCCTCCACCCCGGCCGGGCTGCGCCCGGACAGCAGCTGGGCGGCCTGGACGACGTAGAAGACGCCCGCGAGCAGGTACAGCGCCGCCCCCCAGACGGTGAGCGCGTACGCGACCGGCTGGACCAGCCCGGCCACCGGGCCCGCACCGTCGGCCAGGAGGAGGAGGGGGAAGGCGTAGAGCAGCAGGAAGGTCGCGGCCTTCCCGAGGTAGTGCACCTGCAGCGGCGGCCAGCCCGCGCGCCGCAGCACCAGCAGGGTCACCGCCAGCACGGCCTCCCGCACCAGCAGCACGACGACCACCCACAGCGGCACGACGTCGCGGATGACGAAGGCGATCAGCGTCGCGACGATGTAGAGGCGGTCGGCGGCCGGGTCCAGCAGTGCGCCGAGCCGGCTGGCCTGTCCCAGCGCGCGGGCGAGCTTCCCGTCCAGCCAGTCGGTGGCGCCGGAGACGGCGAGGACGACGATGGCCCAGCCGTCGGCGTGCGGGCCCAGCAGCAGCCACAGGAACAGCGGCACGCCCAGCAGCCGGACGACGGACAGCAGGTTGGGCAGGGTGAGCACCCGGTCACCCAGTTCGTCCCGGTTCCGCGGCACCACCCGCCGACGGTTCGCCGGACCGTCGGCCGGGACGTCGGCCGCCCGGTCGCCCGCCGTCGTCATCGCAGCTCCACCTCGCCGTCCACCGCAGGTCAGGCTAGTGCCCGACCTCCATGGTGCCCCCGCCGACCGGCCGGTCGCCCGGGCACCCTCGGCGCCCGACCCCGGCGTCCGGATCCCGGCCGGCGGCCCCTTGACGACCGGTGCCCCGGTGCCGTCAGGTTCTCCGGTGACCACCGGACCCCTCGCCGGGCTGCGCGTCGTGGAGCTCACCGGCCTCGGCCCGGCCCCGTTCGCGGCGATGCTGCTGGCCGACCTGGGCGCCGACGTGCTGCGGATCGACCGTCCCGGCGCGCGGCCGCCCACGCCGTCCGCCGCGCACGACCTGCTGGCCCGGGGGCGGCGGTCGGTGGCCGTTGACCTCAAGGACCCGGACGGCGCGGAGCTGGTCCGGCGCCTCGCCGAGCGGGCGGACGTGCTGCTCGAGGGGTTCCGGCCCGGGGTCACCGAGCGGCTGGGCATCGGGCCGGCCGACTGCCTGGCCCGCAACCCGCGCCTGGTCTACGGCCGGATGACCGGCTGGGGTCAGGACGGCCCGCTGGCGACGACGGCCGGGCACGACATCGGCTACATCGCGGTCACCGGCGTCCTGCACGCCATCGGGCGGGCGGGCGGGCCGCCGCAGGTGCCGCTGAACCTGGTCGGCGACTTCGGCGGCGGGGCGATGTACCTGGTGGTGGGGGTGCTCGCCGCGCTGCTGGAGGCCCGCGGCAGCGGCCGGGGCCAGGTGGTGGACGCCGCGATCGTCGACGGCACCGCGCACCTGGCGACGATGGTCCTCGGCATGCTGGCCGGCGGGGTCTGGCAGGACACCCGGGGCGTCAACCTGCTGGACTCCGGCGTGCCCTGGTACGACGTCTACGAGACCGCCGACGGCCGGCACCTCGCGGTCGGGGCGCTGGAGCCGCAGTTCCACGCCGAGCTGCTCGACCGGCTGGGCCTGGCCGACCGGGTGCCCGACCGGGCCGGCGTGGACCGCGAGGCGCTGCGCGGGCTGCTGGCCGAGACGATCCGCATGCGCACCCGCGACGAGTGGGCCGAGGTGTTCGCCGGCAGCGACGCCTGCGTGGCCCCGGTGCTCACCTTCGCCGAGGCCCGCGACCACCCGCAGCTGGCGGCGCGGCAGACCTACGTCGAGCGGGACGGCGTCGTCCAGCCGGCACCCGCCCCGCGGTTCTCCCGCACCCCGGCCGCCCTGGACCGGCCGCCGTCCCGTGCCGGCGAGCACACCCGGACGGCACTGGCGGACTGGGGCATCACCGACGTCGACGCGCTGCTCGCCGCCGGCACGGTGGTCCAGGCCGCGGACCACCGGGCCGGCTGACGGTCAGCGGGCGGCGAGGCTCCCGGCGAGGTCCGCCGCCAGCGCCCGCAACGTCGCCGCCGGGAGCATCGCCGCCCGGGCCATGCCCAGCAGCCCCATGTTCGGCGGGATGGTCAGCAGCTCGGTCTGGGTCAGCTCGGGGGCGTGACGTTCGACCACCGCCCGTGCCCGGTCGTCCTGGAGCAGCCGGAGCAGCGGCTCGGTGAGCAGGTCGACCGCGGGCAGCTCGGCCAGCGGCGGGAGGGGCTCTGCCGTCGCCGCCGCCCGGTCGGCCTGCCGGCGCACCAGCAGGTGCTCGACGCCGGCCTCCTCGTCGAACGGGATGCCCAGCCGCTGGAACTGGCTGGCCGGGGCGTCGTTGTCGTGCATCAGCCGGGCCAGCAGGCGCAGCATCCGGAGCTCGACGTCGTCGTCGGCGAGCGGGTGCTCCTGGCCGGGGTCCGTGGCCAGGTCGAACAGCAGCGTGCCGTGCACCCAGGGGTTGCTCCGGGCCCCGGCGGCCGGCACCCGCATGGTGCGCAGCCCCTTGGTGAAGGAGAACGGCTCGGCGGGCTCCCAGGAGGTGAGCTCGTCGACCCCGAACCGGCTGCGCATGTGGGTGGGCATGAGGGTGTGCTCATCGAGCGGGGCGTTGGCCGCCTCGGCCGGTGCCCGCATGTACACGTGGCGACCGTCGGTGACGTTGACGTGCCCGCCGTGCGCGCCGAACAGCGCGCCCTCGCGCAGCGACCGGGCCGCGGCCTGCACCTCGGCCAGGTCGTGGCCCTGCACGTCCGCGGTCGGCTCGAGGCCGAAGAAGCGGAGCAGCGTCGGCGCGATGTCGATGGTCTGGGCCAGTGCGCCGCAGCGGGTGCCACGCTCGCCCGTGCGGGGGTCCCACATGAAGAACGGCAGCCGCACGAGCTCGTTGAACCAGGGCATCACCGCCTTGGCCCACCAGCCCCGCTCGCCCAGCAGGAACCCGTGGTCGGTGTTGACGATCAGCATCGTGTCGGCCCACATGTCGTGGCCGTCCATGAAGTCCAGCAGCCGGCCCAGTGACGCGTCGCACATCGAGACCAGGGCTGCGTACTCGTAGCGGGCGTGTTCCACCTGCGCCGCGGGCTCGGTCACCTTCTGGTAGCCGGGCCAGTCGAACTCCGGGCCGTCGTATTCGTGCGCGTAGCGCTTCTTGTGCTCCTCGTGGGTGAAGAACGGCTCGTGCGGGTCGAACAGCTCCAGCTGCAGCAGCCAGTTGTCCGCGTCGGCGTTGGTCTCCAGGAAGTGGATCCCGGCGTCGACCGTGCGGGTCTGGTTGTGGTCGGCCTCGGTCGGCATGTAGCTGCGGTTGATCACGTCCTGCCGGCGCATCGCCTGGTAGAACGGCGGTCCGGGGTGGCTGACGACCGGGTCGGTGGGCCGCGGCACGACCCCCTTCCACGGGTCGCCCTCCTGGCCGCGGAAGAACTCCCAGGTGGAGTAGCGGGTGTGGTAGTCGCCGCCGCCGTCCTCGAAGTAGTGCTGGTGGTCGGTGGCCAGGTGGGTGTGCACCCCGGCCTGCTTCAGCTGCTCGGGCATCGAGTCGTCGAAGGGCTCGAGCGGACCCCAGCTGCGGTGCAGGAAGTTGTACCGGCCGGTGTGCATCTCCCGGCGGGCCGGCAGGCAGGGCATGGATCCGGCGTAGAAGTCGTCGAAGGTGACGGTCCGCTCCGCCAGCCGGGCGAAGTTGGGTGCGTCGACGAAGGTGTCCCCGTAGGGCGGCAGCATGTGCCGGTTGAGGCTGTCGAACATCAGGACGATGGCGCGCACGGAGTTCCTCCTGGAGGTGGCGGTCGGTCAGTCGTCGGAGAGCGGGAGGGCGGCGCGCACGTCGCCCAGGCCGCGGGCGAGCAGCAGCTCGCCGGTCACCGGGAGCTGCGCCCAGGCAGCTGTCGCGACGTCCCAGCGCCGCCACATCCGCGGGTCGGTCGGCACCTCGACCGCCCGGCTCTCCCCCGGCGCCAGGGTCACCGCCTGCCAGCCGGCCAGCCGGACGGGCTGCTCCGGATCGGCCGGCCGCAGGTAGACCTGCACCACCTCGCGGCTGGGCCGGAGGCCGGTGTTGGTCACCGTGACCGCCGCACCGGGACGCTCGGGCCCGGTGACCAGGCGGGCGTCGGTGTACTGCCAGCGGCCGTAGCCCAGGCCGTGCCCGAACCAGAAGGCGGGTGCCGGCGCCCGGCCGGCCGCGTGCCCGCGGTGACCGAGGAAGGCGCCCTCGGCGTAGGGCAGGCGGCCGTCGACCGGGGTCACCGACCAGGCGGGGGCCGCGCCGTCGGCGACCGGCCAGGTGGTGACCAGACGGCCGGCGGGCTCCCGGTCCCCCAGCAGCACCGCGGCGACGGCGTGACCGGCCTCCTGCCCGGGGAGCCCGGCGACCAGCACGGCGTCCACCTCCTCGAGCCACGGCATGAGCACCGGGGTCGCTGCGTTGACGACGACCACGGTGCGCCGGGCCGCGGCGGCGACGGTGCGCACCAGGGCGTCCTGGTCACCGGGCAGCGCGAGGGTGGCCTTGTCGACCGACTCGGTCTCCTCCTCCTCGGTGAGCCCGACGACGACGACGGCGACGTCGGCGTCCCGCGCGGCGGCGGCCGCCTCGCCGAGCACCAGCTCCGGGTCCCGCGGTGCCGGGCCGGCGACCAGGCCGAAGAGCCCGGCGCCCGCCATCCGACCCGGACGCCCCAGGCCGCTGGCCGAGCGCAGGTCCACGGTGGCCTCGACCAGCGCCCCGTCGGGCACCTCGGCCAGGACGGTGCCCGACGGCGGCCGGAGGATCGCCTCGCCGGCGTCGTCGGACGACAGTCGCAGCTCGATGCGGCCCACCTCGGCCCCGGCCACGGCGAACCGCCAGCTGCCCACCCCGAGCGCCCCGAGCTGCAGCTCGCCGCCCCGCGGCACCACCGCACGGAACCGGGCCTCGGTCACCGGCGCCGGCAGGTCGTCGTCGACGCCGATCATGCTGCTGGCCGTCCGCTCGTGCCGTTCCTCGATCACCTCGCCGTCGGCGCCGAGCAGCACCACGTGGACGCCGCCCTCCCCCGTCACCGGGTCGAGCACCGTGCCCGCGCGGGCGGCCACGGCCCGGCTGCGCACCTCGACGCCGTCCACCACCCGGACCGCCGAACCGAGCAGCGCGGTCAGCCCCTCCTCGACGCTCACCTGGTGGACCGCGCGCACCTGCGCCGACCCGCCCCCCATGCAGATGGTGTCGATCGCGTGCCGCCCGACCAGGGCCACGGTCGTCCCGCGCTCCAGCGGCAGCGTGGCCCGCTCGTTCCGGACCAGGGTCATGCCCTGGGCCGCCAGCTTGGTCAGCTGCTCCCGGCGCACCCGGCCGTCCGGCCGGGGCAACCCGGCGGGCGCGGGCCGGGGGGCGCCGAGCGCCCCGACCCGCTCGGCGAGCAGCAGGAGCCGGTGCAGGTGGTCGTCGACCACCGCCTCGTCCACCTCACCGGCGGAGACGGCGGCGACCAGGGCGTCGCCCCACGGCCCGACCGGCCCGGGCATGACCAGGTCCAGGCCGCCGTTGGCCGACTGGGCGGTGCTCCGGGTGGCGAACCAGTCCGAGACCACCACCCCGTCGTAGGCCCACTCCCCCTTGACGACGCCGTTCAGCAGCCCGTCGTGCTCGGTCGCGGGCACCCCGTTGACCCGGTTGTAGGCGGCCATGACCGACCACGGCTGCGCGTCGGCGACGGCCATCTCGAACGGGAGCAGGTAGACCTCGCGCAGCGTGGCCTCGTCGACCACGCTGTCCACCGAGTGCCGGTCGGTCTCGGACTCGTTGGCGACGACGTGCTTCAGGCAGGCCCCGACGCCCTGCTCCTGCAGCCCGTGCACGTAGGCGGTGGCCAGCCGGCCGGAGAGGTAGGGGTCCTCGGAGAACGCCTCGAACAGGCGCCCACCCAGCAGGCTGCGGTGCAGGTTGATCGTGGGGCCCAGGACGACGTGGACGTCCTGCGCCTGCGCCTCCTCCGCGAGCAGCCGCCCGGTCTCGTGCAGCACCTCGTCGCTCCAGGTCGAGGCCAGCAAGGAGGCGTTCGGGAACAGCGTCACCGGCGGCCCGCTGGTGAACGTCAGGCCGCGCACCCCGGTCGGTCCGTCGGAGAGGTGGATCTCGGCGAGACCGATGTCCTCCTCGGCGTGCAGGCCGTACATCGTCCCGCCGGTGAGCAGGCGGACCTTGGCCTTGAGGTCCAGGCGGGCGATCAGGGCGGGCAGGTCCGGGCGGGTCTGGTCCGGGCGGTGCATGGGGGTGCCTCTCCCTGCGTTCGGGGCGTGGGTCACGGGATCGCTCAGTCGAGCTCGTCGTCGCGCTGGGCGAACAGCGCGGCCATGCGGGCGCGGCGCTGCGGTGTCCAGGACTGCTCGGAGGCGTGCCAGGAGACCGGGGTGGCGCCGACGGCGGTGGACAGCTGCCGCTCGAGGTCCTCGGCCAGGTGCGCTCGACCGGTCGCGCGGAGGTGCTCGGCGTACATGACCGGGTCGTTGTAGTAGGTCGGCCCCACCTGCAGCGTGGTCTGCATGGGGTCGGGCAGCGCCCCGGGCCGGCCGGCGTAGGTGTGCCACCACTCGGCCAGGTGGGTGCGCATCGTCCCCGCCAGCTCGGGCTGCTCCTCGACCAGGTTCCGGGTCAGGTGCGGGTCGGCGGTGACGTCGTAGAGCTGCTCCCACTCGACCTTCATGACACCCGGGTGGTACGTGCGGATGTACATGTGGTCCCGGGTGCGCACCGCCCGCTGGTAGGTGTGCGCGCCCTGGCTCAGCACCAGGTAGTCACGCGAGCCGATCTCCTCCCCGCGGACGGCGTCGGCGAAGGACGCCCCCTGCCACCCCGACGGGATCGGGACGTCCAGCAGGTCACAGAGGGTGGGTGCGAGGTCGATGTTGTAGAGCAGGCTGTCGCAGTGCCGGGCCGACTCGGGCAGGTCGTCGGTGACGCCGGGCCAGTAGACGACCAGCGGCAGCCGCAGCACCGCCTCGTTGGCGTGCCCGTGCTCGCCGTAGGACCCGTTCTCGCCGAAGGACTCCCCGTGGTCGGCGCTGACGATGATCGCCGTCTCCTCGGCGATGCCGAGCTCGTCCAGCGTCGCCAGCAGCTCACCGAACAGCTGGTCCCAGTACATGATCGTGCCGTCGAAGCCGTTGATCAGGTGCTCGAAGTCCGCCCGGGTGCGGATCTGGTCCGGCGCGTTGTGCGGCGTGGGCGACGTCCGCGGCACGACGCTGTAGTGCAGGTCGACGGCGCTGCGCGGGCCGTACACCTCCTGGTGCCCGTCGATGGCGGCCTGGTCCGGCCAGGCCGGCGGCGGGCCGGACGCGGCGGCCTTCTCCGTCCACCCCGGCTCGGTCAGGTACGGGGTGTGCGGCTCCCAGTAGGTCAGGTGCAGGTACCAGTCGTCCTCCTCGGCGTGCCGGCGGATCCAGTCCAACCCGACCCGGTTGATCGCGCTGCCGTCCTCGTCGTTGATCTCGTTGGTCGCCCGGATCGACTCCCGGAAGTTGCCCAGGAAGTGGTAGGCCCGGTGCCGCTCGGCGAACATCGAGACGGCGGCGGTGTACCAGCCGTGGTCACCCAGCCGCTGGCCCAGCAGCGGGCGCTCCGGATGCGGCTGGTGACCGGAGTCCAACCGGTACCGGGCCGCCTCGCCGAAGTGCCCGATCACCCCGTTGCTGATCCCGAACGCGCCGCTGGTCAGCGCCGTGCGCGAGGGCAGGCACGGGGAGTCCGAGCAGTAGTAGCGGTCGAAGGTGACGCCGCGGTCGGCCAGCGCCTGCAGGTTGGGCGTGGTGGGCCGGGCGTACCCGTACGGGGTGGTGTGGTCGGCGCGCAGCGTGTCGACGTCGATGTAGATGATGCGCATGGCGGTCTCCAGGGGTGGGGAGTCGATGAGGCCGGTCCGGTGGCGGGGAGGCCACGCCACCGGACCCGCGGTCAGGAGGGGTCAGTCGGCGTCGCGGGCGCAGCGGAACCCGGTGTTCCCGCCGGCGCTGCCCATCTCGTTGCGGGTGCGGGCAGCCACCCGGTAGCGGTTGCAGTACGAGTCGTGGCAGAGGTACGAGCCCCCGCGCATGACCTTGCCGGGGCCGGCCGCGGGCCCGGCCGGGTCGCGGACCAGGCCGGTCGGGTGGTCAGTCCCCCACCAGTCGGCGCACCACTCCCACACGTTGCCGGCCATCTGGTGCAGCCCGAAGTCGTTGGGCGGGAAGGCATCGACCGGTGCGGTGCCCGCGAAGCCGTCCTCGCGGGTGTTCTTCACCGGGAAGCGGCCCTGCCAGATGTTGGCCCGGTGCTCGCCGCCCGGGGTGAGCTCGTCGCCCCAGGGGTAGCGCCGCTGGTCGAGCCCACCGCGGGCGGCGTGCTCCCACTCCGCCTCGGTCGGCAGCCGCTTGCCCGCCCAGGTGGCGTAGCTGACGGCGTCGTCCCAGGAGACGTGGACGACCGGGTGGTCGCCCCGGTCCGTGATCGAGCTGCCCGGTCCCTCGGGCCGGCGCCAGTCGGCGCCGGTGACCGCCGCCCACCACGGCGTGACGTCCGGACGCGGGGAGATCCGGCGCAGCTCGCCCGGCAGGAAGCCGGCGAACACGTAGGACCAGGAGAACCGCTCGGCCTCGGTGACGTACCCCGTGGCCGCGACGAAGGCGGCGAACTCGTCGTTGCGGACGGCGTACCGGTCGATCAGGAAGGGCGACAGCTCGACCTCGCGCACCGGGCCCTCGCCGTCGGAGGAGAAGCCGTCGGTGTCGGTCGTCCCCATCCGGAAGGTGCCGCCGGGCAGCTCGACCATGGCGTCCAGGCCCACCACCGGGCCGGCCGGTGGCACCCGGGGCACCGGGCCCGGCGCGCGCCGGCCGGGGGGCGCGGAGTCCGCCCCCCGGGCCGGCGCGCAGCAGGAGCCGGTCACGACTGCGCCCCCGCGGGGGACAGCTCCCCCGCGAAGTGGCACGCGGCCAGCTGACCGGTGGCGGTCGGCTCCAGCGCCGGGGCCTGCTCGATGCAGATCGTGCGGTCCGGGTGCGCGAGCGGACCGATCGGGCAGCGGGTGCGGAACCGGCAGCCCGACGGCGGGTTCTTCGGGCTGGGCAGGTCACCGCCCAGCACGATCCGCTCCCGGTCCTTCTCGGCGGTGTCCGGGACGGGCGAGGAGGCGAGCAGCGCCGCCGTGTAGGGGTGCTGCGGGTTCCCGTAGACCGACTCGACGTCCCCGACCTCGACGAAGGAGCCCAGGTACATCACGACCACCCGGTCGGAGAGGTGGCGGACCACCGACAGGTCGTGGGCGATGAACAGGTACCCGAGGTCGAACTCGTCGCGCAGCGATTCCAGCAGGTTGATGATCTGCGCCTGGATGGAGACGTCGAGGGCGGACACCGGCTCGTCGAGGATGAGCAGCTTCGGCCGCGCCGCCAGGGCCCGGGCGATGCCGACGCGCTGGCGCTGGCCGCCGGAGAACGCGTGCGGGTACCGGTCCAGGTGCCGTGCGTGCAGCCCGACCCGCTCGACCAGGCTGCGGGCCTCGGCGTCCCGCTCGGCGGCGGGCACACCCCGCACCGCGAGCGCCTCCTCCAGCGACTGGCGGATCGTGCGCCGGGGGTTGAGCGAGGCGTAGGGGTCCTGGAAGACGTACTGGACCGTCTCCCGCAGCGCCTTGGACCCGGCGGCCTCCTTCGACCCGACGACGTGGTCCCCGACCGTGATCGACCCGGACGCGGCGGGGTTGATCCCGACGATGGTGCGGGCGAGCGTGGACTTCCCGCAGCCGGACTCGCCGACCAGCCCGAGCGTCTCGCCGCTGGACACGGTGAGGCTGACCCCGGCCACCGCGTAGACCGGCTCGTGCTTGCGGAACAGGCTGCGCTTGTCGCCGGCGACGTCGACCTTGAGGTCCTCGATCTGCAACAGCGGCCGCGACTCGCTGGTGCGGGCCGATCCGGTTGCCTCGTCCGCCCGCAGCGGCGGGATCTCCACCCCGCGCTGGGTGACGTGGCAGGCGGCCAGGTGGTGCGCCCCCTCCCGCGGCAGCAGCTCGGGGACCCGCTCGGCGCACTCGTCCTCGGCCAGCCGGCAGCGCGGCTGGAAGGGACACCCCGGCGGCAGGTGCGCGGGGTCCGGCGGCGAACCGGGGATCGCCGGCAGCCGGCGGCCGGCGGACTGCTCGTCGATGCGGGGCATCGCGGCGAGCAGGTCGGCGGTGTAGGGCAGCTGCGGACGGCGGAAGATCGTCTCGACCGGCCCGCGCTCCATCACCCGGCCGCCGTACATGACCACGACGTCGTCGCACATCTCGGCGACCACGCCCATGTCGTGGGTGATCATGATGACGGCGATGCCGAGCTCGTCGCGCAGCTGCCCGAGCAGCCGCAGGATCTGCGCCTGGATGGTGACGTCCAGCGCGGTGGTCGGCTCGTCGGCGATGAGCAGCGAGGGCTTGCTGGCCAGGGCGACGGCGATGACCACCCGCTGGCGCATGCCGCCGGAGAACTGGTGCGGGTACTCGTCCAGCCGCCGGTCGACGTCGGGGATGCCGACCTGCCCGAGCAGCTCCCGGGCGCGGGCCCGGGCCGCCTTCTTGTCGGTGCCGTGCACGATCAGCGCCTCGGCGATCTGGTCGCCGACCGTCATCACCGGGTTCAGCGCCGACTGCGGGTCCTGGAAGACCATGGCGATCTCCTCGCCGCGCAGCTCCCGCATCGCCTTGTCGTCCAGGGTCAGCAGGTCGGTGCCGCGGTAGTGCACCTGGCCGGCGGTGATCTGCCCCGGCGCCCGGACCATCCGCAGGATCGACCGGGCGGTGACCGACTTCCCGGAGCCGGACTCCCCGACGATGCCGAGGACCTGGCCGGGGCGCACCGTGAAGCTCACGTCGTTGACCGCCCGGACCACCCCCTCGGCGGTGCGGAACTCGGTGCGCAGACCGCGCACGTCGAGCAGGACGTCGGAGCTGGGGGCCTGGACGGCGGTGGCGTCCACCGCGGTCGCACCCGAGTGCTGGGAGGAGAGGGTCATCGCCGGTTCGCCACCTGGTTGAGAGCGTCGGACAGGAGGGTGAAGGCCAGCGCCAGCAGCAGCAGCATGACGCCGGGGCCGATGACGTAGCTCGGCAGCGTCTGCACGTACCGGGCGCCGACGTTGAGCATCGCGCCCAGCGAGGGGTTGGGCGGGTTGATGCCCAGGCCGACGATGGACAGGCCGGCCTCGATGAAGATCGCGACCACCATGAACACCGACGCCTGGACCAGCAGCGGGTCGACCACGTTCGGGAGGATGTGCCGGGTCATGACCGTGGAGCGCTTGACGCCGAGCACCCGGGCGGCCATCACGTACTCCCGCTGCTCCTCGCTGAGCAGCCCGGCGCGGGCCATCCGGCCGAAGCCGGGCAGCCCGGCGACCACGATGGCCAGGAACAGCGCCAGCCACCCGGTGCCGATCACCAGCACGATCATGATCCCGAGGATCAGCCCCGGGAAGCCGAGGATGATGTCCAGGATCCGCTGGGTCACCGACCCGAGCGTCTTGGACAGGTACCCGGACAGGCCCAGCGCGGTGCCGATCACCATGCTCACCGGCACCGCGGTGAGGATCAGCGAGAGGTCGGTCCGGAGGCCGTAGATCGTCCGGGTGAAGATGTCCCGGCCGAACTCGTCGGTGCCCAGCCAGTGGGCGCCCGACGGCCCGGCCAGCGCGCCCCGGCCCTGCTGGTCGTACCCGCCGGGGAAGAGGACCGGCGCCAGCAGCGCCACCCCCACCAGCAGCAGGAGCAGGACGGCGGCGGCGATGCCCTTAGGCGTGCGGAGCGCGCTGGCGTACCGCGACCACGCACCACCACCGGTGCGGCGCCGACGGCGCGCGGCGGGTGCGGCGGGGACCGGTCCGGAGCCGGGGTCCCCGGAGACGTCCCCGGGGCCGTTGTCGGTCGTGTCGATTGCCTTGGTCATGTCGATCAGCCCAATCGGACGCGGGGGTCGAGGGCGGCCAGCACGACTTCGGTGAGCAGCTGGCCGACGACGGCGATGAAGACGGCGAAGACGATGAGCACCTGGACGACGGTGTAGTCGGCGCTCTGCGCTCCCGAGACGGCCAGCTGGCCCAGGCCGTTGCGGGCGAAGATGGCCTCGATGACGACCGCACCGGCGAGCAGGTCGCCGAAGCGGATCCCGATCGCCACCACGGCCGGGCCGAGGCTGTTGCGCAGCACGTGGCGCAGGCTGATCCGCCGCGGCGGCACCCCCTTGCTCACCGCCAGGTCGATGAACTCCTCCTGGCGGATCGCCAGCATCCGGGTCTGCACCAGCCGGGCCACGCCCGCCGACATCGGCAGCGCCAGGGCCAGCGCAGGCAGCACCAGGTACTGGATCCCGATCGAGGGGTCCTCCAGCACCGACACCTCACCGCTGGTGGGCAGCACCCGGAACGCCACCCCGAACAGCAGGATGAACAGCAGCCCGACCAGGAAGGGCGGGGCGGCGAGCAGGCCTGTGTTGGTGCCCTCCACCAGCACCCGGGCCCAGCGGGCACGAGCCGAGCCGGCCAGCACGCCGAGGCCGATGCCGAAGACCACGAGGAACAGGCCCGCCAGCAGCGCGAGTTCCAGCGTGCTCACCACCCGGTCACCGATCAGCTCCGACACCGGGCGGTTGAACCGGAGGGACTGGCCCAGGTCGCCGGTGAACAGCCCACCGATCCAGTCGAAGTACTGGCTGATCAGCGGCCGGTCGAGCCCCAGCTCGGTCCGGATCGCCGCGATCGTCTCGGCCGAGGCGTCCGGGCCGGCCACGACCGCAGCCGGGTCGCCCGGTACCAGCCGGGGCAGCAGGAACGCGATCACGCTGGTGGCGACCAGCACCAGCGCCACCGAGGGGATCCGCCGGATCAGGAAGCGGGTCATGTCAGCGGACCTGACCCGGACCGGAGCGCGGGGCGGCGGCGATGGGGGTCGCCGGCCGTTCGGCCCGGATCGCCCGGTGCCGGCCGGATCCGTCCGCCACCCACACTGGTGACGGCTGCGGGCTTGCTCACGAATGCACTCCTCGGGGGGATCGGCGATGTCCGGCCGCAGCGCGGCTGGTCCTGTCCGGGTGCGTGCCGTCGGTGGGTGTCACCGGCAGCCCGCAGTGGCCGGGAGCGGTCTCGTGGACGACCGCTCCCGGCCGGTGCTCACTCGACGTAGCAGGTGGTGGCGGGGACCCAGCCGCCGAGCACCACGTCGACGTCCTGCAGGTCGGTGCTCTGCACGCTCGTGCCCGGGACGGTGACCAGCGGGTGCAGGAACGCCTGGTCGTTCATGTACTCGGTGAGCTCGTGGACGGCCTCCGCGCTCTCCTCGGCCGTCGTCGCCCCGATCACCGCGGTGGCCAGCTCGGTGTACTCCGGGCTGGTGAACTGCCGGTGCGCCCCCTCCAACCGCAGGTCGGCGTTGGTCTGCAGCAGGAACGACGGCGAGCCGTTCAGACCACGGAGGGAGAGGTAGTTCCCGCCCGTGCCCGCCGACAGCCGCTGCTGGTAGTCCGGCGGCGCCAGCGCGGTGAGCGTCGGGGTGAGCCCGACCTCGGTGAGGTTGTTGGCGATGATCTCGTACTCGGCGGCGATGACCGGCAGGTTGATGATGGTGATCGGCACCTCCGTGCCGGCGGCCCCGGCCTCCTCGATCAGCTGCCGTGCCTGCTCCGGGTCGTACTCGTAGGCACCGGTGAGGTCCTCCGGGTAGTTCGCGGACGCGGCGGCCCAGTAGAGGCCATCGGTCGTCCCCCGCCCACCGAAGACCTGCTCGTTGATCCGGTCCCTGTCGATGGCGTGGCCGATGGCCTGGCGGACCCGCTGGTCCTCGACGGCGTCCAGGATGATCGGGTAGGTCCCGTTGATGGTGCTCAGCAGCTCGAACTGCGGGTTGCCCTCGGTGACCGAGAGGGCGTCCTGGACCGTCAGGCCGTTGGACAGCTGGGCCCGGCCGGACCGCAGCGACGACACCTGCGCGGTGGAGTCGGGGATCGTCGTGCTCTCGATGCGGTCCAGGTACGGGAGCCCGTCCTGCCAGTAGTCGTCGTTCTTGGTCAGCACGATGTCGGCGCCGGGCGAGTAGCTCTCCACGGTGAACGGTCCGGTCCCGATGATCTGCGAACCGTCGGCGAGCCCCGCGTAGGTCTCCGAGTCGACGATCGGGGTGAGCGCCAGCGTGCTGGCCAGCGTGTCGGTCAGCGGGGTCTGCGACGTGATGGTCACCTCGTGCTCACCGGTGGCCTCCACCTCCCAGCCGGCCACGATCGCCTTGACGTCGGAGACGGTGGCCGGGTCGAGAGCCTGCTGCATGGTGAAGACGACGTCGTCCGCGGTGAACGCCCGGCCGGTGTGGAAGGCGACGCCCTCGCGGAGCTGCAGCACGGCGCTGAGGCCGTCGTCGCTGATCTCCCACTCGGTGGCCAGTGCCGGCTGGGGGTCGTCCAGGTCGACGGTCGAGACGTTGATCAGCGGCTCGAAGACGGCGCGCGCCCACATCAGGTTGGTCGCGCTCTGCGCCAGGACCCGGCTGACCTCGGGAGCCGACGAGTTCGCGGCGACCACGGTCCCACCCTGCTGGCACTCCCCGCTGCCGCCCTCGGCCGCGGCCTCGTCGGCCTGGTTGACCGCCGAGCTGCAGCCGGCGGCCAGCAGCGACGTCAGGGCGACGGCGGCGAGACCCGCTCGGCGCCGCCGGATTCCGGTGGACTTCCGCATGGACAGACTCCTCACTGAGTTCTGGGGCCGGGGGCAACCAGCGGAGCCCTCGGTTTGCACGGTCGCGCCGGTTCGCTGTGATGCGGACCACGTGATGCAGCTAACTTACCGAGCATTCGGTAAGGGGCAAGCCCTCTCGCCGGCGAGATGCCGATGTGACCGAACCGTTACCTGCCGAGGCGGGTCGGTCCCGCCGCTCAACGCAGGCGGACGGCGACGTCCTCGCTGGGCTCGTGACCGAGACGCCACGCGCGGAACCAGACCTGCTCGGCGGTCGGGGGGTCCACCGGGCCGCTGTAGAGCCTCCAGTGCCGGCCGTCCTGCTCCGGCGACCCGATGGCGCCGGCGAGGAAGCCCGCAGGGACCGTCTCCCCTGCCGGATCGGTGGTCCAGCCGAGGGAGGCGCCGGGCGTGCTGCAGGTCGCGACCAGCCGGCCGTCCTCGACCGCCACCTGCGGCGCATCGGTGGGGCGCAGGCGCCCGCTGGGCCGCCACTGCTCGATCAGCTCGTCCTCCGGGAGCTGTCCCAGGTCACCGACCTCCTCGATCCAGCCGTCCAGCGCGCGCCGCAGCCGGTCGAGCACCTCCGCGTGCGCCGGGTCGGTGGCGAGATCAGTCGTCTCGTGCGGGTCCGCGTGCAGGTCGTACAGCTCCTCGGCGGGCTTGCTGGCCGCCACCACCGATCGCTGCAACGGGGTGAGCACGTCGCGCACCTGCCCGGCGGCGAGCTGGTTGCCCTCCAGCGAGTGCAGCCGCCGGAGCTCCGCCCACGTGGCGAGGTGGTCGGGGTACTCGCAGTGCTGCATGCCCGAGCGGTCGGGGTGCAGGTTGCGGATGTAGCGGTACCGCTCGTCCCGCACGGTGCGGCAAGTGTCCTCCTGCACGTCCATCCGGTCCCGCCCGCCGAAGGCGTACTCGTTCTGCACCAGGAACTCGCCGTCCCGGTCGAGGAACGGCTTGGCCTGCATGTGCTCGGGCACCGGGATGCCGCAGACCTCGAGCATGGTCGGGGCGAGGTCCATCAGCTGGACGATCTCCGTGCGCCGTTGCCCGGGGGCGAGGACGCCCGGCCAGCGCACGATCAGTGGCTCGCGCAGCCCGCTCTCGTAGGACCACCGCTTGCCCCGCGGCATGCCCAGCCCGTGCTCGCTCCAGAACACGACGATGGTGTCCTCCGCGAGCCCGTCCTCCTCCAGCTGGTCGAGGAACTCCCCCGCCCAGTGGTCCATCTCGGTGATCAGGTCGGCGTACCGCGCCCAGGCCTGCCGGAACACCGGGGTGTCCGGGTGGTACGGCGGCAGCGGCGCCTCCGCCGGGTCGTGCCGTTCCTCCGGCAGCAGCCGTGCGGTGCGCGCCGCGAAGGCCTCGTCGTCCAGGTAGATCTGCGACTCGTGGGTGATCATGCCCTGGAAGGTGGCGAAGAACGGGGTGTCGTCGGTCGGCCGGTTGCGCCAGTGCGCCGTCTCGCTGCAGTCGTCGAACGCGGTGCCGGGCGTCTGCACCTGGAAGTCGGTGAACCAGTTGTTCGTCGTGTACCAGCCGGCCGCCCGGAAGTACTCGGTGAACAGCGTCACCTCCGGCGGGGGCACCGCCTTGGTGCGCATGTGCATGGTCCCGATCGAGATCGGGTGACAGCCGGTGTAGATGGCCGACCGGGACGGCGCGCACACCGGGGCGCTGGCGAAGGCGTTGTCGTAGACGACCCCCTCGGCGGCGAGCTGGTCCAGCCGGGGGGTGACGGCGTACTCGGCACCCGGGTACACGCCCTGGTAGCACCCGAGGTGGGGGTTGATGTCGTGGGTGCTGATCCAGAGCACGTTCGGTCGCCGCACTGCGATCGCCTTCTTCCTGGTCGGGTCGCCCGCCGAGGACGGCTCGGGCGTGGCGGAGGTGACGCAGGTAACTTACCGACCACTCGGTAAGGACACCAGGGGTCTCGGCGGGTCAGTCGCCGAGGACGAAGGCGAGGGCCAGGAGGCCGACCAGCACACCGGAACAGGCGAGCGCCGCGATGGGCACGCCGGCCTGGCGGACACCGGTGAGGTCGCCCCGGGTCGTGAGCGACTGGTGCACGACCCGGTAGCGACGGCGGGCCGCCACGGCGACCAGCGCCGCCTGGGCCAGCCCGGCCACGGCGGCGACCAGCGCGAGGGCGCCGAGGACCGGCACGGCCAGCCGGCCGGCACCGACGGCACCGACCGCCATGGCCAACGCGGTGCGCCGCCAGGCCAGCGCGGTGCGCTCGGCCTGGAGTCCGGTGTCGAACACCCGGCCGGACGGTGGGCTCACCGCAGGAGGAGCCCGATCAGCACGAGCAGGCCTGCCGCGGTGACCCCGACGGCGGTCAGCAGCCCCAGCCGCGGCGAGGGCAGCGGTCGGGACTGCCGCATGGCCCGCTCGGTCGCCACCCAGCCCGCCCACGCCTGCACGGGGGCGAGCAGGCCGAGGACGATGAAGACGAGCGCGCTCGCCAGCCGGACGCCCTCCGCGATGGGGAGGTCGAGCGCCTCCAGCGCCACGCCGGCGGCCAGCAGGGCGAGGGAGGTGCGCATCCAGGCCAGGAAGGTGCGTTCGTTGGCCAGGCTGAACCGGGGGTCCGGCTCCTCCCCCGTCCCGTAGACGCGCTGCGGGAACCGGCGGTCCGCACGTCGACCCGTCGTCGCGCCCTCAGCCATCCCGGCGAGCACCGCCCTGCCGGACCGCCCCCACCGCGCCGTCGGGGCCCGCCGCGAGCCGTTGCAGCGACGCCTCCAGCAGTCGGCACATGTCGACGGGGGGCTGCATGAGCCACTGCAGCTGCAGCCCGTCCATCAGGGCGATCAGCTCCGACGCCAGGCCCTCGGGGTCGACCGTCGGGGCGAAGCGGCCCTTCTCCTGGTCCAGCACGATCCGGCGCGCGATGACCCCCCGGATGCGCTGGTACCTGTTCTGGAAATACTCGTGCGCCGGGTGGGCCGGGTCCAGGCTCTCGGCCGCCGTCACGGTGTACAGGCGCACGAGTTCGGGCTGCTCGACGTTGCGCGCGCACAGCGCCGTCAGCCAGTCGACCACGCTCGGGTCCTGGCCACGGAAGAGCTCGTCGAGGTAGTGGGTCTGCACCTCGTCGCGCTCCTCGAGCACGGCCAGGATCAGCGCCTGCTTGTTCGGGTAGTGGTGCAGCAGGCCGGGCTGGGAGACCCCGACCCGGGTCGCGACGTCGGCCAGGCTGGTGCCGTGGAACCCGGTCTCGGCGAAGGCCTGCGCGGCCGCGGCCAGGATCTGCTGCCGACGCTGCGTCCGGGGCAGGCGCAGCCCCTCGATGCGTTCAGCCACCAGGACAGGTCCCCTTGTCATCGACGGACGGATGCGTGGGCACTGAGCCCCGTGACGAGGATCATGCCACGAGGTATGTCACTTACCGAACGGTTGGTAAGCCACCCGCCCGACCCGGTGGTGATCCGGCTCCCCACCCGCGACCACGGAGCGGCCCACCGGCGAGCCGGGGGCCGCCGCGGGAGACCGCCCGGCTAGCGTTCGGGCGTGCCGAAGGCCGCCGGTGTGCCGCCCTACCGTGTCGAGGCGGTCGACAAGGCCCTGCAACTCCTCCTCCTGCTGCAGCGCCAGGACTCCGTGGGGGTCACCGAGGCCGCCGCGCACCTGGGCGTGGCGCGGTCCACCGCGCACGGTCTCCTCGCGACCCTCCGGCACCGTGACTTCGCCGTGCAGTCCGGGGACCGGCGGTACCGGGCCGGCCCCGCCCTGCGTCGCGCCCGCCCCGGCGGGCAGCACTCCCCCGGGCTGCTGGCCGAGCTCGCCGGGCCGCTGGTCGCCAGGTTGCGCGACGAGCTCGACGAGACCGTGCACCTGATCGTCCTCGCCGGCAGCCAGGCCGTCTTCCTGATCAGCGAGGAGGGCCGGCAACCGCTCCGGATCGGCTCCCGGGCCGGCACCCGGCTCCCGGCGCAGCACACCTCCGGCGGCAAGGTCCTGCTGGCGGCGCTGCCCCCGGAGGAACTGGCCCGGCGGTTCCCCGACGACGAGCTGGCCGAGGTGGAAGCCTCCCTGGCCCGGGTCCGTCGGACGTGGCTGGGCGTGAACCGCGGGGAGACCGAGCCGGGGATCGGCGCGGTCGCGGTCCCGGTGCGGGACGACGCCGGCACGCCGATCGCGGCGCTGGCCGTGTCGCTGCCCCTCATGCGGCTGACCCGGCAGCGGCTCCCTGAGCTCACCGACGCCCTGCACCGGTCGGCTGCCGCGATCAGCGCGCTGGCCGGCTGAGGTCGCCGATCACCGCCGCCTCCGTGCTGGACGGCGCGACCGCGGCGGACCGGCCGGTGACCCGGGAACCGACCGCCGCGAGCGGTCCCCGGGTCAGGGCCGGCCCGCCCCCACCGCCGCCCGTCGGCGTCGACCGGGACGTGCCGGACCGTGCCTCGCCGGCGCGTCAGCGGGCCAGCAGCTCGGCCGGGGCGGTCACGGACGCTGCTCGGCCACGCAGGTGTTCCGGCACTCCCCCAGCCCGGCGATGGCGGTGGTCAGCACCGAACCGGGGGTCAGGTACCGGGGAGGCGTGCGGGCGTGACCGACGCCGCCGGGGGTGCCCAGGGCGAGCACGTCGCCGGGGTGCAGTGTGAGCACCGTGGAGACGTAGGCGATGGTGGCGACCGCGCCGAAGACCAGGTCCGCGGTGTTCGCCGACTGCACGACCTGACCGTCGACCGCGCAGGTCAGGTCCAGCGCGGACCCGGCCTCGTCGGGGGTGACGAGCTCCGGGCCGAACGGGGTGGTCGCCTCGAAGGTCTTCCCCTGCAGCCACTGCAGGGTGCGGTACTGCCAGTCCCGGGCGGTGACGTCGTTGAGCACGCTGTACCCCGCGATGGCCGCGGCCGCGGTCTGCTCGTCGGCGTGCCGGACCGTCGTCCCGATCACGACCGCCAGCTCGGCCTCCCAGTCGACGGCGCCGGAGGCGGCGGGCAGGACCACGTCGTCGCGGGCGCCGACCAGCGCCTCGGGGTACTTGGCGAACAGGGTCGGATGTGCCGGGGTCTCCCGCCCCATCTCGGCGATGTGTGCGCCGTAGTTGACGCCCACGCAGATGATCTTGCCCGGGCGTGGGACGACCGGGGCGTGGTCGAGTCCGGACGGCTCGTGCGCCGGGCCGTCGGCGGCCTCGGCCAGCGACCGCCAGCCCGGCTCGGCCAGCAGCGCGCCGACGTCGGCGTGACCGGTCTCGACGGCTCGGTCGGCGTCGACCCGCACCGCTCGGGTGCCGGCCGGGGTGCGGATGGTCGCGAGCCTCACGCCGACACCGCCGTCCGCAGCAGCGACAGCTTCTCGAAGATCGGCGCGTCGCTGAAGGTGAACAGGTCCAGACCGGCCTCGGACCGCAGGCCGAACTCGGTCCAGGCGGGGACGGCGACCACGTCGCCGTGCTGCAGGTCCTGCTCCTGGCCGTCCAGGACGACGGTGCCGCCGCCGGAGAAGACCTGCCACACCGAGGACGCCGAGGTGCGGGTGCGCCGAGTCGTCGTCCCGGCGGCGAGCCGGTGCATCTCGGTGCGCATCGTGGTGAGCGCGTCCCCGCCGGTCGTCGGGTTGGTGAACCGCACCGCGGCGTGCCCGGGCTCGACCAGCGTGCCGGCCACCCCCTCGGCCGCCAGCTCCAGCTGGGCGGTGAGCGCGGCGTCGGTGTGCACCCAGCGGTAGGCCATCAGCGGCGAGCACGGGCGCGCGCCCAGCGCGCCCACCGGGGTGAGGCCGGGTCCGCCCCACAGCCGCTCGTTGTCCGACCGCTCCGGGGTCCGCCTGTCCCGCACCTCCTCCGGCCCGAACTCGAAGAAGCCCTGGTCGGTCTGTGCGACGAAGGGGATGTCCAGGCCGTCGAGCCAGGCCATCGGGGTGTCGGAGACGTTCTGGTGGCCGTGGAAGTGCCAGCCCGGGGTCAGCAGCAGGTCACCCCGGCGCATGGCGACCGGGTCACCGTCCACGACGGTCCACACGCCCTCGCCCTCCAGCACGAACCGGAAGGCCGACTGCGAGTGCCGGTGCTCGGGAGCGTGCTCGCGCGGGCCGAGGTACTGGATGGCAGCCCACAGCGTCGGGGTGGTGTACGGATCGCCGGGCAGCCCCGGGTTGCCCAGGCTGATCGCCCGCCGCTCCCCGCCCCGTCCGACCGGCACGAGCTCTGCACTGCGCGCCGCCAGCGGGTACAGCTCGGCCCACCGCCAGCGGTGCGGGACCGCCGTCGGCCGCGGGGTGGAGGGCATGAGCCCCTCCCTCGTCGTCCACAGCGGGGTCATCCCCACGGCGTCGAGGTCCCGGTACAGCTCGGCGAGCCGGGCCTGGTGCGCGGGGCTGTCGAAGTCCGGCGGTGCAGCGGCCGGGTGGTCCAGTGCGGTCACAACGGGTCTCCTCCGGGGGTCTGCCCGAGCGAGGGGCGGGCACCGGGCCGCGTGGCCGGGCCCGTCACCAGGGGCGAACGGGACGCTAGGACGACGTTCGGGGCTGCTCAACGAACGGCCGACACCGTTCGGCTCTGCCGAACGCCGCCATCGGGCCGAGGAACGTCCCGCCCGCGGCCGAACTCATACCTACCGAATGCTCGGTAAGGCGCTAGGGTGGGCCAGGTCACTCCCTCCCTCCGCACCAGCGCCCGCGCCGGCGCCGGCTCGACCGAACGGATCCCATGACGCACACCCCGGCCCGCGCCCACCTGGACCTCGCCGACGCGCTGGCGGCGCTGACCCTCGAGGAGAAGGTGCAGCTGCTCACCGGCCGCGACTTCTGGACCACCTGGCCCATCGAGCGGATCGGACTGCGTCGCATCCTGGTCTCCGACGGCCCCTCCGGGGTCCGCGGCGAGGTCTGGGACGAGCGCGACCCGTCGCTGAACCTGCCGTCGGCCACCGCGCTGGCCGCTTCCTGGGACCCCGACATCGCCCGCCGCTACGGCGCCGCCGCCGCGGTCGAGGCCCGGCGCAAGGGCGTCGACGTCGTGCTCGGCCCGACGATCAACCTGCACCGCTCCCCCGTCGGCGGCCGGCACTTCGAGGCCTTCAGCGAGGACCCGGTGCTCACCGGCGAGCTCGCCGCCGCCTACGTCACCGGCGTGCAGGACAACGGGGTCGGCGCGACGCCGAAGCACTACGTGGCCAACGACTTCGAGACCGACCGCTTCACCGCCGACGTCCGGGCCGACGAGCGCACGCTGCGCGAGCTGTACCTGCTGGCGTTCGAGAAGTCGGTCACCGAGGCCCACGCCTGGGTGGTGATGAGCGCCTACAACTCCGTCAACGGCGCCACGGTCACCGAGAACGAGCTGCTGGAGACCCCGCTGAACAGCGAGTGGGGGTTCGACGGCGTGGTGATCAGCGACTGGACGGCGGTCCGCAGCCTGGCGTCCGCGACGGCGTCGCAGGACCTGGTGATGCCCGGCCCGGACGGGCCGTGGGGCGATGCGCTGGTCGCCGCGGTCCGCGCCGGGGAGATCGCCGAGGACGTCGTCGACCGCAAGGTGCTGCGCATCCTGACCCTGGCCCAGCGGGTCGGGGCGCTGGGCGACTCGTCCCCCGCGGAGCCGGTCTGGGTGGAGGACGGCATCGCGTTCACCCGCGAGGCGGCCGTCGAGGGCACCGTGCTGCTGGAGAACCGGGGCGACCTGCCCTGGGACGCCGCTGCGCTGCGCTCGGTCGCGGTCATCGGCAACAACGCGGCGGCCGCCCGCACCCAGGGCGGCGGCAGCGCCACCGTCGTCCCCGAGTCCACGGTCTCCCCGCTGGACGGCCTGCGGGCCGCGCTCCCCGGCGTGGACGTCGGCTACTCCCTCGGCGCGGTCGTGCAGAACGGGGTCGTCGAGCTGCCGCTGGGCCAGCTGACCAACCCGGTCAGCGGCACACCGGGGCTGCGCGCCCGGTTCCTGGCCGCCGACGGCACCGAGCTGTTCGGCGAGGACCGCCGGGCGAGCGACCTCGTGTACTTCGGCGGCGACGCGCCCATCGAGGCAGCCGCCAGCTACGAGCTGACCACCCGCTGGACCCCCACCGAGTCGGGCACGGTGCGGCTCGGGTGCGCCCTGGTGGGCCGGGCGCAGGTCCACGTCGACGGCGAGCTGCTGCTCGACGAGACCCTCATCCCGGTCGGCACCGACCTCGGCGCGGCGTTCCTGAGCCCGCCGACCGCGTCGACAGAGGTGCGGCTGACCGCCGGCACCCCCCTGGACGTCCGGCTGGTCCTCGACCTCGGCGACCGCGTCGGCTTCAACTCCCGCGCGATGTCCCTGCGGCTGGGCACCGAGCCCGCCGACGCCGACCCCGACGCCCTGATCGCCGAGGCCGCCCGCGCCGCGGCCGCCGCCGACGTGGCGCTGGTGGTCGTCGGCACGAACTCGGTGGTGGAGTCCGAGGGCTACGACCGGGAGTCCCTGGCCCTGCCGGGCCGGCAGGACGACCTCGTCCGCGCCGTCGTCGCGGCCAACCCGCGCACCGTCGTGCTGGTCAACGCCGGGGCCCCGGTGCTGATGCCCTGGCGGGAGGAGGTCGCTGCCCTGCTGGTCGGCTGGTTCGGCGGGCAGGAGTTCGGGAACGCGGTCGCCGACGTCCTGCTGGGGCTGGCCGAGCCGGGCGGGCGACTGCCGACCACCTGGCCGGCGTCCGAGGCCGACGTGCCGGTGCTCGACTGCACGCCGGTCGACGGGGTCGTCGAGTACGCCGAGGGGGTCCACATCGGATACCGCGCCTGGCTGCGCGCCGGCGCCGCACCGGCGTACTGGTTCGGCAGCGGGCGGGGCTACACGACCTTCGAGCTGACCGGTGGCGACGCCCCGACCGTGGCCGCGCCCGGCGAGACGGTGACCGTGACGGTCGAGGTGACCAACACCGGCGAGCACGACGGCAAGGAGGTGGTGCAGGTCTACGCCGAGCGGCCGGACTCCGTCGTGGACCGTCCGGTGCGGTGGCTGGTCGGTTCGGCCGCCGTGCGCGTCCCCGCCGGGCAGGCCGCGCGGGTCGACGTCGCGGTGGACACCCGGTACCTGGCGCACTGGGCCGACGGCTGGCAGTACGAGTCCGGGCCCTTCCGCCTCCGCGCCGGCACCTCGGCCGTGATGCTGCCCTGCGAGTGGACCGTGCAGCTGCACGGCTGACCGGGAGGACCCGGCTGCTCCCCTCCGGGAGCAGCCGGGCGCCGCGCCGCCACGTCCCACCTCGGCTCAGGAGCGCACGATCCGCCCGGGGCTGTTCAGTGGGCGCTGGTCGCGTGGCGCCGCACCCGGCGGTCGAAGCGGTCCCGCCGGCCACCCAGCGGCCGGCCGAGGTAGCGGCCCAGCACGACCCCGGCGGCCAGCGCCAGGCCGATCGCCGCCGCCCCCACGAGCGCGTTCACCCCACTCCCCACGTCGCCCTCCACGACCACCGCGAAGAGCCCCCGGTAGATCGCCAGCCCGGGCAGCAGCGGGACGATGCCGCAGACCGCGACGAGCAGCGGCGGGATGCGCAGCCGATCGGTGAGCGTCTCACCACAGAAGCCGACCACGACGGCCGCCGCCGCGCTCGCCACCGCCTCACCGGCACCGGACGCGGCCGCCACCGACGACGTCGTCCACGCCAGCGCGCCGGCCACCGTGGCCACCGCGATCGCGACCGGGCGGGCGTGCGAGGCCAGCGCCCAGGACGCGGCCATCCCGGCCGCCGCGACCAGCGCCACGACGGAGGGCACGGTCGACGTCCCGGGGTCCAGCACCCGCAGCGGCACCTCCGCCCGCTGCGCCAGGTCCAGCACGGCGGCGATGCCGACGACGATGCCGGTGGTCAACGTGAGCACCTCGAAGGCCCGGGCCGCGGCGGTGACCGGGAACCCGCTGATCGCGTCCTCCGCGGCGCCCACGAAGGAGAGGCCGGCCAGGAGGACCACGATCCCGGCGGCGACGACCAGCGAGGTGCGCACCTCGACCTCGCCGACGACGAGGAGGACGGCGGCCCCGGTGGCCACCGCCGCGCCGGCGACCTGCTGGAAGAACATCGGGAGCCCGCGCCGGTCGAGCGCCCGGATGGTCAGCTCGATGGCGGCCGTCGTGACCGCCGCGACCAGGGCCACCAGCCAGCCGCCACCGAGCAGGACGGCGACGCACGCCGCCACACCCGACCAGCCCAGTGCGTGGATCGGCCGACGGTAGGGGTGCGGCGCGGACAGGACGTCGTCCAGCTGGCGGTGCGCCTCCTCCAGGCCCAGGCCTGCCGTCTTGAGCTCCGCCGCCAGGTCGGTGATGCCCTGGAGCCGGGTGTAGTCCAGACCCCGCGGCCGCACGATGCGCATCAGCATGATCGGCGGGACGTCGTCCGGGTCGTAGCTGATCGTCAGCGAGGTGAACGTGATGTCGACCTGGCAGTCGGTGAGCCCGTAGCCCGCCGCCACGCGCAGCACCGTTGCGGTGACGTCGGCGGCCGAGGCACCGACCGCCATCATCGACTCCCCGATGCGCAGGGCCAGGCCGAGCGCCGAGCGCGCGGTGCCCGCGTCGACCCGGCTGGGCTGGGCCCGGAGGGCCAGCGGTGCCGTCGGCGGACCGGACCCGGAGATCGCCTTCCGCGCCCGGTCCGGCAGGCGCGCGAACCGCCGGCTGCGGTCCTGGGTCACGGGGTTCATCACGGTCAGGTTACGGAGCGGCGCGGCAGGCGGGCCGCTCCCCGACCACGGTCGGGCCGTGGCCTTCCCCACAGCGCGCCCGCACCCCGCAGGCGCGGTGCCCCGAGGCGGGGTGCATGGCCCATCGCGTGGCCGGAACCGGTGCCGGACACGCGCTCGGCGCCCCTCGATCCGCCCCGGACGGCGTGCCGTCGGCGGCACGCCGAGGACGTGACGATCGTCACGGAGACAGCCCACCTGCCCGTCCATAACGTTCCGGTCACGCCGACATCGTGGGCGTGGCGCCGGTCCGCTCAACCCTGCCTGCCGGCCGCCATCCAGGACTCTCAGGGCAGGGGTGGGGGACCCACTACACCCGGCGCGCCGACACATCGGTGGGCGCGCCTCGGGGTGAAGCCGGCACCGCCGGCCGGGCACCGATCGCCCGAACCCGACAGCTAACCCCTCCGGCGGTGATCGGAGATCACTCATGCCCAAGCACAGCCCGTCCCGCTTCGTCCGCCTCCCGGTCGTCGCGGGCGCCTCCCTCGTCACGCTCGGCCTCCTCAGCACCCCGGCCCTGGCCCACACCACCCCGGCACCCGAGGCCTCCCCCGCCCAGGTGGACCGGCACACCGCCGAGCAGGGCGACCCGGCCGCGGCGGGGAACCGGCACTCCTGGCGGGAGCTCTACCAGCGCCACATCGCCGCCTTCGGCGGCGGGGACACCGGGGCGCTGACCCCGGGGCAGCTGCGGTTCCTGCTCGGCTCGGAGGACGGTCCTGTCCCGACCGCCCCGGCACCCGAGATCGCCCCGGAGGTCGTCGCGGCACCTGAGGCCACCCCGGCACCGGAGGTCGTCGCGGCACCCGAGGTCGTCGCTCCGGCCCCCGAGGTCATCGCGGTACCCGAGGTCGTCGTCCCGGCACCGGAGGTCGTCGTCCCCGAGGTCGTCGTGCCGGAGGTCGTCGTGCCGGAGGTCGTCGTGCCGGAGGTCGTCGTGCCGGAGGTCGTCGTGGCCCCGGCGCCCGCCCCGGCACCGGTCCCCGCAGTCGTCGTCGCCGCGCCGTCGGGGCAGGCCCAGATCACCAACAGCGCGGGTCCCGTGCAGCCGCGGGCCCAGGCCGCCGCGGACGCCGTCGTGCGCGACGTCCCGGGCGCCGCCGGCATCACCATCGGTGGGACGCGGGCCAGCGCGACCGACCCGAACGGCCACCCCTCCGGCCGGGCACTGGACTACATGGTGATGTCCGACGCCGCGCTCGGGGACGCCATCGTCGCCTACCACATCGCCAACTGGGACACCCTCGGCGTGGAGTACGTCATCTGGCAGCAGCGCATCCTCACCTCGCCGACCGGTTCCTGGAGCCCGATGGCTGACCGCGGGAGCCCGACGGCCAACCACATGGACCACCCGCACGTGAACTACCTGGCGGGCTGAGCCTCCCGGCTCCGCTCCACCGGGAACCCACGGTGCCCCTCTGCCCGCGTGCAGGCAGGGGGGCACCGTGCTGTCCGCCCCCGGAGGGCCGCCGACGGTCTCCGGTCGTCCGCATGGGATGGTCGGGTCAGCGCCCACCGCCACGGAACGGAGCGCCACGGCTCGGCAGCGTCGAGGTCGACGGCGCGGGGCCCGTGGACCCGACGGGGTGGCACGGTGGACGTCGCGGCGATCAGCACCCGGCGCCGGTCGGGGTCGCCCGCCGGTGGGCCCGGCGGAGCTGACGTCACGCCGGTGCCCGGACGACGACGAGGGATCATGTCCACGACCGACTCAGCACCACGCAGCTCCGGGCGTCGCCGCGTGCGGCGGACCGTGGCCCTGACCACCCGGCCGGCGAAGCGGCGGACGAGCGGCTGGCCGCGGCGCCAGCGCAGCGCCCGGGCGGTGGCCCGGGCCTGGCTGGGGCGCATGGTGGAAGGACGGATCCGCCGGAAGGGCATCGACCTCTCCGAGCTGGCCTTCTTCCCGGAGAGCGCCCGGCTCCCCCTGCTGCGGCACGGCGTGGACCCGGTCCCCGAGCTCGCCGCGCTGCGCGCCCGCTGCCCGGTGGAGCGGCTCGACCTGCCGATGGGGCTGACGGCCCACCTGGTGACCGGGTACGAGCAGGCCCGCACCGTCCTGAGCGACCGTGACTCCTACAGCAACGACATCCGGCACCTGTTCGGTGACGCCGGGCCGGGGTCGACGGCCGACGTCGGCGGCCTGGGCTTCACCGACGCGCCGCTGCACACCCGGCTGCGCAAGCTGGTGGCCCCCGAGTTCACACGCCGCCGGCTGGACCGGCTGGAGCCCACGGTCGAGGCGATCGTCACCCGCCGGCTGGACGAGCTCGCCGCCGCCGGGTCACCGGCGGACCTGGCCGAGCACGTCTCCTGGCGGGTCCCCATGGACGTGATCTGCGGGTTGCTGGGGCTGGACGACGCCGACCACGAGGCCTTCGTGCGGCTGGGCACCCAGCGCTTCGACGCGACCGGCGGTGCGGCCGCGGCCCTCGGCGCGGTGTCCGAGCAGAAGCGGATCCTCCTGGACGTGGTGGCCCGGCAGCGGACGGCGCCCGGGGACGGCCTGATCGGGCGCATCCTGCAGGCCGAGGGCGACGGCATCTCCGACGACGACCTCGCCGGTCTGGTCGACGGGATCGTCACCGGCGGCTACGAGACCACCGCCAGCTCCCTCTCCCTGGGCACCATGGTGCTGCTGCGCGACCCCGGGCACGCCGCCCTCCTCCGGAACGGCTCACCGGCCGACGTCGACGGCGTGGTGGAGGAGCTGCTGCGCTACCTGTCGGTGGTCCAGGTGGCCTTCCCGCGGTTCGCGAAGCAGGACCTGGAGCTGTCCGGCTGCCCGGTCCGGCAGGGCGACCTCGTGGCCGTCTCCCTCAGCGGCGCCGACCGCGACCCGGCCTGGGCCGGGCCGGAGCCCGACCGGTTCCAGCCGGGGCGCTCCCCCGCCGGCGGGCACCTGGCCTTCGGTCACGGGGTGCACCGCTGCGTCGGTGCGGAGCTGGCCCGCATGGAGCTGCGCATCGCGCTCCCCGCGCTGTTCCGCCGCTTCCCGGACCTCGCGCTCGCCGTCCCCGAGGAGCAGCTGCGCTGGCGTGGGCTGTCCTTCGTCCACGGCGTGGAGGAGCTCCCGGTCTCCTTCTGACCGGAGCCGCACCTGCGCGGCGGAGGCACGGGACGTCCGGGACGAGGCAGGGGCGGAGCCGGCCGGCGGAGGCGCTCGTCCTCGCGCCGGCCCGGGCCGCTCCCCCGGTGCCGGGCCGACCCGGGCGGGGCGGTCGGGTCAGCGTCCGCGCTGCTGCCGGCGGGCCACGTACACCAGGCCGCCGAGCACCACGGCGAGGGGCAACCAGGGCGGCAGCCCGAACGGGCCGAGGATCAGCCCGGCCACGAACAGCAGCAGCTGGAAGGCCACGAAGAAGCCCACCAGCAGCACGGCGAAGAAGACCACAGGCCGCTCGACCTGCAGACGGCGCAGGTAGTCCATCCCACATCCCCTCGTCGGTGTGCGCCCCGCACGGGCACCGGGTACCTCGACAGGTACATCGGCAGGCAGGGCGCGGGGTCCAGCCGACGCGCACCTGGCCCCGGCTCGAAGTCCCGAAGGTACGGCAGGAGCCGCTGCCCGGGCCGTCGATCCGGGCAGCGTCACGTCCAGGCGCTGAGGGACCGCCGGGGGGTGGACGGTCCCACCCTCGGCGGCCCCGCGCGGGGTGATCGCGGGGTCGGGGTCGGTCAGGCGTTCACGGTGGCCCGCTGCGTGGTCCCGGTCGGCGCCCGGTCCGGCAGCGGGTGCACCACCATGACCGCCCCGGAGGCGTGCATGGCGCAGGCCAGCGCCACCGACCCCAGGAGGAGGCCACGGAGCGCACCGTGCCCGCGGCTGCCCACGACGAGCAGTGCGGCGCCGGCTGCCCACTGGCCGAGGATGTCGGCAGGAGCTCCCTCCGCGACCACGACCCGGGCATCCGGCGACCGACCGCCGGAGCCGGTCCGGTGTTCCTCCAGGACGTCCTCGAGCATCGCCTCGCCGCCCCGTTGCAGGTCCCACCGCACCTCCTCCGCGGTCGGGACGACGACCGTCGACAGGGCCATCCAGTGGTCGGCCATCTGGTACGTGGTCACCGCGACGACGTCGGTCCCCAGCCGGGCCGCCTCGGCCACTCCGGCGAGCAGTGCGGCGCGGGAGGCGGCCGACCCGTCGATGCCGACGATCACCGGGCGCCGGCGCGCGTGGCCGGTCGAGGAGGGGTGGACCACCACGACCGGGCAGCGCGCATGGGTGACGCAGTGCAGCGCGACGGAGCCCAGGACGACGCTGCGCACGGCGCCCCGCCCACGGTTGCCGACCACGACGAGGTCCGCGTCAGCGGATGCGTCGACGAGCTCCTGCGCGGCCGGGCCCACGGAGACCGCCGTGGTCACCCGCACGTCCGCCGCCCCGGGGACCGCGGCGACCGCCGGGTCACCGCGGACCTCGTCGACCATCGCCTGCACGCGCGACTCCATCTCCTCCCGCACGGCGGAGATCGACGGCACGCCCAGGGGGTAGCCACCGACCCACACCGTCTGGACCGACCAGGTCGCCACCACCTCCAGGTCGGCACCCCGTCGCGCGGCGGCCGCCCATGCGTACACCAGCGCTGCTCGCGAGCCCGGGGAGCCGTCGACGCCCACGACGACCCGGGGTGGCCGAGGTGTGTCGGTGGCTCGGTCGTCGGATGTCGGCTCGGACATGGGACCTCCTCGTGCTGACCCGCCCGGTCACGGGGGAACAGGCCTCACGATGGCCGTGTCCCCCTCGGGTGGGCAGGGACCGAGGTCCCTGCCGGCGCCACGCAGGTCCCTGGACCACCGCGGCGAGCACGACCTGACCAACGTCCCCCGGTCCCGGGGCCGCCGGCCCTCGTCACCCCCGACCCGGGGGACGAGGGTCCGCCCATGACCGCTGGACTGCCCGTGCTCGTCGGCTACGCCACCGCAGCCGGTTCCACCCAGGGGGTGGCCGAGCGCATCGCGGGACGTCTGCGCGAGGCCGGCCTGTCCGTGACCTGTGCGCCCGTGGACCCCGGGCTGGACCCCCGGGCCTTCTGTGCCTGGGTGCTCGGCAGCGCCGTCCACGGCATGGCGTGGCTGCCGTCGGCGACCGACTTCCTGAGCCGAGCGGCGGCGACGCCACGGCCGTGCTGGGCCTTCAGCGTGGCCGGGGTGTCGCCGTCCGGCCCGGTGCGGCGCTGGATGACCGACCAGGAGGTCCGGCGAGTCCAACGGGGGTTCCCTCCCGGTCTCGCCCTGGAGGACCACCAGCTCTTCGCCGGCGTCGTGGACACGACCCGGGTCGGCTGGGCCGGCCGCGCGTTCTGGCGGGCCCTCGGCGGCCGGCCCGGTGACCAGCGCGACTGGCCGGCGATCGACCGGTGGGCGGCCCAGGTCGCCGCCCAGCTGTCCGTCGCCGCCACGCCGGCGTCGGGACAGCGCGCACCCCGCAGCGGCTGACGTCCCGGGTCCGGAGGACCTCGTCCCCTGCCCCGTCCCGGCCGCCGACCGCGAGGCTCGGTGGCGTCCGCCCGCCCCCAGCTCCGAGGAGTCCTGGTGCCCACCGTCCCCGTCGATCGTGTCACCGCCCGCGCAGCCATCGCCCTGGCCAACCGCGCGCCGTCGGTGCACAACACCCAGCCGTGGGCGTGGCGGCTGGGAGACCACTCGATCCACCTGTTCGCTGATCCGACGCGCGCGCTGCCGGCCACCGACCCGACCGGCCGGGACCTGCGGATCAGTTGCGGTGCGGCGCTGCACCACCTGCGCGTGGCCCTCCTGGCGGCCGGGTGGTCCACCACCGTCCACCGCCTGCCGGACCCGGGCCGCCCCGATCACCTCGCGGCGATCGAGCTGTGCCCCGGGGAGCCGACCGCCGAGCAGCTGATGCTGGCCGCGGCCATCGAGAAGCGGTGCACCGACCGCCGGGTGATGTCCACCTGGCCGCTCCCCGCGGAGCTCGTGGCGGAACTCGAGCAGGCCGCCGAGCGGGAGGGGGCCGCGTTGCGGGTGGTGTCCCGGGACACCGACCGCCGGCACGTCGCGGCGATGATCGCCCATGCGTCCATCGAGCAGTCGCTCGTCCCCCAGCTGGTGCAGGAGACGGCGGCCTGGTCAGGTCGCGGCCGGGCCGCCCCGGACGGGGTCCCCGCGGCCAACGTGCCGTCGGGTCCCGACGGCACGTTCCCCGTCCGGGCCTTCGCTGCCCGGGGGCAGCAGCAGGAGAGCGTGGGCAGGGACGAGACGGACGGGACCGTCCTCGCCCTGCTGGCGACCCCCGACGGCTCGCCGCGCGCCGAGCTGGCCGCGGGTGAGGCACTGAGCGCGGTGCTGCTCACCGCCACCCGCTGGGGAGCGGCCAGCGACCCGGTCAGCCAGCCACTGGAGGTGCCCTCGACCCGGGCGGACCTGCGTCGGAGACTGCTGGCCGACAGCGGCGAACCGCAGGTGCTGCTCCGGTTGGGCTGGGCGTCCATCAGCACGGAGCCCGTCCCGCGCACCGGGCGACGCCCGGTGGACGAGACGATCCGGCCGCTGGACGCGCCCTGGGGCTGACGGCGCTCCGCTGACCCGCCCGGTCAGCGTCCGAGGTGGTGCTGGCCGAGCACCAGCACGTCGGCGTCCTCCGAGAGTGCGGTGAGCACGGCGGCCACCGGGCCGGTGACGAGCTGCACCTGGGTACGGCCACGGACGCCCGTCTCCTCCACCACGTCCCGTACCCGGGCGACCAGCTCGGCCTCGAGGTCGGCCCGCTCCTGCTCGGGGCCGCCGTCCCAGACGGTCACCGCCAGCACCGTCCCGTCGCGCCGGTCCGCCTCGCGCAGCGCCCAGAGCAACGCACCACGGCTCTCGCTCGTCGGCCCCACCCCGACGACCAGCCAGGGTCGGCGGGCACCGGTCAGGTCCGGAGCGGCTGAGGGAGCGGCGTCGGGGTCCACCGGCCCAGTGCAGCTGCCGGTCCCGGCAGCGACCAGGGCCGCTGGTCCCGCAGATCGGCGACCGGAGCGCCTTGCGTCGGGGTGCCGGCCGGGACACCGTCGCCGGACCCGACCGCGGCGAGCCCGGTGCGGCCGACGACCAGCGGCGGGGACGCGAGCCGCATCCGGCCCCGGCGACCCGGGCGAGAGCGGTAGGGCTCGGCGATCGGGGACCAAAGCCCCCGGACCGGTCACCCTGCCCTCCCGCACGATCGACCTGAGCCGCCGACACCAGGGAGACCCGCCGCATGACCACGATCGAGGCCGGCGCACTGCCGCCGGTCACCGACGCGTACACGCCGGACGAACTGGCGCTCGACCTGCGCTGGTGGGCGGCCGCGAACTACCTCACGGCCGCCCAGATCTACCTGCGGGACAACCCGCTGCTGCGCGAGCCGCTGCGGCCCGAGCACATCAAGCCCCGGCTGCTCGGCCACTGGGGCACCAGCCCGGGGCTGACCATGCTCCACACGCTGCTCAACCGGCTGATCCGCCGCACCGGCAGCCAGGTGCTGATGGTGACCGGCCCGGGTCACGGCGGACCGGCGGTGCTCGCCGGTGCCTACCTGGACGGCACGTACAGCGAGGTCCACCCTGCGGTCTCCCCCGACCTCGCCGGCCTGCACCGTCTCGTCCGGCAGTTCTCCACGCCCGGCGGGGTCAGCAGCCATGCCGGCGTGCACATCCCCGGCAGCATCCACGAGGGCGGTGAGCTCGGCTACGCGCTGCTGCACGCCGCCGGTGCGGCCTTCGACGACCCCGACCTCCTCGTCGCCTGCGTCGTCGGGGACGGCGAGGCCGAGACCGGACCGCTCGCCGCGTCCTGGCGGCTGCCGGCCTTCCTCAGCCCCGAGCGGGACGGCGCCGTGCTGCCGGTCCTGCACCTCAACGGCTACAAGATCTCCGGGCCGACGGTCCTCGGCCGCACCTCCGACGAGGACGTCTGCGCGTTCCTCGCCAGCCAGGGCTGGGCGCCGGTCGTCGTCGCCGGGGACGAGCCGGCCGACGTCTTCCGGCGCCTCGACGCCGCGCTGGCGGAGGCCCAGGCGACCATCTCCGACGTCCAGCGCCGGGCCCGGGCCGGGATGGACGTCCGACCGGTCGCCTGGCCGGCGATCGTGCTGCGCACCCCGAAGGGCTGGACCGGCCCGGAGACCGTGGACGGCGTCCCGGTCGAGGGCACCCAGCGGTCGCACCAGGTGCCGCTGGCCCACGTCCGGGACGACGCCGCGCACCGCGCCCAGTTGTCGGAGTGGCTGCGCTCCTACCGCCCGGACGAGGCGTTCGACGCCGACGGCCGGCTGGTCCCCGAGCTGGCCGCGCTCAGCCCGCGCGGGGACCTGCGGATGTCCGCCTCACCGCGGGCGGGGGGTCCACGCTTCCGGGTGCGGCCGCTCCCACTGCCCGACCTGGCCGACTACGCACTCCCCGTGACCACCCCCGGGGTCCTCCGGCACGAGACCACCCGGCCGCTCGGCGAGCTGCTGCGGGACGTCCTCGTCCGCACCAGCCGGGCCGACGGCGGCGGGGACTTCCGGCTCTTCTCCCCCGACGAGACCGCCAGCAACCGGCTCGGCGCCGTCTTCGAGGCCACCGGCCGGTGCACCCAGCTGCCCGTGCGGCCCGGCGACGACCACCTCGGCCCGCAGGGGCGGGTCCTGGAGGTGCTCAGCGAGCACCTGTGCGAGGGCTGGCTCGAGGGCTACACCCTCACCGGCCGGCACGGGCTCTTCGCCACCTACGAGGCGTTCGCGATGGTCGCCGCGTCGATGGTGGTCCAGCACGCCAAGTGGTTGCAGATGGCCGCCACCGAACCGGGCCGCAGCCCGGTCCCCTCGCTCAACGTGCTGCTGACCAGCACCTGCTGGCGCAACGACCACAACGGCTTCTCCCACCAGGGCCCCGGGCTGATCGACACGGTCGCGCCGCTGGCCCCCGACGTCACCCGCATCTGGTTCCCGCCCGATGCCAACTGCACGCTGGTCGTCGCCGAGCGGTGCCTGTCCGGCCGCGACCAGGTCAACCTGGTCGTCGTCGACAAGCAGCAGCACCTGCAGTACCTGGACCTCGACCAGGCCCGGACCCACGTCGCCGCCGGTGGTTCGGTCTGGGAGTGGGCCGGCACCGAGGACCCCGTCCGGGCCCGGACCGAGGACCCGGACGTCGTGCTGGCCGCGGCCGGCGACGTGCCCACCATGGAGGTGCTCGCCGCGGCGCAGCTGCTCCGGGAGCACGTGCCGCACCTGCGGGTCCGGGTGGTCAACGTCGTCGACCTGATGGGCCTGCTCCCGCCCGGGGAACACCCGGCGGCCTTCACGGCCGAGCGGTTCGCCGACCTGTTCACCGACGACGTCGACGTCGTGTTCGCCTTCCACGGCCACCCGCGGGCGGTCCACCCGCTGCTGCACGGCCGCCCCGACGTCGACCGCTTCCACGTCCGGGGCTTCACCGAGCACGGCAGCACCACCACCCCCTTCGACATGGTGGTGCTCAACCGCATGAGCCGCTACCACCTGGTCCTGGAGGCACTGCGCCGCTCGCGCCGGGTGCCCGAGGGCGGGGACCGGCTCGCCCGGCTCTGCCAGGACCAGCTCGACCGGCACCGGGCCCACGTCGTCGAGGCGCTCGAGGACCTCCCGGAGGTCCGGAGCTGGACCTGGACCGACCGGACCTCCCCCGACCGCCTCCCCTCCCAGGAGAACCGATGACCAGCCACACACCGTCCGTCGTCGCCGGAGTCGACGGTTCCGAACCGGCTGCCGCGGCAGCGCGCGCCGCAGCTCGCGAGGCCGACCGCCGCAGGCTGCCGCTCCGGCTGGTGCGCGCCTTCTCCTGGCCCGCCGGCGAGCTGGCCGGGCTGCCCGACTCCTTCGACGCCTGCGCCGCCTCGCGTCGGTCGGCGAACGCCGACCTGGACCGGCTGCGCCGCAACCTGGCCGGCCTGCTCCCCGAGTGGGCGATCAGTGCCGAGCTGCTCGACGGCCCCGCCGCGACGGTGCTGTGCCGCACCACGCGGGCGGGCGACCTGCTGGTGCTGGGTGCCAGCGGCGCGACCTGGGGCAGCGGCGGCGGCCTGGGCTCGGTCGCCGAGGCGGTCGCCGCCACCGCGTCCTGCCCGGTGCTGGTGCACCGGGACCCCAACCCCCTGCAGCGCTGCCGCGGGGTCGTGGTGGGCCTGGACGGAGCCGCGGGCAGCGCCGAGGTGCTCGCCGCGGCCGCCACCGAGGCGCAGCTGCGGGGCGAGCCGCTCACCGTGGTGCACGCCTGGCGGCAGCTGACCGAGGACGCCGTCCACGCCCTCCACTGGCGGTTGGACGACGCGGCGAGCCGCACGGCCGAGACCGCGGCCGTCGAACCGCTGGTCACCGAACTGCAGAACCGGCGTCCCGACGTGCCGGTCCAGGTGGTGGTGCAGGAGGGCCGTGCCGGACAGGTCCTGGTGCAGGCCGCCCAGAGCGCCGCCCTCGTGGTCGTCGGCCGCCGCGACGTCTCCGCCGGCGGCCCCGGCGCCACGGTCCACTCCGTCCTGCACCGGGTGGGGGTCCCCGTGCTGACGGTGCCGGTCCACACACCGGTCGCGCCGGCCGTGCGCCGGGCCGCGGCGTCGGTCGCGGGGCAACCCGGGAGCTGACCAGGTCCGTCCGCGCCGTGCGCAGGGGGGCGGGTCCGTGCTCCCGGCGGCGTGGTGGGTCCGCGACCGTCACCGGGGCCGCGCCACCGGCGCGGCCCCGTCCGGTCCGGCGGCGTCCCCCCGGAGCACCGCCCGGGCCAGCCGGTCCATCACCGCTTCCTCGTCGACGTGCTCGACCACGACGCGCACACCGCTCGCCGCCAACTGCGCGGCCGGCGGTCCCGGGTGCCCGGCGGCGCCCTGCCGCAGCGACAGCAAACGGGCGCAGACCAGGTCCCGGACGACCGCCGATCCGGCGCCGATGCCGCCGGTGAAGACGACCGCGTCCCAGCGGTCGAGGGCGGTCACCGCAGCGGCGACGGCCATGGCCACGTCCCGGACGAACACCCGCAGCGCCAGGTCGGCGCTCGCATCGGCCGCGCGAAGCAGCTCGCGCACGTCGGTGCGGCCCCCGGACAGCCCGGCCACCCCGGAGCGCTGGTTGAGCGTGCGGCGCACGGCGTCGACGTCCCCACCGGTGGCCTCCAGGAGCTGCAGCACGACCTCGGGGTCCAGGTCCCCGCTGCGGGTGAGCGAGGGGACGCCGCCGGCCGGGCTGATCGCCATCGTGGTGTGCCGGGGACGGCCGTCGGCCACCGCGGTGACGCTGCACCCGCTGCCCAGGTGGACGACGACCGCAGGACCGAGGTCCGGGAGCCGGTCGACGACGCTCTGCACCGCCAGGCCGTGGAAGCCCCACCGCCGGAGACCGGAGGCACGTGCGTCCGGCGGCAGCGGGAGGACCTCGGCCTCGTCCGGCAGCTGCCGGTGGAAGCCGCTGTCCGGGCAGAGCACGATGCGGGCCCCGGGCCAACACCGCCGTGCCCGGTCGACGACGTCGAGCTGGCGGGGCAGGTGCAGCGGCGCCCGGTGGGACTCCGCCCGCAACCGGGCGAGCAGGGCGCCGTCGGCCGGACGCGGGCCCACCAGCAGGTCGCTGCCCAGGACGATCCGGTGGACGACCACGTCCGGCTGCGGTGCCCGGGAGGCCAACGCCCCGGCCAACGCCGGGAGGGCGGAGTCCCAGCCGTCCGGCAGGGCGATCCGCTCCCGCCCCCCACCGGGCCCGTCCAGCGCCAGCTCACCCGCCGCCCGGCTCAGCTCCGCCGCGTGCGCGCGCACCCTCAGCTCCGGGACCCGCAGGGCTGCCCGGAGCGACGACGAGCCCACGTTGAGCGCGAGGACGACCGGCCGGGCGGGTTCCACCACTGCGCTCCTCGCCTGACCACTGGGCACCCCGCGGATCGGCCGCGACGGGGACGACGCGCGCAGTCTGCCCGCGTGCCGGGGCGTGCTGAAGGGTCGAAGGACCCGCCGCCGACGCACGGACCCGTCGGGGCCGGCGCTCGGGCCCTAGGTCCTGCCCGGCGGTGACCCGCGACCCCGGGCGGAGCGGCCGGCGTCGACCGACGCTGGGGGGCACCGAACCGATGGAGGTCCGATGTCGACCCAGACCAGCCGGACGTCGCCCCCCGGAGCGCAGCCCGTCGGGCCGGCTGCTCCCGAGCTCGAGGTGGACGAACGCATGCGGGCCCTCGAGGACGCCGCGGACGCCGCCCTGCTGGCGCCGTCGGTGCACGGCAGCCAGCCCTGGCTGATCGTGCTGCACCGGGACCGGCTGGAGCTGCGCGCGGACCGCACCCGGCAACTGCCGTCGCTGGACCCGAGCGGGCGGGAGCTCCTGCAGAGCCTCGGGGCGGCGCTGTTCAACGTGCGGGTGGCCCTGGCGGCGCGGGGCTGGGCGGTCGAGACCGACCGCCTCCCCCGGCCGGACGACCCTGACGTCGCCGCCGTGGTGCGCCCGGTGCCCGGCGCGCCCGAACCCCGCCTCCCGGTGCTGGCCGACGCTCTCCACCTGCGCCGGACCCACCGTGCGGGCTTCCTCGCCGAGGAGGTGCCCGACGAGCTGCTGCACCACCTCCGCGCGGCCGCCGCCGCGGAGGACGGCGCCCTGGTGACCGTGCGGTCCGAGGAGCGGCGCAGGCTCGTCGCAGAGCTCACCCGGGAGGCCGACGCCGTCCTGGCCGGCGACCCCGGCTGCCGCGCCGACCTGGCGAGGTGGCGGGCACAGGGGCGGGTCCCCCCGCCGGCCGGCCAGGTCGACGGGTCGCGCCGGCGGACGGTCGACAGCGACTCCGGGGAGGACCGGACGTTCGTCCTGCTCACCTCGCGTGCCGACGACCCGATGGCGTGGCTGCGCTCCGGCGAGGCGCTGGAACGGGTGCTCCTGGAGCTCACCCGCCTCGGCTGGGCCGCCAGCCCGCTGACCCAGGCGCTCGAGGTGCCGATGACCCGCGCCCGGCTCCGTTCCGGTGCGACCTGGGAGTCCCACCCGCAGATGCTGCTGCGCATCGGGTTCGCCGAACCACACCCCGACATCAGGCGCAGACACCGGGACGACGTCGTCTCCTCCTGCACGCGGGGCCGGCCGGCCCGGGTCCGCGACCAGGACGGTCGCCTCACGCGGGGGCACGACTCGACGAGGGACCGGGGCGCCCCCGTCCCGGTGTCCGACGGCCGCGGGGGGACGACGTGGACCTGACCGGGCGTTTCCCGCCGGTCGTCGTCGGCGTCGACGGCTCTCCCCTGGCGGAGGTGGCGGCCCGCACCGGGGTCGAGATCGCACGCCGGCGCCTGCTGCCGGTGCGCCTCGTGCGGGCCTTCGACTGGCCGACCCGGACCCCGACCGCACCGGCCGTGTCGCGACCGGCCGGCCGGGAGGCGGCCCGACAGGCGGCATCCGCAGGTCTCGGCCGCCTGCGGGACGTGCTGGCGGGTGAGCACCCCGGAGTGCGGGTCAGCGCGGCCGTCGTCGACGGCCCCGCTGTCACCGTGCTGGTGGCCGAGTCGCTGAGGGCGACCCTGCTGGTGCTCGGTGCCCGCGGGGACGGGCGGCTCGCGGAGGTGCTGGGCCCGGTGCGGGCGGCGGTGTTCCGCCGGTCCGTCAGCCCGGTCCTGTCCGCGGCCGCCACCGTGCGCCGGGACGGCAGCGCCCCCGTGGTCGTGGGCGTTGACAGCGACGATGATGCCGCGACGAGGCACCTGCTCTCCGCGGCGCTGCTGGAGGCGGCCACGCGCAGCAGTGACCTGGTCGTGGCGGACCTGCGTCGGTCCACTCCCGGGGACCGGCCGGCCGGTGTGGACCTGTCGGTGGCCTGCCGCGGACTGCAGAGCACCTGCCCGGCCGTCCGGGTGCGCCTGGAGGAGCGAGCTGCCGACTCCCCCCAGCGGCTGCTCGACGCCGGTCGGGACGCCCAGCTGCTGGTCGTCGGCCGGGGGTCGCGGGACGAGCCGCTGCCCGGGCCGCTGCGCTCCGTGCTGGCCCAGTCCGTCGTCCCGGTGCTGCTGGTGCCGCCGGCCGGCGACGTCCACGAGCGCGGGACCGTTCGCGCCCTCGCGCTGCCCGCCCGGTCCTGACCCGCCACCCGCGGCCGGCGGACCCGCTGCCGCGGGCTGCCGGCGACCAGCCGTCGTCGGCGGTCGGCTCCCGGCCCTGACGACGGGCGCCCGGCACCGGGTGGACCCGGGGACGGGACCCGGGCGGCGCCGCCGGCCCGGGCCGTCGAGGTGGCCCAGATCGCGCGAGTCGGGGGGTGTTCGGCAGCCTGCCCGGCTGGGATCGTGGGTGGCGATGACCACCTCGGACAGGGCATCCGGACTCCCCGGGGGCGACGGCCGCCCCGACGACTCCTCGCCCCTCGCTGCCATGCGGCTCACCGAGCTGCTCGACGAGGTCCAGGAGCGCCTGGCCGCCGTGGCGCGCACCCAGGCGCGGGTGCAGGACCTCCTGGACGCCTTCCTGAGCGTCTCCGCCGGCCTGGACCTCGACACCACGCTGCGCCAGATCGTCGCGGCGGCCGCCCGGCTGGTCGACGCCCGGTACGGAGCGCTGGGCGTCCTGCGGCCCGAGGGAGGTCTCGGCGCCTTCATCACGGTCGGGATCGACGACGAGCTGCGCGCCGCCATGGGCCACCTCCCGGAGGGCAAGGGCCTCCTGGGGCAGCTGATCACCGACCCGAGGCCGCTCCGGCTCGCCGATCTGAGCGAGCACGCTGCCTCCGTCGGCTTCCCGGCCCACCACCCGCCGATGCGGACCTTCCTCGGGGTGCCCGTCCTCGTGCGCGGGACCGTGTTCGGCAACCTGTACATGACGGAGAAGCGGGACGGCGGCCAGTTCACCGCCGAGGACTCGGCGGTGCTCGAGGCCCTGGCCGGGGCCGCCGGCGTCGCCGTGGACAACGCCCGGCTCTACCGGGAGGGCGAGGTCCGCCGCCGCTGGCTCGCGGCCGTGGGAGAGGTCCGGTCCAACGTCCTGAGCGGGATGGCGCCGGCGACGGTCCTCCACCTGGTCGTGGAACGGGTCGCCGAGCTCGTGGACGCCGACGGCGTCTGGCTGATGTCCGGGCCGGACCCGCGGGACGGCACCTACGAGGTGCAGGCGCAGCACGGGGACGGGCTCGTCGACGTCACCGGTCGCCGGCTCGACCCGGTCGACGCCCCGGCGCTGAAGGCGGTGGTCGATGCCGAGACGGCGGTGACCCTCGACATGACCGGCATGGACTACACCGGCCCGAACGCGCACATCGCCTGGGGGCCGGCCATCGGCGTCCCGCTGCGCAGCACCGACGCGCAGGCCGCGGTCATCGTCGCCGCGCGACGGGGTGGCAGCGACGCCTTCGACCGGGCCACGGCCCCGCTGATCAGCGAGTTCGCCGACCAGGTCGCGCTCGCCCTGGACATGGCGGTCCGGCAGCAGGTCGCCCGGCGGCTCGACGTGTACGAGGACCGCGACCGGATCGCCCGGGACATGCACGACCACGTCATCCAGCGCCTGTTCGCCGCCGGCCTGAGCCTGCAGGCGGTCGCCACCCGGGTGCGCGACGAGGCCCTCCAGCAGCGGCTGCGGCTGGTGGTGGACCAGCTCGACGAGACCGTCCGGGACATCCGCACCACGATCTTCGACCTGCACACCACCGACAGCGCCGACCACGCCGGCGGCCTCCGGCGTCAGGTCCTCGACATCGTCACGGCCTCCGCGGGCGACCTGCGCTCCACCGTGCGGATGTCCGGAGCCGTGGACAGCCTGGTCACCGGCGAGCTGGCCGTGGACGTCGCTGCGGTCGTCCGGGAGGGCGTGAGCAACGCCGCGCGGCACTCCGGCGCGCGGCAGGTCACCGTCACCGTCGACGTCACCGACCAGGTCGTCGTCGAGGTCCGGGACGACGGGCGGGGCATCGCGGCCACCGTGGCGCGCAGTGGGCTGCGGAACCTGACCGAGCGCGCGCAGCGGTGGGGTGGCGCCACGACCGTGCGGCCGTTGCCCGAGGGCGGCACGTCGCTGTCCTGGCACGCACCCCTGCCGGTGCACCAGGAGGGCTGACCCGGCGTCCTCCCGGGTCTGTCGTCGTGCTCAGCCGCGGGCCGACGGTGTGCCGGTGCCGCGCAGCTCGGTGGCGAGGATGGCCGCCTGGGTCCGCCGCTCGAGACCGAGCTTGGCGAGCAGGTGGGAGACGTAGTTCTTCACCGTCTTCTCCGCGAGGAACATCCGCTCGCCGATCTGCCGGTTGGTCAGCCCTTCCCCGATCAGCTCGAGGACCGTGCGCTCCTGGTCGCTCAGCTTGGACAGCGGGCCGGCCGGCTCGGTGGGCCGGCGCATCCGCGCCAGCACCGCTGCGGTGGCGGTCGGGTCGAGGAGCGACCCGCCGGCGGCCACCGTCCGGACGGCGCTGACCAGGTCCTGCCCGAGGATCTGCTTGAGCAGGTAGCCGGAGGCGCCGGCCATGATGGCGTCGAAGAGCGCCTCGTCGTCGCTGTAGCTGGTCAGCATCAGGACCTTGAGGTCGGGCATCCTCGAGCGCAGCTCGCGGCAGACGGAGACGCCGTCCCCGTCGGGCAGGCGCACGTCCAGGACGGCGACGTCCGGGCGCAGCGCCGGCACCCGCGCCAGCGCCTCGGCCGCGTTCTTCCCCTCCCCGACGACGCGCACGGCGGGATCGGTCTCCAGGACCTCGGCGACGCCCCGGCGGACGATCTCGTGGTCGTCCAGGAGGAAGACCCGGATCTCCGTCCCTGCGTCCTGGTCGGTGGTGGTCACCGGGGCACCCCGCCTCCCGGCTGCCCCGACGGGCAGCGACGTCGTCGTCCTGCACCGACAGTAGGGGCCGCCCCGCGCCGCCGGATCAGGGTCGAAGGTCCCGATCCCCGCCTGCCCGCGCCGGACCGACGAGGGACGCCGGGCGCGGCCGCGTCCCGGTGGACCGATGACCTAGGGCACCGCCGGCCACGGTCGTCCGACGGGTCGTCCCGGGTCGTTGGGCAGCGGTGCCGGCCGCACCTCCCGGTCAGGGTGGACACGTCGGAACCCGCTCCCCTGTGAGGTGAGACCCATGCGCGCGACCCCCCGCAACATCGCCGCGACCGTGCTCGTCGCGTTGATCGTGGTGCCCTACATCGGCTACCTCGTCGCCGACGAGATGCCGTTCATCCAGGACCCGCGCGGCATGGCCGCCACCGGCCTGGTCCTCGGCCTCGCCGCCGCACTGGTCGCCGGCCGCGACGCGTTCGCGCCCGGACCACGACACCGGGCCGCGCTCGCCGCGGGCGTGGTCGCCCTCGGGCTCGGGATCGCCGCGCTGTGGGCCGAGACCGACGAGACCCTGCTGGCGCTGTTCATGGCAGCCGTCGTGGTGACGTGGGCCCTGGGCGAGCTCGCCGCCCTGCCCACCGGGCACCGCGACCAGCGGCTCGTCGACCGGCACAGCTGACGGGCCGACGATCCCCCTGGGCAGGGCACGTCACCGGACGGCGGACCCGCGTCGCAGGCCACCGGGCTCCGGACGCGGGGCGCCGTCCGCCCCGGTGGCGTGCGGGCCGCCGTCGGGCTCGACGGCCGGCCGTGAAGCCCGGTCGAGCGGGCCCGCCAGGGGCCCGGGACAGGACGGGGACGCCGGGTCGATGGTCCCGGGACCCGCAGCCCTTCGACCGCGTCGGGCGGGCCCACCACGACCGCAGAGTGGACCCCCACCGCCCCGAGCGAGGAGACCGACGTGGACGCCACCAAGACCTGGACCCTCCGGATCGACATCGGGGAACACGACGGGCGCACCCGTGCCGTGGCCCACCTGCGCACCCGGGACACCGACGAGCTGGTCGGCGTGGGCTTCGCCCGGCTGGACCCCGCGGACCCGGACGTCCCGGAGATCGGGGACGAGATCGCCGTCGCGCGTGCCCTCGACGACCTCGGCCGCCGGTTGCTGGCGGTGGCCACCGCGGACCTCGAGCAGGTCACGGGCCAGCCGGCGCACCTGGTGATGTGAGCAGCCGGCGACGGGCACGGTCCGGCACGCCGCACCGTGCCCCCCGGACGACCCCCTGACTGGAGGACGAGCATGACCACGACCTCAGCCGTGGAGCGCAGCGCCTGGCCCGAGCTGACCAACCGGCTCAGCGCCGACCACGCGGGACACGACGTGACCCTCGAGGTGCTGGACGCCGACGGCGGTGACAACCCGGTGGTGGACCGTCTGCCGTTCCACGGCATCACCTACGACCACCGGGACGACGTGCTGGTCATCTCGGTCGGCGGGAGGCCGCCGCACCACCCGGTGGTGATGCGCCATCTGGTCCAGTCGCCGCAGGAGGTGCTCTTCGACCTCCTCCCCCGGGGAGCGGCACTGAAGATCACCGATGCCGCTGGGACGACGACGCTGGTGAGCCTGCTGCGCCGGCCGGAGGGCCAGAGCGGCCGAGGCAGCTGACCGGCGGTGGCGGAGGAGCGCGTGTCCGAGGTGGCCACGTCCCGCCACCGGAACGCGGCGGTGAGCTGGCGCCGGTGGGTCGAACCCGCGCTGCTGGCCCTCACGTCGGGTCTGCTGTCGGCCGGTGGCGTCGCCTGGGTGGCCGGCGGCGGACGCTGGGACGACGTGCTGTGGGCCGCGGCGACCGTGGTCGCCGTCGTGCCGTCGGCGGTGTGGGTGGTGGCCGGCCTCCTGCGCCGCGATCTCGGGGTGGACCTGCTCGCCCTGCTGGCCCTGCTGGGGACGCTGGCGGTCGGCGAGCACCTGGCCGGTGCGTTGATCGCGGTCATGCTGGCGACCGGCCGGGCCCTGGACGCGGCCGCGCAGCGACGGGCCACCCGGGACCTGCGGGCGCTGCTGGAGCGGGCGCCGAGGACGGCGCGCCGCCGGGTCGGCGACGTCCTGTCCGAGGTGCCCGTCGACGAGGTGGTCCGCGGCGACCGCGTGCTGGTGGGGCCGGGTGAGGTCCTCCCGGTCGACGGGACGGTCGAGTCCGGTCACGCGGTGCTGGACGAGTCGGCCCTGACCGGGGAGCCCGAGCTGGCGGAGCGGGCAGCCGGGGACGCCGTCCGCAGCGGCACCGTGAACGCCGGCGGCGCCTTCGAGCTGCGCTGCACGCTGCCGGCGGCCGAGAGCACCTACGCCGGGATCGTGGCCCTGGTCCAGCAGGCCGGCGCCGACAGTGCGCCGGTGGTCCGGCTGGCCGACCGCCTGGCCGCCTGGTTCCTGCCCCTCGCCCTGGCCGTCGCGGGGCTGGCCTGGGCGGTCAGCGGGGCGCCGGAGCGGGCCGTGGCCGTGCTCGTGGTCGCCACCCCGTGCCCGCTGCTGCTCGCTGCCCCCGTGGCGATCGTCTCCGGTCTCTCCCGCACCTCACGGCTGGGCGTCGTGATCCGGAGCGGCGGCGCGCTGGAGGAGCTCGGGCGGGCGAGGACGATCGTGCTGGACAAGACCGGGACGCTGACCGCCGGCCGGCCGGCCGTCACCGAGGTGGTGACCGCGCCGGGCTGGACGGCGCCGGACGTGCTGCGGCTGGCGGCCTCGGCCGACCAGCTCTCCCCGCACGTGCTCGCCGAGGCCGTCGTCGCCGAGGCCGGGGCGCGCGGGCTCGCCCTGACCCTGCCCCGGGACGTGCACGAGGAGCCCGGCCGCGGCGTCACCGCCGCCGTCGGGGGCCGGCGTGTGCGGGTCGGCAAGCGGGAGGACACCCCGGGCGCGGGCTGGGCACGGGCGGCGGTGGGCCGCGCCGCGCTGGACGGCTGCGCCCTCGTCTGGGTCGAGGTCGACGGCGCGCCGGTCGGGGCGGTCCTGCTGTCCGATCCGCTGCGGGCCGACGCCGCCCGGACCATGCGCCGGCTGCGCTCGGCCGGGATCGACCGGCTGGTCATGCTCACCGGGGACCGGCCCGAACCGGCGCAGGAGGTCGGTGCCGTGCTCGGCCTGGACGAGGTGCGTGCCCAGCAGACGCCGCAGAGCAAGGTCGCCGCCGTCCGCGCCGAGCGGGAGCGGGCGGTGACCGTCATGGTCGGCGACGGCCTGAACGACGCCCCGGCGCTGGCCGCGGCCACGGTGGGGGTGGCGATGGGCGCCCGGGGCGCGACGGCGTCCTCGGAGGCCGCCGACGTCGTCCTCACCACCGACCGGATCGACCGGGTCGCCGATGCCATGGAGATCGCCCGGTACGCCCGCCGGGTCGCCGTGCAGAGCGCGGCCGCCGGCATGGGCCTGTCCCTGGTGGCGATGGCGCTGGCCGCCGTGGGCCTGCTGTCGCCTGCCTTCGGGGCCCTGCTGCAGGAGGGGATCGACGTCGCGGTCATCCTCAACGCACTCCGGGCGCTGCGCGGGGGGCAGGTCGGCGGCCGGCCCGTGCCGCCGGCCACCCGCACGCTGCTGCGCCGTTTCGCCACCGAGCAGGACGACCTGCACCAGCTGCTCCCGCTGGTGCGGGAGGCCGCCGACGCGTTGGTCGAGGGCCCGTTCCCCCAGGCCGTCGAGGCGCTGCACCGGGCCCGGACGGGGCTGGTGGAGCGACTGGTGCCCCACGAGGAGGCCGAGGAGACCGAGCTCTACCCGGCCCTGGCCCGCACGCTGGGCTCCGGGGAGGCGGTGGCGCCGATGAGCAGGGCGCACGCCGAGATCGGCCGGCTCACCCGCCGGTTGCAGATCCACCTCGATGCGCTCTCCGGGGCCACCGCCATCGACCCCGAGCGCCGGGAGGACCTCCTGGCCTGCCTCTACGGCCTGCACGCCCTGCTGCAACTGCACTTCCTCCAGGAGGAGGAGAGCTACTTCGCGCTCGCCGCCGAGTAGCCACCCGCCGCCGAGCAGCCACCCGCCCACCGCTGGGGGCCGGGCCGACCGTCGTGGCCGCTCAGCCCGCCGCGCGCGGGGCCAGCACGACGACCGGGCTCCCCACCGGGACGTGCACCCGCGGGAAGGTCCGCTGGTAGGCCACCAGGGCCTCGGGGTACCCGGCATCCGCCGGCGCGAGCCGGCGCGCACTCCGGCGCTGCTCGCCCCCCGCGACGCGCACGAGCACGTCGGTCGGCTCCGGCCCGAAGTTCCGCCACCACGTCTTGCCGTCGGCGCCCGCGGCCACGACGACCAGGTCCTCCCCGGCCGGCGCCGTCATGACCGGGAGCTCGTACCGACGCCCGGTGCGACGACCCGCGTAGGACAGCAGCACCAGGTGCCGGCCGAGCAACCGGTGCGCACGGCCGTGCCCCAGCGCGCGGACGACCGGGTTCACCAGGCGGTTCCTGACCCACATCCTCAGCACTCCCCTGCTCGTCGGGCCGCCGTCCCGGCCGGGTCGGGCCGGCCGTCGGCGGTGACGACCTCGTGCGCGCCGGAGGTGGTCACCGCCGTCCCCCCGCGGACCCGCTGCCGGCGAGCGGGGACCGCCTCCCCCGGCGCGGTCGACGAGGGCACGCAGCGGTGGACGACCTCGACGAGGAGCGCACCGGTCACCCCGACCGCCAGCCCGATGCCCAACGACGGCGCGGTCACCTCGAGCAGGACGAGGGACCGGGCGACGTCCGGGACGGCGACGGAGAGCACCGCCACGGCGGTCATCGCCGTGAGCAGGCCGGCCTTGGCGGTGGTGAGCGGGCGGGCCAGGATGCCCAGCGTCCACAGCGCCACGACCAGGACCACGACGGTCGCCGCCGTCCGTGCACCGGCCGTGCCCGTGTCGGGCACCAGCCAGCGGGTGACCGCGAACCCCGCGTAGGCCGTGCACCCGATGACGGCTCCGGTGGGCAGGGAGAAGGTCAGCACCCGACGGAGGAAGCCCGGCACGTAGCGCCGCCGGTTGGGGGCCAGCGCCAGGACGAAGCCGGGCACACCGATCGTCAGCGTGGAGATCAGGGTGAGCTGGACGGGGGCGAACGGGTAGGCGCCCAGGGTCGCGACGGCGATCAGTGCCAGCACCAGCGAGTACACGTTCTTCACCAGGAACAGGCTGGCCGCGCGCTCGATGTTCGCGATCACCCGCCGTCCCTCGGCGACCGCCTCGGGCAGGTGTGCGAACCGGCCGTCGAGCAGCACCAGCTGCGCCACGGCCCGGGTGGCCGGCGAGCCGTTGCCCATCGCCACCCCGATGTCGGCGTCCTTGAGGGCCAGGGCGTCGTTGACGCCGTCCCCGGTCATCGCCACCACGTGCCCGCGCTCCTGCAGGGCGGCGACCATCGCCCGCTTCTGGTGCGGGGTCACCCGGCCGAACGCGCTGCGGTCCTCCATGACCTGGGCCAGCGCGGCCACGTCCTCGGGCAGGGTGCGGGCATCGACGGCGTCGGCTGCGCCGGTCACCCCCGGGACACCGACCGCGGCGGCCACGGCCCCCACGGTCCGTGGGTTGTCCCCGGAGACCACCTTCAGCGCCACGCCCTGGTCGGTGAAGTACCGGAGGACCTCGGCGGCGTCCTCGCGGAGGTGCTCGACCAGGACCACGAGCGCGACGGGCACCAGGTCCGGCGGCAGCCGGGCCTCCCCGGCGTCCGCGGGCCACGGTGCCGGCGACCGGGCCAGCAGCAGCACCCGGCGTCCCTGGGCCGCCAGGTCGTCGGCCCGGGCCCGCGCTGCCTGCTGGGCGCCCGGGCCCGGGGCGGGCAGCACCATCTCCGGGGCCCCCAGCGCCCAGGTCACCGCATCCGCGGTCCGGACGGCGGACCACTTCCGGGCCGAGGAGAACGGCACGACGTCCAGCGGCCGCGGCCCCGGAGCGGGGAAGGCGGCGGCGAGTGCGGCGGCGGTCGCGTTGGCCGGGTCCGCGGCCACGAGCACGCCCACGGCCGCCGGTGCCTCCTCGGCGGCGGGGTCCAGCGCGATCAGCTCGTCGAAGCGCACGTCACCGTGGGTCAGGGTCCCGGTCTTGTCCAGGCAGACGACGTCCACCCGGGCCAGCCCCTCGACGGCGGGCAGCTCCTGCACCAGCGTCTGGCGGCGGGCCAGGGTCACGGCGCCCACGCCGAAGGCGAGCGTGGTCAGCAGCACCAGGCCCTCGGGGATCATCCCGACCAGCGCCGCGACCGTGCCGGTGACGGCGTCCTGCCAGCTCACGTTGTCCGTCGCACGGAACTGGCTCCACAGCACCGCCGGGCCGACGACCAGCAGGACGAGGGAGATCCAGCGGAGCAACCGGCCGGTCGCGGTGACCAGCTCCGAGTGCGCGGTGGTGAAGCGGCGGGCGTCGGTGGCCAGCCGGGCTGCGTAGGAGTCGTCGCCCACCGCCGTGGCCTGGACGACCCCGTGGCCGGCGACGACGATCGACCCCGACATGGCCGGGTCGCCGACCTGCTTGACCACCGGCTCGGACTCCCCGGTGAGCAGGGACTCGTCGATCGTCAGCCCGGTGCACCGGCGGACGACGCCGTCGGCCGCCAGCTGGTCACCGGCGGTGACGCACAGCAGGTCGTCGAGCACCACGTCGGCCACCGGGACGTCGGACTCGGCCGAGTCGCGCAGCACCCGGGCCCGGGGGGCGTTGAGCACCGCCAGCCGGTCCAGCGTCCGCTTGGCCCGCAGCTCCTGGACGATGCCGATCGCCGCGTTGGCGAGGACCACCCCGCCGAAGAGGCCGTTCTGCCACCGGCCCGTCATGGCGACGAGCACGAAGAGCACGGCGAGCAGCCCGTTGAAGAAGGTGAGGACGTTCGTCCGGACGATCTCGACGACCGTCCGGCTGTTCCGCGCGGTGGTGGCGTTGGTCTGGCCGGCCGCGACCCGGGCGGCGACGTCGGGAGCCGACAGCCCGGCCGGTGGCGTGTCCGGCCGGGTGCACCCGGTCCGCTCCCGCTGCGGTCCCCCGGACGGACGACCGGGGACGTCGCTCACCACCGCCGCCACGGGTCCACGCTCGGGCACCCGCCCGGTGCCGGCCAGGGTCGGACGTCCCGCCCCCGGTCGCGCACTGTCCTTGCCGATACCCCCGGGGGTATCTATGCTGGCATCGCGGGCAGCTCGCCGCCGGTCCCCGGCGCTGAGCGGACCGCGCCGGCCCCGGGACCGGCGTCCGCTGTGGACCGGCCCCCCGACGAACGGTCCCGAGCCGACCCGGCTGTCACCGGCGGGGACCCCCTGCCTCCCGGTGGCAGCCGGCCCGGGCACCGCGACCGGGCGACCTCGCCCGGAGCCCCCCTGACGAAGGAGACCCCATGTGCCGAGCAGTCGCCTGCCGGACCTGCGGCATGACCACCTGGGCAGGCTGCGGCCAGCACGTCGACCAGGTGATGGCCGGTGTGCCGGCCGCCCAGCAGTGCCCCGGGCATCCCCGGCCCGAGCGTCCCGCCGGACGGGTCGGCCGCTGGCTCGGCCGCCGGTGAGCCGGCGCTGACGCTCCCGGCCGTCGGACGGGTGGACCTGCTGGATCAGCGCCTCGCCACCTGCCTCATCCGGAACAGGCTGACCAGGAGGGCGAGGACGCCCAGACAGGCCCCGACCAGCCCGACGACGAAGACCACCCGCAGCACCGTCTCCCAGGTGTCCGAGACGTCGAACGGGAAGACCTGCCAGAGCCGCACCATCGCCGCCAGGCCGACCAGGGTGGTGACCAGCGAGCCGGCCGCGGTCGGCCACGGCGGGTCGCGGAACAGCAGCAGCAGGTTCACCACGATGCCCACGACCAGGGCGGCGTCCACGATGCCGAGCACCGACCGGGTGTCCGCCGTGAGGAAGGTGAACTCCTGCCAGCCCGGCCAGACGTGCAGGACGAGCAGTCCCGCCGCGTTCACCAGCACCACGCCGAGGTAGCCGATCCGGTTCGTCCGTCCCTGCGCCAGCAGTGCCTGTCCTGTCTGGGTCACGGTGCCCTCCCGGGTCGGCTCGTCCGTCGTCGTGCCCCGCCGACGCCAGGAGGCCGGGCCACGCCGCCGACGCTAGGAGGCCGGGCCGCACCGCCGCCCGGGCCGCACGTCCCGCCGCGCGGGGCCGGAGTGCCCGAGCTGTCGCCGACCCGCTGCGCACGTCCGCGCGTCAGCGACCGGCAGCACCGGCTGCCGCCAGCCACCAGCCCAGCTCGGCGTCGACCGCCCCGCTGACGAAGCCGGCATGGCCGTCGGGACGGACCGCGACGACGCCGCGGCCGGGACTGCTGGTCAGCCGGTGCACGTGCAGGAACCGGCCGGTCACCGACGGATCGGGGGCGTCCCGGTCGAGCAGGACGTGCACCCCGGGCCGGGCGAGGAGCTCGTGCAGCCGCACCTCCCGGCCCTGGCAGGTCACCGGCGCGTCGGGCACCCGGTCCCCCGGGTGCGGCCGGCCGGCCCGCGGGGTGCTCCCCTCCCGCGCCAGCGGTCCCCCGGGGTACCCGGTGTCCAGCTGAGCCAGCACCCGGAACCCCCGCGCCACCAGCCGGCGCCGGGCGAGCACCCACGGCAGCAGCGGCGCGGCGAGCGGCGCCAGCGTCCCCCGCAGGGTCGCCGCGACCGGGTCGGTCGCCGACTCGCCCCAGAAGAGCAGCCGGGTGAGCAGCAGCGTCGAGGTCGCGACCGGGCGGCGTTCGGCCGCGTAGGAGGCCAGCAGCTCCTCGGGGGCGCTGCTGGCGGCCGCTGCGGCGAGCCGCCAGCCCAGTGCGGTGGCGTCCTGGACGCCGGTGTTCATCCCCTGCCCACCGGCCGGGGACCAGGCGTGCGCGGCGTCCCCGGCGAGGAACAGCCGGCCGGCGCGGTACGCGGTCGCGAGCCGGTGCTGCAGGGCGATGCGGCTGGACCAGGCCACGTCGGTGACCCGGGCGGGCAGCCCGGCGACGTCGAGCAGCTCCTGCAGCTCGTCCGCGGGGAGCGCGGGCCCGCCGACCCCCGCAGGGAGCCGGTCCGGCGCCGTCCGGGTGGCGACCAACCGCCACGGCGCCCCCTCACCCAGCGCGAAGGCCATCAGCAGACCCCGCCGACCGGCACCGACGTGGGCGGCACCTGCGGTGAGCTCCCCGGCCAGGTCGACGTCCGCCAGCACGACCTCGACGCGGGCCCGGGCACCGGGCCAGCCGATGCCGGCGACCGCCCGCACCGTGCTGCCGACGCCGTCGCACCCGGCGAGCGCAGCGCAGTGCACGACCTCCTCGCCGCCGTTCCGGCGCACCACCGCGGCGACGTCCTCCGGGCCGTCGTCTGCGGCCACGAGCTGCGTCGACCACTCCACCTGCACGCCGCGGTCGGCCAGGGCAGCGGCCAGCACCCGCTCGACGTGCTGCTGGGGCAGGAAGGTCAGGTGCGGGAACGCCGTGTCGGGCACGGCCAGGTCGCCCAGCCGGACCGGCACCGCCGACCGGCCCAGGTGCAGCTCCACGGACGGCGCGGTGTCGGCCTCGGCGAGCAGGTCGGCGGTGACCCCCAGCGGCCGGAGCACCTCCAGGCTGCGGGCGTGCACGATCAGGGCCCGGGACGGCCGGGCGGCCCGGGCGCGGCCGTCCACGACCCGGACCCGGGCGCCGTGCGCCGCCGCCTGCAGCGCGAGGGCCAGCCCGGTCGGCCCGGCACCGACGACCAGCACGTCCAGCGACCGGCTCATCCCGCACCGACGAGCCGCCACCAGTCCGCGCTGCCCCCGCGGTCGGCGGCCACCAGCACCGTCGGGTCGGCCAGCGCCTGTGCCCGGCGCAGCCCCGGGACGACGCGGTGGTGGACCGATCCGGGCACGCTGACCAACGCGAGCACCCGCCGCAGCGACCGGACGTAGGCCTCAGCCCGGTCGGGCCCGTCCCACTCGTACACCCCCCGGTAGACACCGTGCTCGTCCGCGGCGACCCAGAGCTTGGACACCAGTCCGGGGAAGCCGGCGAACAGGGGGGTGTTCAGCAGGCTCTCGGCGCGGAACAGGGCGTGCCCCCGGGCGCCCCGGACCGCCCGCAGGCGGAACTCGACGACCAGCAGGCACGGGTCGGCAGGCGCCAACCGGTCGACCCGGGTCTCCCGGTACACGGTGCCGGTCGTGCCGTCGGCGAACCGCAGCCGCAGGCCGACGTGGCGCCGCGGCAACCGGAGCCGCCGCTGCGCCAGCAGCATGCCGGTGCGGAGCACACAGCGGGCCAGCGCGGCTCCGGCCTCGGCGAACGGTGCGGGTGACTGCTCCTCCACGGGGTGCCTCCTCCGGTGCGTGGGCGTTCCCCCACCGTGGCCGCCGAGCGGGTCCCGGGCCGGTGCCTTGCGGCCCACCCGGCCCGGGGCTTCCGACCCGGACCGCGACACCGGAGCCCGCCGCCCCCGTCGTCCGGGCGCGGTGACCGGCCGCCGGCGGCCGGTCACCGCCGGGGCACCCACCAGTACTGCGACGCCCCGACCGGCGACGTGGGGCTCACGGTGCAGCTGCCCCCGTGCCGTTCCGCCCGGTGGCGGAGCTCCTCGCCCACCGGCCAGAACTCGTCGGGACCCTGGGGGTCGTCGTCCCGGACGTGGACGAGCAACCCGTCGGAGTCCTCCACGACGTCGACCGCAGCGGTCGTCGCCCTCCCCCGCCGGGCGACGTCCAGCAGTGCCGCGCGGACGACGGCTGCGACGTCCTCGGCCAGCTCCTCGACGAGCAGCCCGGTGCGGGTCCCGGAGAAGCGCACGTCCGGCTCGAAACCGAGGACGGCGCCTGCCTCCACGACGGCGTCGAGCACCCGCTCACGCGGATCGGCCGGCGCCCGGGCGGTGGCCAGCGGGAAGACCGTGCGGCGGATGTGCTCGATCGTCCGGTCGACCTCCTCGACGGTCGCCAGCACCCGTCCGGCGGTGCGCCTGTCCGTCAGCCCGGCCAGCACCCCCTGCAGCCCCAGCCCGACGCTGAACAGGCGCTGGACGACGACGTGGTGCAGGTCCGCGGCGATCCGCTCGCGCTCGTCCAGCACGACCGCCCGCTGCTGTTCGGCTCGCGCCTCGGCGAGCTCGATGGCGAGCGCGGCCTGGTTGGCGAAGCCTGCGGCCATCTCCACGTCGGTGTCGGTGAACGTCGGCCGGCCCGGCAGCCGGGCCGCGCACAGCACGCCGAGCACCGCCCCGGAGCCCCGCAGCGGGACCGCCAGCAGGGCGCCGACCTCGGGTTCGCTCCACGGCATCGCGCCGTCCTCGTCGTCGAGGACCCCGTCGGCGACCGAGATCGGCTCGGCTGCGTCCAGCACCCTGCCCAGCAGGGTCCCCTCCCGGGGCACCGAACGCCCCACGGGCGCGACGCCCTCGGCAGCCACGAGCACCTCGACGCAGAGCTGCCGGGGGCCGCGGCCGGCCTGGTGCGGCCGGAGCACCGCCACCACGTCGGCCCCCGCCACGTCCCGGCTGCTCCGGGCGACGAGCTCCAGCGCACCGGTGCCGGCCAGCTCCCCGGCCAGCAGTTCGCGGGTGATCGCGCCGGAGGCCTTCAGCCACTCACCGCGACGGCGGGCCGACTCGTACAGCCGGGCGTTGGCGACCGCCAGCCCGGCGGTCACGGCCAGGGCCTGCGCCAGCTCCAGGTCCTCCGCGGTGAACCCGCCCCGGGTGCTGTCCACCAGGTGGAGCTCCCCGACGAGCTCGTCCCGGACCTGGACGGGCACGTGCAGCTCGCTGCCCCGGGCGGTCGTCCCCGCGGCCGGCGGCCCGGGCCGGTCCGGCCCCCGCGCGGACGGCGGGGCCGGCTCCACCGAGGCGGTGCGGGCACCGATCAGGTCGCGGGCGACGTCGGCGGTGCGTTCCAGCACCCCGGCGGAGGAGAGCTCACTGGACACCGCCTGGTTGGCGCGCAACAGGTCGCGCAGCCTGCCCTGGGTCCCCAGGACCTCCTGCGCCCGCTCCACCAGCTGGCCCAGGAGCTGGTCCAGCTCGAGGCGGGGCTGATCGGGGAAGGAGAGCTCCGCTCCGGCCGCGCCGCTGCGCTGGAGCGGCGGCCCGGCGTCCTCGCGTCCTGCCATCGCGACCTCGTGGACTGGACGTACCGCTGCTCCGGTGCAGCGGCGTCTGCCCGACGGTAGGGGAACGACTCCGTCCGGGCCAGGATGGATCGCGTGCCATCGACCAGGTGGCCGGGCCGGCGGTCAGGTGCGCGCCACCTCGTCCAGCGCAGCCCGGAGACGGTCGCGGGCCTCTGCGGCCATCGGCTGCAGGGCTGCCTGGCCGGTGACCCCGACCATCACGGCCGGCTCCAGCGTCGACACCAGCGTCCCACCCCCCGGCAGCGCCCGGACGACGACGTTGCAGGGCAGCAGCAGACCGAGGTCCGGCTCGATCTGCAGCCCGCGGTGCGCCAGCGCCGGGTTGCAGGCGCCCAGGATCAGCTGCGCGGGCACGGCCACCCCGAGCTTGGCCTGCAGCGTGGCGGCCACGTCGATCTCGGTCAGCACCCCGAACCCCTGGCCGGCGAGGGCCGCGCGCGTGCGCTGCACCGCGTCCTCGAACGGCAGATCCACCCGGACGCCCATCCCGAAGCCGGTCGTGCGCAGCGCGCCGGCGCCCTCCGTCACCACCGGACGTCTGCCGGGCCCGGCTGGGCCGCCGACGGCCGGACCAGCTCGCCGATCTCCAGGCGGTCCACCCGGAGGTCCCGGATGTCGGCACGCCGCATCGTCAGCCGGCCCACGCGCAGCAGCCCCACCGTGCACGCCCCGACCGTCAGCGCGCCGAGTGCGAACGAGCCGACCGCCAGCGCACCCACCGCTGCCGCGCCCGTGGCCACCCGCCGGGCCGCCACCCCCTGCACCGTCACCGACCCGGGGCACGGCACCGGCCGCCGCCCCCTCCGCCGGCCCTCGTGATCGCCCATCGGTCCTCCTCCGTCGCAGTCCGGGCCAGGGAAGCGCGCCCGGCTCGACTGTGCTGCCGATCGGACCGCTCGCACACGGTCCTTGGTCCCTGTCCGCGTGGCCGGCCGGCACGCAGGGTCGGGTGACCGGCCGCTGCGCGCCGGCCGAGCGCCTGGGAGGAACGTTGGCCGACGGGATCGAGCTGGCCGGAAGGCGTTCGGACGTGGCAGCGAGCGGCCTCACCAGCGCCGAGGCGGCCGCGCGTCGGGTGCCCGGCGGCAACCGGCTCCCCGAGCAGGGCGCACCGTCCCCGGTCCGCCTGCTCGCCAGGCAGTTCGTGCACTTCTTCGCGTTGCTGCTCTGGGGCGCCGCGGTGCTCGCGGTGGTCGGGGGGATGCCGCAGCTGGGGGCGGCGATCGTGGTCGTCGTCCTGCTCAACGGTGCGTTCGCCTTCGTCCAGGAGCACCGGGCCGACCGGGCGGCCGAGGTGCTGCGGGACCTCGTCCCGCACCGGGTCACGGTGGTCCGGGACGGCCTGCGGCAGGAGGTGGACGCCGTCGACCTGGTGGTCGGTGACCGGGTGCTGCTCGGGGCCGGCGACCGGCTGGCCGCCGACCTGGTCCTGCACGAGGTGCACGGTCTGCGGCTGGACGAGGCGATGCTCACCGGCGAGAGCGAGCCGGTCGACAAGGCCGCCGGGGACGGCGGGTCCGCGGGCTGCTTCGTCGTGGAGGGCGAGGGCTCGGCCACCGTGACCGCCATCGGCGGCGACACCCGGCTGGCCGGCATCGCCACGATGACGCGGAGCGTCGAACGGGCGAAGACCCCGCTGAGCCGGGAGCTGGACCGGGTGGTCCGGACGATCACCGCGCTCGCCGTCGGCGTGGGGCTGGCCTGCTTCGGCGCCGGGGTCCTGCTGGGCCTCCCGGCCGCCGACGGCTTCCTGTTCGCGGTGGGGGTCACCGTCGCACTGGTGCCGGAGGGCCTCCTGCCCACGGTCACCCTGTCCCTGGCCCGCGGCGCCCAGCTGCTCGCCCGCGAACACGCACTGGTGCGCCGGCTGGAATCGGTGGAGACGCTGGGGTCGACCACCTTCGTATGCACCGACAAGACCGGGACCCTCACCCAGAACCGGATGGCCGTCGTCGTGGTCTGGACGCCCGCCGGGCGCGTCGAGGTGACCGGCGTCGGGTACGAGCCCACCGGCCAGGTGACCGGCCCCGCCCCGGCGGTCGAGGGGGCGCGGCGGCTCGCGCGGGCCGCGGTGCGCTGCTCCACCGGGGGGATCCGGGAGACCGCGGGGGGCTGGGCCGCGTTCGGGGACCCGATGGAGGCCGCGCTGGACGCCCTCGCCCGTCGGGTCGGCGCCCCCGCTCCGGACGGCGAGCCGGCCGCCCGCCGGTTCCCCTTCGACCCGCGGCGACGGCGGATGTCGGTCCTCGTCGGCCGGGAGCTCTCCGTCAAGGGCGCCCCGGACGCGGTGCTGCCGCGCTGCACCGGCGTCGCCGGCGCCGGCGAGGAGGCGTCCCGGCTGGCTGCGGACGGGCTGCGGGTGCTCGCCGTCGCCGTCCGGACGGTGGACCTGCCGGCCGCCGCCGGCGCCGACGAGGCGGAGCAGGAGCTGCAGCTGCTCGGCCTGGTGGGGCTGGAGGACCCGCCGCGCGTGGGGGTCGACGCCGCCCTCGCCGACTGCCGGCGCGCCGGCATCTCGGTCGCCATGGTCACCGGTGACTCCGGGGCGACCGCGAGCGCCATCGCCCGGCAGGTCGGGTTGTGGCAGGACGGTTCCAGCCGGGTCGTCCAGGGGACGGAGCTGCCGGTCGACGCCGCCGCCCTCGGTGCCCTGCTGGACCACGACGGGCTGGTGGTGTGCCGGGTCGCGCCCGAGGACAAGCTGCGCATCGCCCAGGCGCTCCAGGCCCGCGGGCACGTGGTCGCGATGACCGGCGACGGCGTGAACGACGGGCCGGCGCTGCGGGCCGCCGACATCGGCGTGGCCATGGGGCGCAGCGGGACCGACGTCGCCCGCCAGGCGGCGGACCTGGTCCTGCTGGACGACCACTTCGCCACCATCGTCGCCGCGGTGCGCCAGGGGCGGACGACGTTCGCCAACATCCGCCGCTTCCTGACCTACCACCTGACCGACAACGTGGCCGAGCTCGCCCCGTTCCTGGTCTTCAGCGTCACCGGGGGCGCCGTCCCGCTGGCGATCGGGGTGCTGCAGGTGCTCAGCCTGGACATCGCCACCGACCTGCTGCCGGCCCTGGCCCTCGGTGCCGAGCCGCCCACCGCACGGGTGCTGGACGGCCCGCCGCCCCGGCGTCGGCTCGTCGACCGGCACCTGCTCGCCCGGGCGCTGGGGGTCCTCGGCCCGGTGGAGGCGACCGTGGCGATGACCGCCTTCCTCACCGTGCTGGTGTCCGCGGGGTGGCGCTACGGCGGGACGGCGTCCGGCGCGACGCTCGCGACCGCCTCCGGTGCGGCGTTCACCGCGATCGTGCTCGGTCAGTTCGCCAACGCCTTCGCCTGCCGCAGCAGCACCCGGCCGGCCTGGCGGCTGGGCTGGCGCAGCAACCCGCTGCTGACCGGTGCGGTGGCGGTCGAGCTCGTCGTCCTCGTCGGCATGCTCGCGGTCCGGCCGGTGGCCGAGCTGCTGGGCCACCGGCCGCCGTCCCTGCTCGGCCTGGTGGTGGCCGGTTGCGCCATGCCCGCCGTGATCGGGGCCGACACACTGGCCAAGGCCGTGCGGGCACGACGGACCGCCGCCGGCGACCGGCGGCGGTGACCCGGGCTGCGCACCCGCCGTCCCCGGCGCCCGACCGGCGCGCTCAGGCGTGCAGGACGGCAGCGCCGCTGAACCGGCCGTCGGCCAGGTCCGCCAGCGCGACCTGCGCCTGCGCCATCGGGTAGCCGACGGTCGTGGCCCGCACGCCGAGCCGCCCGGCCAGTCCCAGGAACTCCTCGGCGTCCTGCCGGGTGTTCGCGGTGACGCTCCGCAGCCGTCGCTCCTGGAAGAGCTCGGTCGCGTGGTCCAGCGCCGGGATCGCCGACAGCCAGATCCCGGCCACCGCGAGGGTGCCGCCGCGGTCGAGCGCGCGGAGCGCGACCGGGACCAGGCCCCCGGCGGGTGCGAACAGCACGGCACCGTCCAGCGGCTCCGGGGGCGGGTCGGCAGGCCCACCGACCGAGTCGACCCCCAGCCGCTGTGCCAGGTCCTGGTTGCGGGCGCCACGGGTGAGCACGTGCACCCGCATCCCCTGGGCCAGCGCCACCTGGGCGGTGAGGTGCCCACTGCCGCCGAAGCCGTAGATGCCCAGCCGGCCACCCGGGGGCACGTCGGCGGCCCGCAGCGCCCGGTACCCGATGATGCCCGCGCAGAGCAGGGGCGCGGCCTGCTCGTCGGTCAGCCCCTCGGGCAGCCGGTGGGCGAACCGCTCGTCGGCGAGGCAGGCGTCGGCGAAGCCGCCGTCGAGGTCCCAGCCGGTGAACCCCGGGTCCAGGCACAGGTTCTCCGCGCCCCGGCGGCAGAACCGGCAGACCCCGTCCGTCCGCCCCAGCCAGGGCACACCGATCCGGTCACCGACGGCGAAGCGCTCGGCGCCGGGGCCCCGTGCCTCGACGAGACCCACCACCTCGTGCCCCGGCGTGACCTGCGGCCGGCGCGGTGGCAGGTCGCCCTCGGCCAGGTGCAGGTCGGTGCGGCAGACACCGCAGCACCGCACCCGCACCCTGACCTGGCCGGGACCGGGCTCGGGCGGATCCCGCTCGACCCGGCGCAGCGGCCCGGACTCCATCGGCCCGGGACGGTCCACGACCCATGCCTGCACGCCCACTCCTCTCCGCCCGACGGACGGGTCGGGTCGCACCGGGGCCCGGTGGCCGGGCGCCCCGTCGGACGGTCAGTGCGCGACGCCGGCCAGGCTGGACGGGGCGGGTGACTCCCCCGTCTCCGCCGGTGGGTGCACGACCATGACCGGGCAGCGGGCGTGCACCACGCAGTGCAGCGCCGCGGAGCCGAGCAGCATGCCGGGCAGCCCGCTCCGGCTGCGGCTCCCCACCACCAGCAGCTCGGCGCCCGACGCCCGCTGCACGAGGACCTCCCCCGCCGGTCCCTCGACCGTCACCACGCGCACGGTGACCGTCGGCCGGCCCCCCGCCACCTCGGCGACCTCCTCCTCGGCCCGGCGCCGCGCGGCCTCCCGCACCTCCGCCACCGGCTTGGCCAGCACCAGCTGGGCGTCACCCCAGTAGGTCGGCTGCTGGAACGCCGCCACGGCCTCGAGCTCGGCACCGGTGAGCGCGGCAGCCGAGACCGCCTGCGCCAGTGCGGCGCGGGACGCCTCCGACCCGTCGACCCCGACCACCACCCGCGGTCGGCTCGCCGCCACCTCCGACGGGTGCACCACGACCACCGGGCACCGGGCGTGGGTCGAGCAGTGCAGCGCGACCGAACCGAGCAGGGTGCTGCGCACGCCTCCCCGTCCCCGGCTGCCGACCACCAGCTGGGCGGCCCCGGCGGAGGTCTCGACCAGGTGCTCGGCGGCAGCGCCGGGGACGACGACGACCGCGGCGGCGACCGAGGAGGCACCCGGCACCGACGCCACGGCCGGCTCCCGCCGGACCTCGTCGACCAGCTCCCGCGTCCGCGCCTCGGTGTGCGACCGGAGCGCCTCGATCCGCCCCCGGTCCAGCAGGTAGGGGTCGGACCAGTAGAAGTCGACGGGGAACGCCGAGACCACGGCCAGGGCCGCGCCGGTGCGCGCGGCGGACACCAGTGCCCAGGCCAGTGCGGCCCGCGAGCCCGGCGACCCGTCGACGCCGACCACCACCCGGGGGCGCGGCGCAGCCGCCCCGGAGGGGACGGACGGGTCGGTCAGCTCGGTCCGGTCGTCCACGACGGCCTCCTCCTGGTCGGTGCCGGGAGTGCCCGGCGGGTCGGGCCCCAGGGTGTCCGGGGCACCGACCCGCCGAGGACGTCCACAGGTCCCCATCCGTGGTGACGTAGGTCCCCGGACGGCTCAGCGCGGTCCGCCGGCCGGGGTCAGGGTCGGATCGCCTCCGGGGGTGGGCCGGACGCCGACCGGGTCGGGACCCGACCCGACCGGCGGCGCCGGGGGCCCACCGGGTGCCGGGGGCCCCGGCCGCGCCTGCGCCCGGTGCACCGCCACCGCGATCAGCAGGACACCGCCGGCCAGCAGCACGGCCCCGGTCGCCAGCAGCCCGCCGGCCACCCAGGGCAGCGCCGGCACGGTCGCGGCCAGCGCCAGGTCGACCGACGTCCCCGCCGAGCCGTCGGCGGGCATGACGACCACCGTCCAGTCACCGTCCGCCGGTGCCCACTCCAGCACCTGGGTGCCCCCGCCCTGGGCCGATGCCGCCCAGATGTCCACCTCGCCCGGAGCGGTGGCCGGTGGTCCGCCGGGCAGGTCACGCAGCGCGCCCGGGTCCACCCGCCGGCCCGTGCCCGGCTCGTCGTCCCACCCCCAGCCCCAGCTGTCCCGTCCGGCACCGAGGTCCTGCAGCTGCGTGCGTCCGACCCCGCCGAGGTACTCGCCGACCGCAGCACTCGGGGCGATCCCCACGAACACCTGCTCGCCGTCGAGCGACGTCGCCTCCAGCCGGACGCGCCCCAGGACGTCGTCGAGCACCCAGTCGGCGCCCGAGGTGTCCAGCTGGAGGTCCTCGCTGACCAGGGCGTGCTGCCCGGTGGACGCCTCGACCCGCGGGCTGGTCAGCCAGCCGTCGTCCCGCTGGGTGCGGTCGGCCCAGAGCAGGGCGGCACCGGCGGTGAGCGGCCCGGTGGAGGCCAGGACGAGGACCGCGCCGAGGACGAGCGCCACCGCCCTCCCGCCGGTCCACCGATGCTGCGGGGGGGCGTCCCCCGTGCCGTACGCGACCGCTCCCGTGGTGCTCGGCACCGGGCCGGACGGCGCGGCGGACGCCCCGCCGCCCTGACCCGGCCCGGAGGGGGCAGGGGGCGGGCCGAGGACCTGCGACCCCGGGTCGGTGCCGCCCATGTCCAGCCGGAACGGCGGGTACTGGTCGGTCATCAGCGCCGCGTAGGCCGCCACCCGCAGGACCCATCGGTCCATCCCCATGACGAAGTCGTAGACCGGGCGCGGGTAGCGGCCGGTGAACAGCAGCACCACCCCGGCCACGACCACCAGCAGGCCGACCAGACCGCCGAACGCCCAGCCGTCGTCGTTGCCGCCGCCGCTGCTCCAGGAACCGAGCCACAGGCCGCCGCCGGCGAACACCGCGACGACCAGGTAGTGCGGCAGCGCCAGCAGCCACCACTTGACCAGCACCAGCCCACGGGACAGCCGCGCCGGGTGGGGCACGTGCAGCCGGGCCGGGTAGTCCGGGACGTCGGCGAGCGTGAACGGCGGGTACCGGTCGGTGCCCAGCGCCGCGTACCCGTAGTACTGCACCCGCCAGCTCCACCGCAGCACGCCGACGTTGAAGTCGAACAGCGCCCGCGGGTAGCGGCCGGTGACCAGGACGGCGAAGAAGGCCATCACCGAGACGACGAAGAAGGCGGCCCACAGGAAGACCAGGACGACGGCGTGCGGGACGAGCAGCAGCCACTTGACCAACCACAGCCAGCGGCTGACCGGTGCGTCGAGCGCGGCATCGACGCGCACGGGGTACGGCGGGCGCTCTTCGGTCACCGGGACCCTCCTCCGTCGCCCGCCTGTTCCGCGCGATCGCAGCGGCCGTCGGCGGGGTCGCGTCGAGCCTGCCGCCGGCCCCGGGCACCCGACACGGACCTTCGTCGGTGCCCGGCGGGGTCGCAGGTCGACCCGTGGGCGGCGCACGGAGGACGTTCTGCGTCGAGCCCGGGACCTCGGCCTCCACCCCCCGGCGCCGGTCCCGGCCAGGCTGCTGCCCGAGGGACCGCCACCGGGGACAGGGAGCCGGAGAGATGGCCGATCAACCGGAGCTGGCCGATCAGCCGGGCGCCGCCCGGCGGGCGTTGCGGCGTGCCGCGCTCGGGTCCGGGCCGCTGAAGCGACGGTCGGACCGCATCGAGCTGGCCTCCCGGTTGCTGACCGCCGTCGCCCTGGTGCTGGCCGTGCCGGTGGCCCTGGTCGTCGGCATCGCGGTCGGGGCCGACACCGCTGCCCTGGCCCGCGAACGAGCCGCGGCAGCGAGCCAGCAGGAGGCCGTGCTCCTCGCCGACGCAGCCGGGCCGGACGGGAGCGGCATGTTCACCGCTCCGGTCCGGGCGACCTGGCCGGCACCGGACGGCTCCGTCCGGGAGGGCCTGGTGCACGCCCCGAGCGATGCCCGGGCCGGTGACCGCGTCGAGATCTGGGTGGACCGGGACGGGCAGCGGACCCGGCCGCCGATGGACGTCGCCGACGTGGGCGCCGTCGCGGTGGTGTCCGGTCTGGTCACCCTGCTGGTCGTCGCGGCGACCGCCACCGGAGGGCACCTCCTGGTGTGCCGGGTGCTGTGGCTCCGCCGCGCCCGGGAGTGGGAGGAGCAGTGGTGCGCCGTCGAACCGCTGTGGTCCGGGCGGCGGCGACCACCGGCGCCACCGGGCTCGCCCGTCCGGTGAGGTCGCGCCGGTCGCGGCGGTGCCCGCCGCGACCGGCGGGACCTCACGCCCTGGCGTGGGTCACCGGGGCGTGGGCCACCGGGGCGTGGGTCACCGGGGCGTGGGTCACCGGGGCGTGGGTCACCGGGGCCGGTGGAACGGCCACCAGCGCCGCCGGGAGGGCGGTGCGGGGGCCTCTGCCTGGTGAGGAGCCCTCGGCGCCGGGCGCGCCGGCACCTCGGCCGGGGCGGTCGCCACGGGACGCTGCACGTCGCGGGCGCGTGACTCGGCGAGGTAGTGCTGCACCGCACCCGGCGCCCCCCGGTGGCCGCGGGCCGCGACGTCGTGCCGGGCCTCCCACTCCGCGACCAGCTTCTCCGCCGGCGTCATGGCCAGCGGGTCCGGCGGCGGACGGTGACCTGGGCGCTGCTCCCGGGGGTCGGCCGGCTCTGACGGGTCCATGGTGGTGCTCCTCCCTCACGTGCACGGGTACGTGCCTCCCACGGTCGCCGGGCAGGCCCGGCCGCAGGGAGAGCGGGAGGGCTCCGTGCCCGGGGACCAAAGCCCCGGGGACGGGCCGCGGGCCCCGCCCGACCATGGGAGGACGGCGTCGGCGGCACCCGCGGACCGGCGCGGGCGAGGAGGCATGGTGGACACCCCGTACGTGGACCACGAGGTCGAGGTCCTGGACGAGGCAGAGTGCCTGGCGCTGATGGGCACCGTCCTGGTGGGCCGGATCGCCTTCACCGAACGGGCGCTGCCCGCCGTCCAGCCGGTCGCCTTCGCCCTGGCCCACGGGGAGGTCTACATCCCCGTGCACCGCGGCAGCACGGTGGCCGCGGCCAGCCGGGGCGCGGTCGTGGCGTTCGCGGTCGACGAGATCGACGCCCTGGCCCTCACCGGCTGGAACGTGACGGTCGTCGGCGCCTCCCGGCTGATCAGCGACCCCGCGGCGGTGCGCCGCCTGGACGAGCTCGGGCTGCGGCCCTGGGCACCGGCCGACGCGCACTGCTACATCGGCATCCAGACCGGGCTGGTGCACGGACGGCGGGTCAGCCCCCGTACCGGGTCGGTGGACGGCGTCGTCCGCGAGGCGGGGCGGACGGCCTGAGGGACCGCGGGCCCGGCAGCGGTCGCCTGCGCTCCCGCGGACCTCAGTGCCGCGCCGGACGCTCCCGCTCGGACGTGCGCAGGGCCGTGCGCCGGCGGGTCCAGGCACGCCGGACGGCGGCTGCCGTCCCGGCGCGGGAGGGTCGGCCGCCGCCGCGGGCGGCTCCCGCGTCCGCGGGCTCCGGTGCCAGCTCGTACCGGTGCCCGTACGTCTCGATGACCGCCTGCACGGCAGCCACGACGGGGATCGCGACCAGGGCGCCCATCGGACCGAACAGCCCGGCGCCGGCGATGACCGCACCGAGCGCCACGGCGGGGTGGATGTCCACCGTCCGGGCCGTGACGTGCGGCCCGAACAGGTAGTTCTCCACCTGCTGGTACAGCGTGCCGAAGACGACGACCCACAGTGCGTCGACGGGCTGCCCGGACAGGGCGACCAGCGCCGGGACGGCGATGGCGAGGTAGGTCCCCACCGTCGGGATGAACTGGGAGACCACCCCGGTCCACAGCGCCAGGGGCAGCCAGAACGGCACCCCGAGGAGGAACAGGAAGCCGCCGGTGAAGAACGCGCTCAGCGCAGCGAGGACGAGCCGGGAGATCACGTAGCCGCCGGTCTTCTCGACCGCGATCTCCCAGACGGTGCTGATGACGTGCTGGTGCCGGGGCGGGAAGAGCCTGGTGACCGTGGTGCGCAGGGTCGGTCCCTGCGCCGACATGTAGAACGCGAACAGGACGAACGTCAGGAACTGGAACAGCACCCCCAGGAGCTGGGTGAGGACGTCGACGACCCCCGGCGTCAGGTCCTGGGCCAGCTGCTGCAGGCGCGCGGGGGTCAGCTGGAGGGACTCGATGACCTCGTCGGGCTGCAGGGAGGTGCCGAAGGTCGCGTTGGCCCAGAGGACGGCGTCCCGGACCACGTCCGGGGCGGCGGTGAGCAGCTGGGCGAGCTGGTCGACGAGCACCGCGCCGAAGACCCCGGCGAAGGCGACGACCAGGGCGGCGAGCCCGATGAGGACCACCCCGGTCGCGGCACCCCGACGCAGGCCGCGGCGGACGAGGCGCTCCACGACCGGTTCCACGCTGATCGCGAAGAGCCAGGCGAGGAAGACCAGGCCGAGCAGACCACGGATGCTGGCGAACGCCCAGGAGACCACCTGGTAGCCGGCGACGGCAGCGAGGGCGACGACGACGGCCCGCCTGACCCACGACGGCAGTTGCCGGGACCCGTCCCCCTGGTCCGCGGGCGCAGCGGGCAGGGGCGGGGGGACCGCCGCGCTCACGCCGCCCCTGCCCCGGTGAGGGCGGTGGCACCCGCGCCCGTCCTCACAGCAGACCGCCGGCCCGCAGGTTGACCACCACGAGCACGCTCACCACGGCCACCCCGCAGACGGCGGTGACCGCCAGCAGGACCCGGCGCAGGCTCCAGCGCTGCACGCTGATCCGCGGGTGGGGTGGCAGGAGGGCCCGGAACTCCCCGACCAGGTCGCGCCCGGTCCCCTGGACCATCCGCTGGAGCTGTCGTGGCACCGTCACCGAGCCGGTCGTGGCGAAGGCCTCGGCCAGCTCCTCGGCGGAGAAGAACGCCGCGGCCCGGCCGAGCACCCGCTCCGGGCCGGCGACGACGGCGAGGGTGAGAAGCATGTTGGCCAGGTCCACGGACTGCCGCCAGCGCGAGGGCCGCAGTTCCCCGAACGAGACGTCGACGAGGAACACCCGGTCGCCCTGGGCGAGCACGTTGGACGGCTTGACGTCCCGGTGGGCCGCACCTGCCGCCCACAGCCGCCGGACCTGGCGCAGGGCGTCGTCGATGACCGCGTCGCCGAGTCCGGACTCCAGGACCTCGACGGAGTCCGGCACCAGCTCGGACACCAGCAGGTACTCCTGACCGGGGACCACCTCGACGACCCCGACCGGCTCGGGCACCTGCACCCCGCCGTCGCGGAGCAGCCGGAGCATGTAGTCCTCGTGCTCGACGAGCCTGCGCACCGAGCTGAACGGCGCCTCGTCCTCGAGCCGGCCGTAGCGGAGCACCCGGGCGTACTTGTACCAGCGGTCCGAGCGCAGGTGCGTGGTGGCGTACAGCTTCCCGAACAGGTGCGTCGGCGGTCCGTGCGCCAGCCGCAGCCGGCACGGGGTCGACCCGGCCGAGCCGTCCAGCCGGAACGGCTCCAGCTCGGTCGCCTCGATGCCCAGCTGGTCCCGGACGGCCGAGAGCACCCGGTCCCGGCGCTGGGCATCGAGGTCCAGGTGCGCCTTGACCCGGCGGTCGTAGGTGACCGGGAACGCCCGCTCCGGCGCGAACACCGAGGCGACGAGAGCGGCCGCGCTGGAGCCGACCAGCGCGCTGACCACGGCGGCGGACGCGCTGTCCAGGCTCGACCCGACCCGCGCGAGGGCCAGTGCCCCGACCAGCACGGCCACCGCCGTCCACCCCCAGCGCCGGGCCGGGCCGGAGGGGGTGAGTGCGTACAGGCTGCCCGTGGCGACCGCGGCCAGGACGACGACCGGCCACGCCGGCAGCGCGACGTGGTCGGCCGAGCCGGTGAGCCCGGTCCGGAGTGTCCGGGCGACGAGGTGGTCGCCGACGGACACGAGGGCGAGGGTGGCGACGAGGGAGACGGTCGACAGGTAGACCAGCAGGTGCCGCCAGCGGCGGGCCCAGACCAGCACCAGCACCGTGGGCACCCAGACCACGCGGTACCCCAGCCCGGCACCGAGCGCGTCGAGGTCCTGCCAGAAGCCCGGTGGCCCGGCCCCCGACCGGGCGCCGGGGAAGAGCAGGTCGCGGACCGCCCGGTCGACGGCCTGCACCCACGAGGGCCGGCCGGTGAGGAACGCCAGCAGCACCAGTGCGGCGACCCCGAGGACGAGCACCCCGGCCCAGACCCAGACCGACCGGGGGACGCGGCAGCGGTACCAGCGGTCGGCACCGGAGGGTCGTCGCCCGTCGGCGCCCGGCGGCCAGCTCGGACGTCGAGCGTCCACGGCGGGGACCAGGGCCCGTGGGTGCGTGGTCTCCACCATGCCCTCCCGGTCCTGCATCGGAGGTCCCGGAGCTCCGGTGACCCGTCAGCGATCGTCGCGCGGCCCCGGCCCGCCGGGACGTGCCCCCAGCCCCTGCCGGAGGGGACCAAGGTCCCGCCGGGAGCGGCGTCGCGGCGCGCCGGTCCGCGCGAGGGGTGCCGGGGCGACGGGACCGCGGACACCCGCTCGCGGGCCGGAAGACCCTGCTGACCAGCGGTGCCCTCCGGTGGACTGGACCGGTGGACACGCACGGCCCGGCCCCGCGTCCGGGCCGTCCTCGCGCCCACCCGGCCGGGCACCGTCGTGCCGATCACGCCGCGCGCGCTGGGGTGGCCGGGCTCGGCCACGTCGCCGGGCCGACCGCGGTGGGGGTCGGCGCGACCGCGGCGACCGGCGCCGTCCTGCCGTTCCCGTTCCTGCCCATCCCCTCGGGCTCGTCGCCCGGCTGCCCTGCCGGCGCGGCACCGGACCGGGGACCACGGCGGGCGAGCCGGTGCGCACAGCGCGATGACGACAGCCCGATGACGACAGCCCGATGACGACGGCGCGATGACGACGGTGCGCCGGAGGTGGGCCGATGTGGGCACGGCGATCGCCGCCGCCGTCGCCACCGCCCTGTGCGCCTGGTCGGTGGCCTCCGGTGCGGTGCGGCCGGCCGAGGCGGCCGTGTTCCGGTTCGTCAACGGCTGGCCGGACTGGTGGCGTGGTCCGCTCTGGCTGTTCCAGCTGCTGGGTGTGCTCGGCATGCCGCTCCTGGTCGCCGCGGCCGCGGCCGCACACCGACGCTGGCGACTCGTGATGGCCCTGGCGGCCCTGGTGCCGCTCAAGCTGCTGGTCGAGCGGGACGTGCTCAAGGAGCTCGTCGCGCGGGAACGACCCGGGGCCACCGTCCCGGGCGCGGTGCTGCGGGACGTCCCGTCCGCCGGGCTGTCGTTCCCGTCCGGTCACGCGGTCATCGCCTTCGGCATCGTGGTGCTCCTGGCGCCCCACCTCCGCCGCCGCTGGGTGGCCACCGCGCTCGTCCTGGCCCTGCTCAACTCGGTGTCCCGGGTGTACCTCGGCGCCCACGCCCCGCTGGACGTGCTCGGCGGCGCGGCGGCCGGGATCGCGGTCGGGTCGGTGCTGAACCTGGTCGTCGGTGTGCCGGCCGCGGCCGACGGCGGTCCCCACCGCAGCCGGCGGTGGTCGGGACGCCCCCGTCACCCCGGCGTCCCGGCGCGGCCACCTCCACGGCGCGGCGGGCCCTAGGTCCCCGGTGGACGGGACCGCCGACCGCGGTGGGGGACGGCCGACCGGCTCCACGCTGGCGGTGCCCGGTCCACGTCCAGCCCCGGAGGCGCCATGGCCCGCCCGCCCGCCTCGATCCCCCGGTGGCTGGCTCCGGCGACGGCGGCACTGGCGGGTGCCACGGCATCGGTGGCGGCGCTGGGCCCCCTGGGCGCCGGCCTCGTCGACCACCGCGTGCCCCCGCTGCTGCACGACCGGCTGGTGGGGTCGGCTGCCGTGTCCCTGGCCGTGCTGGTCCCCCTCACGCTGGCCGCGGCCCTCCTCCTCCGGCGCCGCTCCCCCGCCGGGCCGCTGCTGGCCCTGTCCGTGGCCCTCGGTCACTGGTACCTCGCCGCCGAGCTGGTCCTGGTGCCCGAACGGACCGGTCGCCCCGGGGACGACGAGGTCTTCCTCCCGCTGTTCGTCGCGGTGCTGCTGCTGGCCACGGCGGTCGCGGTCGGCGCCTGGTCCGCCGCGTCCACGGCGACGACCCGCCTGGACCGCCCGACCGGGACGCTCGTCGGGGTGGGCCTGCTGATGGGGTCGGGGCTGTTCGTCCTCGGGCGTCACGTGCCGGCCTGGCTGGACGTCGTACGTGGCGCCCCGTCGGCCGAGTACCTCGCCGGTCCCGGCGCCTGGTGGGCGGTGGCGTTCCAGGAGCTCGCGTTGCTGCTCCCGGTGTCCGCCGCCGCCGGCATCGCCGTCCTGCGCCGCCTGCCGTGGTCGGGACACGCGGCCTTCGCCGCCTCCGGTCTGCTCGCCGTGGTCGGCGCGGCCGTGGGAGGGGCGGCCTGGTCGAGCACCCGCGGGTACGCCGGTCCGACGGTCGACGGCGCCACCTCGACGTCGGCCATCGGGCTGGTCACGGCGGTGCCCGCCGTCCTCTGCTGGGTGGCCGTCGCGCGCACCGGCCGCCAGAACTGGGCGTCCCCCGTCGACCACCCCGGCGCCGGACCCGCCCCGGACGTCGGGCCCCGGGCGTCGTCGCCCGCGGTGGCCGCGCCCGAGGCCAGGTCGGACCGGCACCCCGGCACCATCCCCCGACCCAGGAGCGCACCGTGACCGGTCCTGCCCGCGCGCAGCCGAAGATCGTCGTCGGCGTCGACGGCTCCCCGTCCTCCCGGCAGGCGCTCCGGTGGGCGGCCGGCCAGGCGCAGCTCACGGGCGCGCAGCTGCACGCCGTCACCAGTTGGCGCCCGCCGGGCACGCACGGGTGGGAGACCCCCCTGGACGCCGTCGACTGGGCGGCTGATGCCCGCCGGACCCTGGACACCGCCGTCGAGGAGGTGCTGTCCCGCGGCGGCCCGTCCCCCGGCGACGCCGACCGGGTGACCCGGCACGTGCTGCCGGGGCACCCGGCGGAGGTCCTCCTCGCCCAGGCTGCCGACGCCGACCTGCTGGTCGTCGGCAGCCGGGGGCACGGCGGCTTCACCGGGATGCTGCTGGGCTCGGTGGGCCTGCACGTCATCGCCCACGCCGCCTGCCCGGTGCTCGTCGTGCGCGGCGACCGGCCGCCCCCGTCGGGGCAGGTCCCGGGCACCGGCGCGGCATGACGGACCGCGACCCGGCGCCGGCGGCCGTCCGGGCTCGCCGGGGCCCGGCGGGTGCCAGGGACCTCCGCCCCTGCCCCCGGACGGCGTCCGTGCGGTGAGCTGCACCCGCCGGCCGGACCCACGACCGGTCCACCCCGGCCGCCGCGCCCCGGCGACCGCAGCGCCACGGCGGAGGGAGCAGCATGCGAGGACGACGGTGGCCGGACCTCACCCCGGCACAGCGGACCACCCTCCTGGTCCTGGGTCCGGTCCAGCTGTCGCCGGCAGCGACGGCCCGGGCCGACCTCGCGGCGCGGCCGGCCGAGGAGGTCGACGGCAGCAGGGCACGCTGGGCGGCGGTCATCGCGGTCAACTGGTCCGGCCCGCTGGCCTGGTCCCGCTGGGGCCGTCGCACGACGCGCCGATGAGCCGGCACGGTCGGGTGCCTGCCGCCGCCCGCAGCGTGCGGGAGGAGTGGGACCGGCTGTCCATCGGGACGACGGAGGCGGGGACCTTCGATCCCGGGATGCTCGCCGGGCTGCCCGAGCCGGCGCGACGGTGGCTGGGGCACGCCCTCGCACCCGGCACACCGCTGTGGCAGACCGTCGAGCTGTCCATGACCGGACGGATCCGGCTGGGCCGCTGGCGCTCGTTCACCGCCCGCCAGGTGCTCGCTCCGCCGTCCGGGTTCATCTGGGCGGCGAGGGCACGGGTCGCCGGCCTCCCGGTGACCGGGTTCGACCGCTACAGCGGGGCCACCGGGGAGATGGGGTGGCGGCTGCTCGGCCTGCTCCCGGTCATGTCCTCGAGCGGTCCGGACGTGTCGCTCAGCGCGGCCGGGCGGCTGGCCGGCGAGGCCGTGCTGGTCCCCACGATGTTCCAGCACGCCCGCTGGGAGGCCTGCGCCGAGCCCGACACCGTGGTGATGGCCTGGCGGCTGGCGAACGGGGTGGAACGCACCCGCCTGCGCGTCGGCGCCGACGGACGCCTCCTCGAGGCCGTGCTGCAGCGGTGGGGCAACCCGGACGGTGCACCGTTTGGGCGGTACCCCTTCGGCGTCTCCATCGACGAGGAGGCCACCTTCGCCGGCGTGAGGGTCCCCTCGGTGCTGCGCGCGGGTTGGTGGTGGGGCACCGACCGGCAGACCGACGGCGAGTTCTTCCGGGCCCGGATCGTGTCGGCCACCTTCGGCTGAACGGTGCGCCGGCCCGTCGCACCGGGACGTCCGCCCCTCGCCGGGCCAGGGCCCCCTACCGGGTCACCCGGCAGGGACCGTCGCGGCCGGGGAGGCCGCCGCACACAGCAGCAGGGGCCGTTCCCGGTCTCCCGGGAACGGCCCCTGCGTCGTGCTCTGTCGGGCTGACAGGATTTGAACCTGCGACCCCTTGACCCCCAGTTTCCTGCGCGGGGTCCGTCACCGTTCACCTTGATCCGGTTTGCGCTGCTCAGCGCCTCGCCACGTCCGTCGACGTCCGCAGTCGTCCGCCGCCGTTCGGGCCGCGTTGCTGTACCGGTTGCTGTACTTCTCCCTGCGCTCAGCAGTCCCTCGCTGCAGCAGCCGGAGGGCAATGCGCTTCCAGACCTGACTGCGAGGCGACCTTCTCAAGCGACGCGAGCTCGTTGACGAGTCAGCTGCCCGCTGCTGACATCGGACGTCTCCCGGCGCTCTTGGCTGCGTCCTCTGGGTGCCTGGGCGTCCATCCCGCAAGCGATCAGGCCTTCAGCCCGGGATGGCAGGACGTGCCGTCCGATGGCGCCTCTTCCGGCGCGAGCACCAACTGCCGGGAGGAGCGCCGTGCCGAGCCACGCCCACGAGACTGTCCCCGATTCTTCCTCCCCTACCGGGTCGAGCGAACGACCACTGTGCGCTGCGTGCTCAACCGACCCTGAGGAAGCCGGCGGACCAGCGGTCCGGCGCCAGGCGTGCGCAGCGTTGGTCACCGCCTACGGCGGTGACACGTATCGGCTGCTGACCGATCTAGCCGACCTGCTCGAGGCCAGCGTGGCCTACGTCGACCGGCCCACGGTTGAAGCACACGTGGAACGGCCGCTGTCGGACACCGACTGGTCGGCCATCGCCTCCACGTTCACCGCGATGGCCTTCGACGAGCACATCGGGGACGCCGGCACGGTCCGCACCGACTGGATCGAGGACATGTTGCTCCGCGCTGATACTCCCGGCCGCGGTCGAGGCGACAACCACCCGTACAGATCGCTCGGTCAGCCACCCCGGCCGTGAGAACGACCCGCACCTGCTCTGACTGCGGCTACAAAGCGGAGTACGCCAGCATCCCCCTGGCCGACGCACACCACCGCAGACACTCCTGCGACAAACACCGGCTGGCCGCCGAGCGGTCCGCCCGGCGCGCGGACCGAGGCTCTACGAGGGTGCCCCGGGGGTGCATCCACCCACGGAGTCGGCACGTGCACGGCACTCGGGCCGCCTACGTCAAGGATCGTTGCCGCTGTCCTGACTGCACCGCCGCCAACACCGCCGCTTCACGCACCGCCGACCGGCAGCGCGCGTACGGCCGTTGGCAGCCGCTCGTCCCTGCCGGTCCGGTCCATGAGCATCTCGTCGCGCTCCGAGCGGCCGGAATCGGCGTCGAGCGCATCGCGATGCTCACCGACATGTCCGTGAGCCACGTCCGGGAGCTGGCCTCTCCTAGACGCGGCGACCGTCGGATCCGCCCTGATAACGCCACCCGGATCCTGCGCATCACCATCGCCGACGCAGACCGAGCTCCGCGCAGTCGAGTCGACGCCGCCGGAACTCGGCGCCGCCTGGAAGCCCTCGTGGCTATCGGCTGGTCGCTCGAACTGCTGGCGGTTGAGCTTGCTCGCCGCCCGGGCAGTCTCCGGCGCAGCTTGACCAGTTCATCCGTCACCGTTCGGACGGCCCGGGACATCGCCACTCTGTACGAGCGGCTGTCAAGCACCCCACCACCGCAGTGCACCGACGAGCAGCGCGTCGCAGCGGACACCGCCCGAGCCCACGCCGTCGCGAACAACTGGCAGCCACCGCTGGCTTGGGACGACATCGACTTCGACCCGTCGCCGCCAGCAGTTGGTGCGGCTTCCCGGCCGGACGATGTCGATGAGGTCGCCATCGAGCGCGCACTGGCCGGCGATGGGGTCGTCTACGACAAGCTCACCCCAACCGAACAGCAAACGGTCGTCGCGTTGCTCAGCGCTCGCGGCCGATCCATCCGTGACATCGCCACTCAACTTCAGACGACCAAGCGCGCAGTCGCCAGTCACCGGCCTGCCGGTCGCAGCGAACCTGCTGCAGCCGTTTCAACCGCTCCGAGAACCCAAGACTGTCGGAGGTCCGCCCTAGCCTCGACCGCGTGATCACAGCGAACCCGTTCGGTGTAGGAGCTAGCGGCGAGCGCCGCGAACGGCGCGCTGGTCGTTGTACATGCTGCGGCTTGATTCACGCGTACGAATGGTGGCCGGGCGCTCCCGCTCAGCCGCCTTGCGAAGCTTGTCTCGAACATGGTCGGAGCTTTGACGAGACCGAGGATTCACGAGCACTGGCCCGGCTCAGGGATCACGAGCCGCGGATCAGGGCCTACGCCGACCACGCGGCCAAGCGGGCGACCGAATATGAGAGCCAGGCCAAGAAGGCGAAAGCATACGGAGCGCGGCAAGCCGCCAGCGCTCTCGGACAGCGTGATCTCTATCGGCGGTTGCTCTCCGAGGTCTACAAGCTTCACAGCGAGACCAAAGGCCAGTGCAAGACCTGCGGAGCCCGGTATCCCTGCGCCACGGTGAAGGTGCTGGAGGGCGGCCCTGGAGGAGCAGGCGACGCCATCATCCGAGCCGCGTCACGGCGAGACAGCTTCCCCGACGCCGACTGGAACTGACGCCGGTCCAACGACGGAGGTCAAGAACTAGCACCGCGGTTGGATCCTGCGATTTGATCTTGACCTAGTTGATCAATACTGCCAATTGACGATTTGTCGCTTTGAGCAGCAGCTATACCGTTGGGCCTCGTTGACTACATGCGCTCGTCGGAGCACGTTTTCGATGAGTAAGCGATGCCTGCGCGACAGGGTCAATTCACTGTCCGGCGTCGGGATGCCCGTGCCCACGCGACCGCCGCACCGGGCGGGCCGACGCACTTCTGCCATGGTCTCGCCGCCCGAGCTCCGGCCGGGCGCACCCCGAGGCAGGAGCCGGGTCCCTTGAATCAGGCGAGCCTCCTCCTGGAGCCCTTTCACTCGGCCGTCGGTCGTCGTCTACACGGCAGACCGACCGCCAACCCGAAAGGCAGCCCGATGACCAGCAGCAAGCTCGACCCCACTAGCACCGGCACGCCCGCCCCGCAGGACAAGCACCCCTTCAAGGTGACCGTGCGGACCCTGGCCGGCCACAGCCGCAAGGAGACGGTCAAGCCCACCGACACGGTTCGTGAGGTCACCGCCGACGCGGTCAAGTACTTCGTCCACCGCGGCCAGCTGCCCGAGGGCGGGTACGCGCTGACCCTGCCGCGGACCGGCCACCAGGCGGAGCTGGACCCCACCGCCACCGTGCGCGACGCCGGCATCGTCGAGGACGACGTGCTGGTGCTGATCAACCGCGCTCCCCAGGTCGACGGCTGATGGCGCTGCACCCCGCGGTGCTGGAGGGCCTCCTCGACCTGGAGGTCCGCCAGGCCCGCGACCACCTCGGGGCCCGCGCGCACGACCTGCGGCGGGACGGCGCCCAGCTGCTGATGACCCTGGTGCGACCGGACGGCAGCTGGATCCTGCGGCTGGACGGCCGCGACTACGACGCCGAGCCGTACGACGCGACGCTCGTCGACCGGCACGGCCGGGTGTTGCCCCTGGAGCAGTGGATTCCCGGCTTCGCGCTGGGCATCCACAGCAGCCTCGACATCCCGTTCGTGTGCGTCAGCGGCACCCGGGCGTTTTACGCCCACGAGTCCCACTACGCCCAGCGCTGGGACACCGACCGGTACCGGCACCGCGCCGACAGCCTGCTGGACCACCTGCTGCGGAAGGCCGGCCTGTGACCCCGCTCCTGCTCCCTCACCAGCTACTCCTTGACGCTGGCGCGTTCTTCGAGGCCTGCGGCACCCGGGGCCTGGAGGGCACCGCCATGATCAAGATCGGGCCCGGCGGACCGGCCCTGATCATTCCCGATCAACAGCCGTGGCGCAGCCCGGCCGGGCACGTCGCGGTCGAGGTGACCCGCGCCGGTCAGCTGGAACTGGCCCGTGCGTTGACCGCCGAAGAGCTGTTCGTCGCCCGCATCCACTCCCACCCGGCAGAGGCGTTCCACTCGGCGGCGGACGACGCCAACCCGGTCCTCACCCACGAGGGGGCGCTGTCGATCGTCGTGCCGTTCTTCGGCCTGGGCCTCCGCCGGGGTCTGGACGCCTGCGCGGTGCTCCGGCGGGACCGCACCGGCTGGTGCGGCCTGCCCCCCGGGGCCGGGCGGGACCGGTGGATCGGCGGCATGCCGGAGAACGGGCGATGACCGAGGACCCGCGGCTGCGTCTGATCGGCGGCCCCGACGGGCGCAGCCCGCACGCCGCCGACGTGCTGGCCCGGCTGGACGGCACGCGGGTGGTGATCCGGACCGGACCGGACATGACCGGCGCGCACACCGTTGCTCTCGCCGCCTTCGTCGGCCTGGTCGCCCGGCTGTTCGGGCACGTCGCCCTCGATCCGCCGGTGCCGCTGAGCCCGAACTGGTGGGGCGCCGTCGACTCCGACGCGCTGCTCACCGCCCTGCTGCCGGTGCGGCCCACTCCGACGGCCCCGCCGGTGAGCGAGGTGACCGTCACCTTCGGCAACCAGGTAGCGCCCGGCCACCTCGCGGTCGGTGGCGACGACTACACCGTCCGGCTGGCCCGGGTGCCGCAGCCGCTCGGCGACCCGGCTGGCCACGCCCTCGGCGTGCACGCCGCGGCCTGCCTAGCGGTCAGCCAGCTCCTGGGCGAGGTGCTCGGCCCGGTCGGCCATCCCGGAGTCCGGCTGGAGGGCCTCTATGTCACCAACCTGATCGACTACCGGCTCACCGCCGCCCCCTCGCTGTCCCCGGTGGCGTTCAGCGCGCCGCTGTCCCTAGCCGTCGCCGGCGTCGGCTCGGTGGGCACCAGCGCCGCCGCCCTGCTCGCCGGCTGCCTGGCTCCCGCGCTGGCTCCGGATGCCCGACCTGCCGGTGGGCAGCTGTTCGAGCTGATCGCCGTGGACTCCGACATCCTTGACCCGAGCCGCAATCCGTTCCGGTATCCCGCCCTGCTCGGGACCGAGAGCGGGCATAAGGCAACCTGGCTGGCCGAACGGCTGAACACGCTGGGACTGACCGCCCACGGCGTGCCGACGCCGGTGGCGGAGTGGACCCGGGCCCGGGACCGGCCGGGCTTCGACGGGCTGCTGCTCTCGTCCGTGGACACCCTGGCTGGGCGTCTCGACGTCACCGACGTCCTGGCGCGGGAGACGCTGTCGCTCGGGGTGGCCGGCCTGGCGCTGCACGCCCAGCGGGAGCGGTTCGCCGACGGCCTGGCCTGCCCCTTCTGCGACTACGTCAGCGCCGCACCCCCGCTCACCCAGGCCGGTGCGCACGCCGAGACCACCGGGCTTCCCGTCACCCGGATCCTCGCGCTGCTACAACCGGACGGGCGCCTCACCCCGCTCGACGTCGACCTTGCGATCCAGGCCGGCCGCCTGCCGGCCGAACGGCGGGAACGGTTGATCGGTGCGCCGCTGACCGACCTCGTGCGCCAGGCCTATGCCGAGATGGAGCTGCGTGGTCCCATCGCCGACGACGGCGTGCTGGCCGTCGCGGCACCGCAGATCTCCTGGTTCGCCGGCGTGCTGGCCGCCGTGGAGGTGATCAAGCAGCTGCGAGGGCTCCCCTTGGTCGACCGACGGGTGGACGCCGACCTGGCCGGGCTGCCACCGGGGCTGGTGCGGCGCTCTCCGGCCGATTCGACCGGCCGCTGCCTGTGCCACTCCGGGGTCCGCCGGCGCTGGTACCGCGGGCTGTACACCGACCAGCCCGCCATCGCGTGATCACCACCCGACGCACCGTGACCTCGGCCATACTGTCCGGGTGAGCGTGGTGCCGGAGCCCGACCAGCAGGGCCGGCACGCGCGCCCGGCTCCGCCCGCGCACACCGACGTCGCCGCGCTGTACGCGCGGCACCACCCGCGGCTGCTCCGGCAGGCGCAGCGCGTCCTGCCCGGCGACCAGCAGCACGCGGCCGGCGACGCGCTGATGACGGTCTTCGGCAGACTGCTGCAGCAGCAGCAGGACGGATCGTTGACCGAGCAACCCAACTGGGAGGCGTACCTCCTGCGCGCGGTCACCAACGCCTGCTTGGACATCCTGAAGAGCAGTGCCCGGACGCAGCCGGTCGAGGACCCCGTCGACGTGGCGGGCCAGGAGCGTGCCCCCGCAGACCCCACCGGTGACACCGCCGCCCAGCGCCTCGACGACGCCACCCGGCGACGTCGCCTCGATGCTGCCCTCCGCACCCTGCCGGATCGGCAGCGCGAGATCGTGCTGCAGAAGGCCGCCCTCGAACGCACCAACCGCGACATCGGCCGGGAGCTCGGGTTGAGCGGACAGCGCGTCGGCCAGCTGTACGACCAGGCCATGCGCCAACTACGAGAGGAGGTGAACCGTCACGGTGACTGAGCACCGAACGTCCGACAACAGCGACCTCGACCGCACGGCGCTCGAACGCGCGCTCATCGCGCGACAGCGCGGTGCGCGCATCGAGCCTTTGACCCCCGACCTGCAAGACCTGGTCGACGACCTCGCCCCGTGGCTGGACGCGCTGCGTCAGATCGCACGCTCCGCGGCCGTCAGCGACGAGAGCAGCAGCGCCTTCCCCGAGTCCGAGGAACTGGCCCGCGCAGACGACGCCGCCCCCTTCGCCTTCACTCCGGTGTCGGACGACGATCCGGTCGCGCTCATGCTCGGACTGGTCGCCGATCCGAGCATCGCTCTCGACGCTCGCAAGCTGGCATCGACACGTAGACGCAACGGCATGACGCTCAACGAATTCGTGGCATCCCTACGGCATCGCGGCTGGCCAATCGACGCACCCGAGACGATGCGCTGGCACAAGGCAGATACGGTCCTTCCGCGCGCGCTCATCGCTGCTATCGCTGGTGTACTCCACGTGCAAGACACCGACCTACTGGCGCGGCCAGCCTCCGTTCGACCAGCCGAGGATCCTTTCGACGACGAACGCGTCGCAGCCCTACTACGAGAGTGGGCCAATGAGATCGGTCTAGCGCCTAACCAACTGCGCACACAGCTGACTGGCCTTCTCGCCGGGGCGAACTTCCGAAATCGGACGGACGCCTCGGTCGACACACTGCTGGCGATCTTGACCGCCCTTCGCGGCGTTTCGAGCCTCCTGGACGGACAGTGAACCCAAGTGAACATGTCCAGCGGCTTCTGCGGACCGTGCCCGAGCACGTCCGTGCCGCCTTCCTCCAAAATCCGAAGCGTGCACTGGCGGAGTGCGGCGTCCGTGTGCAGGAGGTCCCGCAGCTGTCGTCCGCTCGGGGCGCTGGCGGGATGTGCGACGGACTGTCACTCGCGGGCCCACGCACGGTGCTGTACGCCGCGACACCCGACTCCCGTCGGGAACACTTCACGCTCGCCCACGAGTACGCGCACCTGCTCGTGGATGCCGACGACGACGCTCTGGGCTGGCTCGCCGATCAGGCAGAGCCCGGCGCGGAACAGGAGCGCATGTGTGATGAAATCGCGTCCGCCCTACTAATCCCGGACGCGGAACTGGCGGCCGTGATAGGTGCCGGCCCGATCACCGGTCAGCACCTCATTGAGCTCTTCACCCGCACGCAGGCGAGCCAGATCGTGTGTGCCATCGCACTGGCCGGCCGACTCACCTGCGCTGGCGCGGTAGTGCTGACCGCCCGCGCGACGCAGACCGTCGTACATGCGACTCGCGTCGGCCCCCTGCCGATCTACCCGACGCGCGACCAGCCTCTGCCTACGGGACATCCGCTGAGATTCCTGCGGCCTGGCGCCCAGATCTGCCGGGAATCCTTTTGGGCAACGCCGTGGGGCGACCGCGAGACCTTCTACCTCAACGCCGCCGCAACTGCGGTGCGCACCTACAGCGTCATCGCTGTCACCGACTTGTGGGGCGCAGAGCGCCTGCATCTACCCGCCTCGACCGCTGCGCCGGATGCCCGACCCAGCGAGCAGTTCTCCTGCCGGTGCGGGTACGCCGGTCGTGTCACCGGGTGGCCGTGTGACGACTGCGGCCAGCTGTTCTGCCCCAGATGCAAGAACTGTGACTGCACACGTCGAGCAAGTCTCACCGAGCGCTGCACTCAGTGCACCGTGCACGTCGCGCGTACGAACCTAATTGGTGGGGTCTGCAGCAATTGCAGATAATTCAGGGTCTCGCGACGACTACGGGACAATGCGGGATTCAAGGGGCCTCGGAAACGTCAGCCACCTAGGGCAGAGGAGCACGCCGCATCGTCGTGCCACAGGCGGCTGGCAGTGGTCAGCTACTTGCTCAGCGCGGGGACTTGCAGAGGCCGACGTTAGGAGCCGCAGGGCGCCGTCGCTTGGACGATCGACTCGAGCACTCGTCTCAAATCTCGTCGTGCGCGAGCCACAGCAAGGCCGAGTGCAGACCGGGCAGTGTCCGCCAGCCGATACATCCCCCGATGTCCGTAAAAGCGTCGTCCATGCGACTGACAACTGCCTCCGCCATGTCGGCCGTGAGCCAGTCGACCTCAGTGCCCGGGGGAACGAAGGTCGCCAGTCGCTGCCGCGCCGTCGCATCGTTGTGGACCGAATAGTTCCGCCACGCGTTCAACCACCGCAACGTTTCGAGTGTCATTTCGTCGAGCGGAACTGGCCCGAGTTGAGTTGACTCGTTGGGTGTGGTGGTCAGGCCGCGGTAGCGGCGAGGTTGAGTGTCTCGTACTCGACTGGGGTGAGTCGTCCGAGTCGGCGTTGCCGGCGCCGGCGGTGGTAGGTCCGCTCGACCCAGGTGATGATCGCCAGCCATGGTTCTTCTCGAGTCGCCCACCGCTGCCAGGCGCAGGGAGCACGTCCGGCGCCAAGCGGTTGCCGGCGGCCAGCCATGTTGGCATCCCAGGCACCAGTGCAGAGTCGCTGCCAGTCCAGCCACGCCCACGGTCGGGTAGAGCCTCCTGGACGGCCCGTCGCGTCGTAGATCTGCAACAGCTTTAAGGACGATCGGGGGCCGGCCGGGACAGCGGCTGTTTAGTCGCCAGCGCTGTGAGGACGCGGTCAAAGCGGATGAACTCCTGCTCCAGACGGACCCGGTCGCCGATCACGTTGTCGCGCAGCAGCCGGTACAGCTCGGCCTCAGCAGCGGTCAGTCCGGGCAGCTCCTCGCTACGGGTCGGTGTGGTCTCGACGACCCAGTGCTCCTGATGGGCATGCAGCGTCGCCAGGTCCATCAGGATCGGCTCGACGTGCGGCGCGACCTGCCGGACCCGGCCCAGGATCGCCAGCCCGTGCGTGTCTACGTCACCCCAGTAGCGAACGCGGACCTTGTGCAGCCAGGGCAGAGCCGCCAGCACCGAACTGGCCTCGTTCCCTGAGCCCCACAGTACGAGCTGAGCGGGAAGGTGGGGTGCGGTCTCAGCGCTCAGCTTGTTCTCAGTCACCAGCAGCGTGTCGATCCCGACCGCCGGCGGGTCGAGCGCCTGCAGCGCGGTGATCGGCCAGAACGCCACCGCGGTCGACGGGCTCGACTGGTCGGGGTCGGTCGAACGGGGCAGCCCGAGAACCTCCGGCCGGCCGGCGAGCAGCACGTGCCGGTCCGGGGAAGTGAAGCCGAACCGGCCGGTGAACGTGCCCGCGTCCGGGTTAATCGCAGTGTTGGGCAGCCGGGCGTCAAGCAGCCTGGACAGAAGCGCCTCGTGCTGGGCGACGAGCTTGGTGTGCACCCCGCTGACCGGAACCTGGCGGATGTGCACGCCCGGGCGCGGATGCTCGGCCACCCAGTCGACGATCGCCAGCAGCAGCGGCCAGTCGGTGGCGGCTGCGACCACAGCGTGCGGACGGGCCAGCGCGACCTCTGTCGCGGACGGGCTTCCCTCAGCCTGCTGAAGGCAACGGGCGAACGTGTCGGCCTGCGTGGCGGCGGCCCGACCGAGAACGCCGAGCGCTATTGGCGGCGTGTCGAGCCAGGCGTACACCGGGACGGTCTGCCGGCCGAGCGCGCCAGCGCTCATCGTGCGGGTCTCCAGCCGCCACCCCTGCGCCGACGCAGCGGTGCGCAGCCCTCGCGCCCACGTGCTCACTTCGAAGAGGTGCTCGGCAAGGTCAGCGGACTTCGGTCCGCTCAGCCGCACCCGGCGCGGGAAGTGGGCGCGCTCCTGCGGGCTCTGGTGCAGCTCGCGCAGCACATGGCCCGCGTCCCATGCGGTCTGGGCGGCTGCCTTTACCGCCGCAGCGGTCCCCCATCTCGCTGTCGTGGGCTTGCTCATGCCGGGGGCTGCGGCAAGCCAGCGTCGGAGAACGGCTGTTGGACCCGCGGAGTGAGGACCACGTCGACCGCCCGGTCGCGGTCAGGGCGCGCGTCGGAGCTGGGGCTGGCGGCGATGTCGCCGCCCTCGTCAACGGCGGCCGGAAGAGCAGGCGGTCCGTAGGCGTGCGCGGCCCTCCGGGCCCGGTACTCCTCCACCGTCATTGTGATCATCTCTGAGCGGCGGCCGACCGCGTGCGCGAAGCCGACCGCGGACACGTACGGCTCGATCGTCCAAATCTTCTGCAGCGGCGTGATGACGAGCATCTGCAGTCCGAGCCGGGTGAACAGGTCCATGCCGAACCGCCCAGCCTCGTCGGACCCCTTGGTGAACGCCTCGTCGATCATCACGAAGCGAAAGGCGTCCGCGCGACCGTCGGCCAAGCCGTACTGGTAGGCCAGGCTCGCTGCCAGAATGGTGTAGGCAAGCTTCTCCTTCTGCCCGCCAGACTTGCCGTCAGAGTCGGTGTAGTACTCGACTTGAGTGTCGTCCTCGCGGGTCCGCTCGGAGGCAGCGAAGGTGAACCACTGCCGCACGTCGGTGACCCGCGTAGCCCATCCCCTGTCCGCGACTACCGAATCTGGCCGGCCGACGAAGCGGTCGAGGAGGTCACGCACCCGCAGGAAACGAGCCTCGGAGTAGAGGCTCTCCTCATCGTCGTCGACCGCACCTTCGGTAATCGAGCGCAGATCGGCCCGGAAGTCTAGGATTTGCGGGCTGGTGGTCGGCTTAGCTTCGAGGACGATGTAGGTGTCGGCGCCGAAGTTGGTCCGTGCCAGCGCCGCGTTGATCGTCTCGAGACGTCCCGCGATCTTTTTCGACTCATTGACCAGCCCGCGGTGAAACGCGGCGATCTCGTTGATCGCCTGCTTCTCCAGGTGGGTGCGGAAGTCGGCCTCAAAGCGCGGCAGGTCATCGGTCTTTAGCCGGCGCTGCAGTTCCAACAGCTCGTTGCGGACTTCGGTGCTGCGCGTGTCGATCTCCTCGCAGAGCTGGGGCCAACCTGCTGCGAACTTCTGCTGCTCGGCGACCAGGTACTGCCCGGCACGCGCGCGGTTCTGCGTCGCCAGGGCACGTACGCGCTCCAGCCCTGCCAGGATCGCGTTCTGCCAGTGCCCGCAGTCTTCGACCTGCTCGGGCTCGTCGCCGGCCTCGGCGAGCGCGGCGGCGAACAGCTCGGCGGGGGTGCTCTCGAGCTCGACGTCGACCACGTCGATCTTGCCCAGTTGGCGGCGGCACTCTTCCATCCGTCCGGTTACCTGGCCGCTACGCCGGGTCAGCTCGGTGCGCCGATCGTCGGCCTCCCTCAGCCGGGCCAGTACCAGCGTGAGCTCGGCCATGACCTTGGCGATCGTCGGGTCATTGACGAGCGTGTCGTAGTGCTGCTTGGACTGCTTAACCCGCTCGTGCGCGCCGGCGAGGTCGACGCTGGCCGGGTCGGTGCAGGTCTGCCACAGCAGGGTGACCGCGTCTGTGCGGTCCTTGAGCGCGACGCCGGCCTTCTTGACGATGTCCCACTCGGCGACGGCGTCGGTGACCTGCTCACGCAGCTGCTCGACCTGTTGGGCAAGGGCGGCGCGTCGGGCGCGGTTGTCCCAGCCGAGCACGTAGCGGCTGCGGTCGTCGAGCTTGTGCCGGTCGTCCTTCTCGTGCCGGCTGCCGCCCTTGATCTGCCCGGCTCGGGTCACTGCTGTCTCGTGCGTAGCCAGTGCGGTGGCGTCGTCGACGCACACGTGCCGGAACCGGCGGGCGACCTCGGCGGCCAACCAGTCGCTGACGACCGTGCCAGTCTTGATCTCGATCTTGGCAGCCATCGAGTCGCCGCGTGCGATGACCGGCTCGAGTCGGCCGCGGACGGCTTGGTAGACGAGGCGGCTGCGGAGGTGGTGGCTGTCGACCCAAGCTGCGACGGCCCGATAGTGCTGGTCGGGCACCAGCAGCGACAACGCCAGCGGCCGCAGCAGCCGTTCGGCGGCGGGCTCCCAGTCGGCCTTGTGATCGGCGGCGACGCTGAGCAGCTCACCGGCGTACGGCAGCACTCCAGCCGGCAAGCCCAGCTCTGTGCACATCAGGTCGCGTAGCCGCACGGCGTCGGTAGGGATGTTGCTGTCTCGGGTGCCCGCGTCGCGCAGCTCATCCTCGGTCGCCTTGAGCTGGCCGGCTATCTCATTGACCACCGTTCGTGCGGCGAAGAACGCATCGTCCTGCGCGGCCTGCTCCTCTGTAGTGCGCTGGCGGGCGCGGTCTAGCGCGCCGCGGAAGGCGGGGAACTCCTCCGGCCCGGCGGGTGGGCGGACCTCCGCCGCAGCCGCCCACTCGAGCACTTTCGCGTGGCTGGTGGCGACCTGCTCGACCTGCTTGCGGGCCTCGACGAGCCCGAGCCGGGCCGTCTCGACCTTGCCGCCGTCGGCCTCGTTGAGCGCGACGTTGAGCGCGACCTCACGCTCGCGGTCGAGGGCGATGTCCTGCCCGATGCGGTCGATCTGCGAGGCCAGCGCCGGCAGATTGCCCTCGGCCTCGCTGATCGCGGACTGCAGCAGCGTGGCCCGCAGCCGGTCGACGTGTGCCGGGACGGCTCGGGCGGCGTGCTCGGTCGCGCTGATCCGGGCGCCGCTGTCGTCGTAGCGGCGGCTGTACCGCTCGACCTCGTCGAGGACCTCGAGCTGCTTGCGTACGTCGACGACGAGGTCGTGGGCCCGGGTCAGGTCGCCGTAGTGGCTGAGCATCGTGTCGATGACCCGGCCGATGTCGGGAGCGTCGAGCATGTGCGAGCGGACAAAGTCGGTGAGGTTGCCGACCTGCTTCATCGATACGGTGGTGGCGAACAACGCCAGACCGGCGGGGCTGAGCCCTAGCTTGCGGCACAGCGCGCCCTGGTAACGCTCGAAGCTGTCGAACAGCTCGATGCCGCTGGCACGCAGCGACGCCTTGACGCCTTTGATGTCGGCGTGGCCGAGCAGGCCGGTCTCGATATCGACAGATCGGTCGGCGACCAGGTACATGCGCTGCGGCGCGGAGGTGCGGTCATTGAAGGTCAGGACGAGCCCGCCGCTGATTAATCCGGTCAGGCTGGCGAATGTGGCCACGATCGCGGAGAGCGTGCCAGCGCGGGTGCGCAGGTACTGCGCCCGAGAGCTACTGGTGCTTTCATCCTCGATCTTGCCGTACTGGCCTAGGGCGTAGGAGGTCAGCGAGCGCTCGTCACGGTCGGCTCCAGCGGCGGCGTTGAACACGATGCGATTGGCCGGGGCAAGCAACGCCGTCATGGCGTCGACGAGGGTGGACTTGCCGCTGCCGACGTCCCCGGTCAGGAGGCCGTTGCCGCCCTGCAGACCGAGCGTGTAGACCTTGCTGTGGTAAGTGCCCCAGTTGTAGACCTGCAGCGTGTCGAGCCGGACGCCATCGGCGACGCGCGCCTGCAGAGTGGGTGCAGTCTCCGGTGCAACGTCCTGCTCCGACTTCGGCACCGCAGGATGCCGGGGCAGATCGATGTCGCGCGCGGACGTGGTCGGCCCAGCGTTCGGGGCTGCAAGGTCATTCGGGGTGAGCAGCGGCGGCGGCGGCATGTCCTGCCCGTCGGGGCCGACTCCGGTCGTCACGCGCTCTCCTGGGTGATACTGCCCGTGGCAGGGACTTCGAACAGGGTCTGCTCGACGGTGGCCGGACCAGCTTGGTCGGTGCCGGCAGATGGCGGTGCCTGTGCCGACACATCCGGTCGCCCCGTCCGGGCGACCGGTTCGGTGAGCAGGTCAGCAGGCGCCGTTGAGGGGATGTCCGCGGGACCGCCGGCGGGGGTCTCAGCGCGGGGCCCGTCCGCGTCGGGGAGGTCTACGGGCTCGTCCAGGACGGCGTCGGGGTCATCACCAGTCAGTAGCCGGTCGCGGTACTCAGCGAGCCACTCGGCCGTGACAACGGACTTCAGGATCCGCCGGACTTCATAGGTCGGCTGCGGGCCCTTGAGCTTGCGCAGGTACCCGAGGTTCTCGGCCCGGCCGATGTCGGTGACGATCCGGTCCTCGAGCGTGCCGTCCGGGTAGTACAGCCGCAACTGCTCGACCAAATCAGCCTGCGTGACGATCGCTCGCGGGGTGTCGGACGCAGCATCGGCCGCGGCCAGGCGCTCGCGCAGCACGACCAGCAGCACGGTGACGTGGTGGCTGAGCACGTGCTTGCGCATGAGCGGAGGAATGGCCTCATCGGCGTCGTCGCTGCGGCGCAGGAAGGCGTACCGCTCGACGTTATCGAGCACCAGACGAAGGCCGAGCACTGCGACGTAGTCGCGCACGGCCGCCTCGTTGTCCAGCAGCGCCGACCAAACCCGGCTGCTCTCGTCTTCGTATACCGGGCCGAGTAGCAGCTTCGCGGCGGCGGTCGAGACGCCGAGCTCGGCGGCGCGTGTGCTCATGCGGGTCCCCTTGCGCTGCCCGCGGCTGCGGCCGCCGCGGAGGTGAAAATGACCAGCGGGAGTTCGGCGATGCGGTGCACGCCGGCGTCGTCGGCCCAGCCGATCCGCTGCGTGTCGGTGGTGGCAGTGCCGCCCTCGCTGGCGCTGATCTGCAGATAGCCGACCAGCTCGGCCAGTCCGAGAGTCAGAGGGTGCGCGGCAACAATGTCGCCAAGGCTGGTGACACCGCCGTGTTCGACGACGGTCGCGCGGACGCAGTCGCGCAGCCGCTCGGTGTCAACGTGCTGCACCGACATGAGCGCTGTCAGGTCGACCGGGGCTGTCTCGGCGTCGAGCTCTGGCGCGTCCAACGTCGCCGGGGTGTACGGGGTACGGAGCGGCCGTTCGACCGGCATGCGGATATCGGCGCGCAGGTCGGGCAACTCGAACTTGACCTTGCGGTTGTCGTCGTCGCGGAGCTCGAGCGCGGCGGCGAGTGCCTGCCGCAACAAGGTGTGGATGCGCCGCGACTCAGCCCACTCTGCGTCGTCGAGGAAGCGGCGCAGCTGCCCGGAGAGGGCGCGGACGGTGTCCATCGTGACTGTCGCGGCGTCGAACAGGTCCGCGCGCAGGACGCGCTCAACCTGGCCGGTGCGGCCACGCAGGGCATCGAGCTCCTCGACAGCCTTGAGCAGCTGCTCAAGCTCGTCCTGCTGGGAGCTGGACAGCATGAGCTCCCAGAAGGCGGTCCAGCTGCGGCCCTGATCGGAGTCACCGATCTGCGCAGTCGAGCCGAACACCGCTTCGAGGAACTGCCCGCGTGGCCCGTCCCACGTCACCGCCTGCGCGCGGACCTGCCGGTCCAGGGTGCGGAAGTTGTCCTCGACGGCGCGCAGATCAGCCAGCAGCTCCTGGCCGGTCGCGACGATCTGTTGATAGCGCTCGCGGACGGCTGTGGCGTCCATGCGGGTGTCCTCACCAGACAGGACCTTGGCGAGCTGATCGTCGACGTCGGCGCGCTGCCGACGCAGCGCGTCGATGCGCTCCTGCGGGTCCTCGCTGGAGCCGACGGTGATCTGCCGGAGCAGGTCGCGGATCGTCAGCATCCGGCTGCTGGTGCCCACGAACTCGCGGGGTCCGAGTTCGCGACAGAGCCCGACGGCGATCTCCACGGCGGCGGTCGGGGCGTAGTGCAGCTCGTCGGAGCCAGCGGGGTACGAACCGCGCAGCCAGCCGACCGATGGATCAGCCCACTCCTTGAGGTACGCCTCGGCGGAGCGCGGGTACGGGTGTGACTCCTCGCGGACGGCGGTGAGGTAGTCCTCCAGGGCTGCGCTGACCTCGGTGGCCTGCAGCTCGCGGCGGTTTGGCTCGAGGAAGCAGGCGACGAGGAAGCCGAGGACCAGCGGTGCGTGATCGGCCTGCAGCAGGCGCCACGCCGGGTGCCGGCGACGGCTGACGATCTCGTCGTAGGTCAACTCAGTCACCGCCCAGCCTCCATCTCCTCGACGCATCCGGTGCTGCCGCTCTAGCGCGGCCGCCGTCGAACACTCACCGTAAGAAAGCACACCCCTACGACAGGATGCCGACCCTCGAGTCAATTTGGTGACGTGTCGACGGGCATGCTGAGCCGGCGGGGCGGCAGCTGGGTGCGGCACGGGTACACCCTGGACCGTGCTCGGTAACGGTGGCCGACCGGCGGACGAGACCTTTGCCGACCCGCGTCCAGGAGGCCGGGTGCCTTTTGAGTTGAGGACCCGAAAGCCCTCTTCACCGCGTGGCCAGGCGGTCAAAGATCAAACGATGGGCCAATACGGCACCGGCTTAAGGTCGGTCAGTCAGCCAGGCCGTTTTCCGTTTCCCTAGATTGCGGGCAGCCTTCTGCAGATGCGCCCGTCCGGGGCGGGCAGCCTTTGCAGATGCGCCCGTCCGCGGCGGGCAGCCGGCCGCGCTCGGATCCCCGGGACTGGGCGGGCGTCAGGGCGGTAAGCAGTCGCTGCACTGCGGCGAGGGCGACTCGGTCGGCCAGTGGCGCCGGCACTGGCAGCGGCTCGGTGCCTGGGCCCTGCCGGGCGCCATGCTCCCGCGTCCTCAGGCACAGCAGAATCCGTTCCGGCACGCAGCGGCGCCAGTAGCTCGCCGTCGAGGTCGATGACGAGCATGGTCCGCTGCCCTGCCGGGAGGCGTCGCTCCGCCGCCTGGGGTGGCCGGTCGGCTGCTCAGTCACGGACCGACCACCGCTCGGTGGCCGACCGGCCGGTTATGCCGGTAACCCGGCCGATGTCGGCCCACGAGGCCCCGGCCACGAGTGCGCCGCACACCGCCTCGTCCAGCGCACGGGCGGCGGCGGCCTCCCTGGCGGCGGCCTGTTCCACCTCCTCCAGGGCCTTCCATCCGGCGATATGCCCGCACCATTCCTGCATCACCCGGATCTCGTCGGCGGCCTCCAGATCGGCCCATGGGTCTGTGCCGGTGAGCCGCCGCGCCGCCGGGTCTGCCAGCTCCAGTGGTACGCGAGTCCAGGGGGTGCCGCGCCACCCGCACGTGCAGCCAGCGGCCCAGCCGACGACCTCAGCATCGGGGCGCCACTCCTCCACCTGCTCGATCACCTCAAGACGGACCTGGCCGCTGGCGTGGGCAGACATAAATCCGGCGCCGCAGATGACCGCGCCGTCCTCCCAGAGGCCGTCGGCGGCGCAGCCGTCGCGGTAGATCAGCCGCACCTGGTCGCCGTCGGACGGCCCGTCGTCGGGTCGCCGGGCTATCAGCACACCGCGGGCGCTGCTGGTGCCGGCGCCTTGCGCGCCGTCGGCGAACAGCGGCACTACCCAGCCTTCATGCTCCTGGCCGTCCACGACCGGGCCCATCCATCCCATCGCTCCTCCTCTCGACGCATGTGGGCAGCGTCGTTGTCGGGCACTGGCCCGGACGGTCCCGTTCGGGTTCTGTGGACGACCGTCGTTGTCCACAGACGAGGGCGGCCACAGGCCTCACCGTGTGGCCCGAATCGGAAGCTTCTCGGGTGTCGCCAGTACCGGGGGGTGGCGACGGGCGCGCGGAGCAGGCCCGTCGCTTCAGTTATGGGTAAGCAACTCGAACTCGTGGTCGTCGGTGGAATCGGGCATGGCTGGCTCCCGGTCGTCGTCGGGTCGCCAGTGCCTTCACCAATAGGAGGCGCCATTCCCGGCCCGGTGGTGACACCACCACCTCAACCGTCGGTGAAGAAATGGCGAGCCTGCGGTTGCGCTCCGACCGCTGTCCGCGTCGGGACTGAGCCGCGAAGGCCCGAGCCGTTCTGAATCCCAGCGCCATCCCCCGCATGCCGCCTAGCGGCGTCAAGAGGCCCCGTCCAGCCCCCATAGCGTCACAAGATCATGACCGACACACCTCTTGCACTGATGGGATCGGGCTACCGCAGTCGCCCCGTTTCGAGGAGGCTGCGGGCCAAGGGCACCGGGGTCCGGGGCGGTCTGACTCCCACATTTGCTGACGCCTGCGGGCTGTCTGGAAGGTGACCGGTCGGCTGTCACGGCCCCGGTGTCTGCGGCACGACCGGTCGGGCGGGGTGACTTCAGAGGAGCTTGTGCGACCAGGCCCACTCAGTGTCCTGTCCGCCGTCCCGGCCGTGCGTGCCGCACCTCTCATCCGCCCTGCAGCAGAAGAGGAACGGCGATGTCCAGGTTGGCAGAACGCCACGTCCGCGACCACCTCGAGCGCCCCGAATGGCCACCCGGTGCGGTGATCGGCGGAGTCGACACCCACAAGCACATCCACGTCGCCGCGGTCTGCGACCCCCTCGGCCGCGTCCTGGCCAGCGACACCTTCCCCACCACCACGGCCGGGTTCAAGGCACTGCTGCGGTTCCTGCGCTCCCACGGCGAGCTGGCCGCGGTCGGCATCGAAGGCACTGGCTGCTGGGGTGGTGGACTTGCCCGCTGGCTGGCCACCCGCGACGTCCACGTCGTCGAGGTCGACCGACCCAACCGGCAAGCCCGCCGCAGGCGCGGCAAGTCCGACACCATCGACGCCGAGGAAGCCGCCCGCGCCGTCGTGGCCGGACGGGCCCGAACCGTGTTCAAGACCGGCACCGGACCGGTGGAGATGGCCCGCCAGCTACGGGTGGCCCGCCGCTCGGCGATCAAGCAGCGCACCCAAGCCCTGCTCCAGCTCCAGGCCCTGGCCGACACCGCCCCCGACGAGCTGCGCGACACCGTCAAGAGGCTGCGCTACGCCCAGCTCATCGCGACCGCCGCCCGCTTCCGGCCCGGCGAGCTCACCACGACCGGCGCGGCCGCGAAGTACGCCATGAGCGCCTTGGCCCGCCGCATCCAGCACCTCGACGCTGAAATCGAGGGCCTCGACGCCCACCTCAAGGCCATCCTCACCGCCGCCCACCCCGATCTGCTCGCCGCCCACGGAATCGGTCCCGACACCGCCGGCGCCCTCCTGGTCGCCGCCGGGGACAACCCCGAACGACTCGTCAGCGAACAAGCCTTCGCCGCCCTCTGCGGGGCCTCCCCAGTGCAGGCCTCCTCCGGCAACACCCACCGCCACCGGCTCAACCGGGGCGGTGACCGCCAAGCCAACAGCGCCCTCTGGCGCATCGTGTTGGTCCGGATGAGATCGCATCAACCGACCCGGGACTACGTCACCCGCCGCACCGCCGAAGGCCTGGCCAAGCGCGACATCATGCGCTGCCTCAAGCGCTACGTCGCCCGCGAGATCTACCACCACATCAATCCGACGCCACCCGCGGTCGCTCATCTGCGGCTCGTCCCGCCAATACCGGTGGCCACCGGAGAAGCCGCCCTCAGCACCGCTTGACACAAGAGGAGCGTCACCGAGGATGATCTTGGCGCGGGACAGGCGTCCATAGCGTCAGTTCGTGATGACCCTGCACAAGCTCACGGCCGGGGACGGATACACGTATCTGACCCGCCAGGTGGCTGCGCACGACGCCACCGACCAGCAGTTCGGGAGCCTCGGGCAGTACTACAGCGCCAAGGGCGAGGCGCCGGGGATCTGGATGGGCCGCGGCCTTGCCGGTGTGCCGGATTTTCCGGTCGGCAGCACGGTCACCGAAGCGCAGATGCTGGCGCTGTTCGGGCAGGGACGTCACCCCAACGCCGACCAGATCGAGCGGGCCGCTCGGCTGGCGGGCAGGGCTCCGCAGGAGGTCGATGGAGCCAGCCGTCTGGGCAAGCCGTACCTGGTCTTCGAGTTGGCGAACGAGTTCCGCCGTCGCAGCGCCATCGAGTTCCGCGAGTACAACTCCGCCCGGGGGCTGGCGGCTGTCACCCCGGTGCCGGCTGAGGAGCGCGCTCGCATCCGCACCGCCCTGGCCAGGACGATGTTCGGCGAGAGCTATGGCCGTCCTCCGCTCGATGCTCGGGAGCTGTCCGGCCACCTGGCGCGGATCTCCCGGCAGGCCACTACGGCGGTCGCCGGGTACGACCTGACCTTCAGCCCGGTGAAGAGCGTGTCGACGCTCTGGGCGATCGCTCCCCGCGAGGTCGCAGCGGTCATCGAGCAGTCGCACGCCGATGCCGTCGCCGACACCCTGACCTGGTTAGAAGACCACGCGGCCTTCACGCGCACCGGCCATCAAGGGGTGGCCCAGGTGGACGTGCGCGGATTGATCGCGGCGTCGTTCACCCACCGCGATTCCCGCGCCGGCGACCCCGACCTGCACACGCACGTAGCGATCAGCAACAAGGTGCAGACCCTCGACGGCCGGTGGCTGGCGCTGGACGGCCGACCGATCCACAAGAACGTCGTCGCCGCCTCCGAGCGCTACAACACCCGGCTGGAGGCGCTCTTGATCGAACGTCTCGGCGTGCGCTTCGCCGACCGTCCCGGCACCGAGGCCGGCAAGCGCCCGGTACGGGAGATCGTCGGAGTCGACGGGCCACTCCCCCGGTTCTGGTCATCGCGGCGCACCGCCATCGACGCCCGACGGGCAGTGCTGTCCGCACAGTTCCAAGCGGACCACGGCCGGCCACCAACGATGAAGGAGTCCGTGTCACTGGCCCAGCAGGCCAACCTGGAGACACGCCAGGCCAAGCACGAGCCACGCTCGTATGCCCAGCAGCGAGCCAGCTGGCGGACCGAAGCCCTGGCCGTGCTCGGTGGGGACGATCGGCTGAGGCGTTACCTCGACGGCGTCCTCCGCGGGCACTCTCCTCGCAGGGCGCAACGAGCGACGGACGCGTGGGTCACCGAGACTGCCGCGGCACTGGTGTCGGGGGTGGCGAGCGCCCGGGCGACTTGGCAGGAGAGCCATGTCCGCGCCGAAGCTGAGCGGCGGACCCGCGCCGCCGGGATCACGCTCCCCGACGTCGACCGTGCCGTCGACGCGATCGTTGCCGCGGCCTTGTCACCCCGGCTGTCGATCCGGCTGGGCGTGCAGGAAGCGATCAAGGAACCTGTCGCGCTGCGCCGCTCCGACGGCACGTCCGTGTTCACCGTGGCCGGCTCGGCGCGCTACACCTCGAGCGAGGTCGTTACCGCCGAACGAACCGTGCTCGCGGCCGCCGGCCGGCGAGACGGACGTGTCACCCCGGCTGCATCCGTTGATCTGGCGCTGCTCGAGTCGGCCGCCAACGGGGTGGAGCTCAGCCCGGGTCAGGTGCAGCTGGTCCACGAACTGGCAACGTCCGGAGCACGGGTGCAGCTCGCGCTGGCGCCAGCGGGCACCGGCAAGACCACCGCGCTGCGCACGCTCGCCGCAGCATGGCAGTCGGGCGGCGGCACCGTCGTGGGCCTGGCGCCCTCCGCTGCAGCGAGCGCGGTCCTGCGCGAGCAGCTCGGCACCGACACCGACACCCTCGCCAAGCTGGTTCACGCGGTCACCAGTGGAGCCGACGTCCCGACCTGGGTGACGTCGATCGGCCCGAACACGCTCGTCGTCGTCGACGAAGCCGGCATGGCCAGCACCCCCGACCTGGCCCGGATGGTCGACTTCGTCGTCGAGGCCGGTGGATCCGTGCGGCTGGTCGGCGATGACCGACAGCTGGCCGCCATCGGCGCCGGTGGGCTGCTGCGCGACCTCGCCGCCAGCCACGGCGCGGTGAGCCTGACCCAGGTGGTCCGCTTCACCGACCCGGACACCGGCGCACCGAACCACGCCGAGGGCGCCGCCTCGCTGGCCCTGCGCGACGGGGACCTAGCAGCGCTGGCCTACTACGTCGACCACGGCCGGGTGCACGTCGGCGATCTCGCCACCGTCACCGACGGCGCCTACACCGCCTGGGCGACAGACCGGGCCGCCGGCCGCGACGCCATCATGCTGGCGCCCACCCGTGAGCTGGTCGCCGAGCTGAACAACCGGGCCCGCGACGAGCGGCTGGCTCGGACAACCGGCCATACCGGTCCCGACGTCGCACTGGCCGACTCAGCGCGCGCCTCGGCAGGCGATGCGGTGATCACCCGCCGCAACGAGCGGACCATCCCGATCGGTGCCACGGAATGGGTGAAGAACGGCGACCGGTGGACCGTCGCTGAGGTCCATGCCTCCGGCGCCCTCGAGGTGGTCCATCGCCGCACCGGACGGCACGTCACCCTCCCGGCCGACTACGTGCGCGAGCACGTCACCCTCGGCTACGCCACCACCGTGCACGGCGCCCAGGGCGTCACCGCCGACAGCTGCTACGCCATCACCACCGGCACGGAGTCCCGCCAGCTGCTCTACGTGGCCCTCACCCGTGGCCGCCACGCCAACCATGTCTTCCTCCCCATCACCGGTGACGGCGACCCGCACAGCCTGATCACCCGGGATGCGCTGTTGCCGCCCACCGCCGTCGACGTCCTCAGCCGAGTCCTGGCTCGGGACGACGCCCCGACCTCGGCCACCAGCACGGTCCGGGAGCTGGACGATCCGGCGAAGCAGCTCCACGCCAGTGCCGGCCGCTACCACCACGCAGTCACCGTCGCCGCCGAGGAACGACTCGGCTCGGCCGGGCTCGCCGCCATCGACACGGCCGCCGACGCAGCAGTGCCCGGACTGACCACGCGGGACGCCTACCCCGTGCTCCGTGCGCACCTGGCCCTCTACGCCGTCGCCGGCCGCGACCCCGCCGACGTGCTGCGGGAAGCGCTGGCCTCACCACGCGGGCTGGACGACGCACGTGATGTCGCGGCCGTTCTGGACTGGCGCATCGATCCCACCGGCCACCACTCGACTGGCGTCGGCCCACTCCCCTGGCTCCCGACCGTCCCCGATCCGCTGCGCGCCGACCTCGCATGGGGCCCTTACCTCGACGACCGCGCCCGCAAGGTCGCTGCACTCGCTTCAGACGTGGTCACCCACGCCGGCAGCTGGACGCCGGCCAGCGCACCGCTCTGGGCACGCCGGCTGCTCGACCACGACCCTGCCTTGGTTGCCGACCTCGCCGTCTGGCGCGCCGCCCACGGCATCGAGGACGGCGACCGCCGCCCCACCGGTCCGGTCCTCCCCGCAGCCGCTGATGCCCGAGCCCAGCGCAGGCTCGACGCCCGCGTCGCCCGTCTGCTGGGCGATCCCGACACTGTCACCGCGCGGTGGACGCCGTTGGTCGACCCCATCGACGCCCGGATCGCCGCCGACCCCTACTGGCCCGTCCTGGCCGAGCACCTCAGCACCGCCGAGCGCGCCGGCATCGACGTTGCAGCGCTCGTCCGGACGACGACCAGCCGTGCCCTCCCGGACGAACAGCCAGCGGCCGCGCTCTGGTGGCGGCTGACCCGCCACCTCTCCCCCGCTGTGCTGGCCGCCGACGACGCATCCGCGAAGGCGCTGGGCCCGGACTGGACGTTCGACCTCTCCGCCGTCCTCGGGAGCGCAGCCGCCGATCGCGTGGTCGCCGACCCCCACTGGCCTGCCTTGGTCGCTGCCGTCCGCCGGGGCGGGGACGGCGGCTGGCAGGCAGCGCACTTGCTGTCCACCGCGTACGACCTGCTGCGCGCCGGACAGCCGGACGACGAGGCGCTGCTCCCCCACGAACTGGCCACCGCCTTGCTGTGGCGGATCGGCCTGCTCACTGACCCCACCCCCGGCGCGGGTACAGCCGCGCTGGCCAACCTCGCCTATGCCTCGGCCTCGGACGACGCACGTGGTGTGGACTGGATGGTCGGCCTCACCGAGCCAGATGACACTGAGCCCGCACCCGAACTGCTTGACGCCGACCCCGTCGAGCCCCCGGCAACTGAACCCTGCGATGAGGTCGGCCCATCAGGGGTCGCCCGGGAACGGCTCCTCGAGCTCAACCAGCAGGCCGCGGCCTTCTTCACAGCTGAGTATCAGGGCTCCTGGGCACCGGCCTACCTGACCGATCGGCTCGGCACCAACCTCCTCGACGTCGAGCGGTTCACCATCGGCTACGCACCCGCCGGCTGGACCGGCCTGACCGACCATCTCCGCGGCCTGGGTGCCAGCGATGACGAGATCGTGGCCGCTGGCCTCGGGAGCCACGACTCCACCGGTCGCGTCATCGACCGCTTCCGCGACCGGGTCGTTTTCGCCATCCGGGACGGCGACGAGATCCACGGCTGGATCGGCCGCCGCAACCCCGCCCATGACAGTCGTGCCGTGCCGAAGTACCTCAACACCGCCGAGACCGACCTGTTCACCAAGGGCAATGAGCTGTACGGCCTCACCGAGGGCGCGGCGGCCGTGGCACGCGGCGCGACGCCAGTCCTGGTCGAAGGCCCCCTCGACGCGTTGGCCGTTGCCCTTGCCAGCGATGGCGAGTTCGTCGGCATCGCTCCACTGGGGACCGCATTCACCGACGCGCAGGCCGAACGACTGCGCCCTTTGATCGGCGACGGCCGAGCGCAAATCATCGTGGCCACCGACGCCGATCGCGCCGGGCAGCTCGCTGCCCACCGCATCTATTGGCGGCTCACCGCACAAGGTGCCGACCCGCGCCACCTCACCGTCCCGAGCGGTAAGGACCCGGAGCTTGACCCGGTTTCCCGGACACCTGACCTGAGGCGAGAATCGCCTGGGAGAGGAGTCCTGGATGCCTGCAGCCAAGCCGCTGGAGTTCCGTCGCCGTGCCGTGGAGCTGGCCCGCCAGCGGGAGAAGCCGATCGCTGAGATCGCCCATGATCTGGGGATCGCGGAGTCCTGCCTGCGGCGGTGGATGAAGCTCGATGACGTCGACGCCGGCCGGGTCGAGGGCACGACCAGCGATGAGAGGGCCGAGCTGGTGCGCCTGCGCCGGGAGCTGCGGGTCGCGAAGATGGAGATCGAGATCCTCAAGCGGGCCTCTGCCTACTTCGCCCGCGAGGTGCTCCCGGACCCAAAATAGCGTTCCGGCTGGTTCGTGAGCTCGCCGCCGACGGCTTCCCCGTGACGGTGACCTGCCGGATTCTGCGGGTCTCCCGCTCAGGCTTCTACGAGTGGAACGGCCGCCCACCATCGCTCCGGGCAGTCGCCGACGCGTCGCTGACCACGACGATCCGCGAGGTGCACGTCAGCTCTCGCGCCACCTATGGGGCGCCTCGGGTGCACGCCGAACTCCGTCTCGGTCTCGGGCTGGCGTGCGGGCGCAAGCGGGTCGCCCGGCTGATGCGCACCGCTGGGCTGGTCGGGGTCTGCCACCGGCGCAAGCACCGCCGCACCGGACCCCTGCCGGCACCGCACGAGGACCTGGTGCAGCGCCGGTTCGCCGCTGACGCACCGGACCGGCTGTGGGCCACCGACATCACCGAACACCCCACGGCCGAGGGAAAGGTCTACTGCGCCGCCGTGCTCGACGTGTTCAGCCGGACCATCGTCGGCTGGTCGATCGCTGACCACATGCGCTCTGAGCTGGTCGTCGACGCCCTGGAGATGGCCCGCTGGCGCCGCCGGCCAGCACCCGGCGCGATCGTGCACAGCGACCGCGGATCGCAGTACACCAGTTGGATCTTCGGGCACCGGCTCCGCTCGGCCGGGCTGCTGGGCTCGATGGGCCGAGTCGCCTCCAGCGTGGACAACACCATGATGGAGAGCTTCTGGTCGACCATGCAGCGCGAGCTCCTGGACCGCCGCCAGTGGTCGACCAGAGCCGAACTGGGCTCGGCGATCTTCGAGTGGATCGAAGGCTTCTACAACCCCCGACGACGCCACTCCGGCCTCGGCTACCGCAGCCCCGCAGAGTTCGAAGCCCTTCACACCGCCGCACTCACCGCGGCATGATCACCGAACCGAACGTGTCCGGAGAACCGGGTCAAGCTCCCCCAGCCGAGTTGCTGGAGACGGCCGGCGCCGACGTTCTGCGTCGAGCCCTCGCGGACTCACCTAGCCTGGCCAGCGCGCTCATCGACGCACGTGTCGACGCCTACACCGAGCGGCTGGACACCGTCGAGGGTCAGGTGCTCGCGACCCGTCACGCAGCAGAAGTCATCGCCGCAACTCCGACCACCAGCTGGCCGGCACACCTGACGCACCTGGTGGTCCGCACCAACATCGCACCGGACATCGCAATGTCGGAGGTCTTCGACGCGGACCAGCGCCGCGCCGGGGCCGCCAGGGGACGGCAAGAGACGGGTACGGCGAACACGACAGTCGGCCCGGATGGGGCGACCTTGTCAGGTGCTACGCGGCCGTCTACAACGGAAGAGAGCGCCGAGATGCCCGCTACCACCCTTCGAGCAGCGCAACGCGCTGCCCTAGGCACACGGCGCCCGGCTTGGGCTACGCCGGGGCAACGACGGTGATGACGTGGCTAGTGCCGCGGCTGCCACCTTCACCCTGAGCGTCCCACTCAGGGACACCCGCGCGGGTTACGGGGACGTCGCTGCTCATGGCGCAGATGGTCGCTCGGCTGGAAGTGTCCCGCTGGTACGAGTGATCTTGGGTGCAGCGATGGCGAGAGGCCGGATCGATGTGGGTGAGGGTGCGGCCGAAGTGGATGCGCCCCGGTAGTCGCTTCAGCCGGGCCACGTGGCTCGCCAGCCTTCCCGTAGCGGCGGTCCTTATCTGGTTTGGCTGGATGCAAGTGGGCACCGGGTCTACCGGCGAGGGCAAGGTCTTCCTCGTGGTCTGGACCGTGGGCATCGTCGCCATCGAGGCATGGAACTTCCGCACCCTGTATCTCGGGCGAGGAAGGCGCGCCGAGGCCCTCCAGCGGTCAACCGATGAGCAAGGCCCACAGTGAGTTGGTCTGACCGCGCAGTGTGCGCTGTCTCTGAGGCCGCCCTCTGGGAGAGCTGGCGCTGGTGTCCCTGAGCGGCCCACTAAGGGACACCTGGGCGTGGGCCGCGCTTGGCGCCCGCCCCTGGTGGCCTTACGGTCCAACACCATGGTGCTGGGCGGTCGGCAGGAGGGGTATGTGAAGGACAGTTCGGGCAGGCACGTGGCAGGAGCGGGACGCCTGCTCGTGTTCATGGTGGCCGGTGCCGCAATTGGCGTCGCTTCGATCCTGTATGGGTTGGCGAAGGTGCCTAGCGCCGCAGTACCGATCATCTTGGGCGTTCTGTGCTTGCTTTCCGTGGGAGCACTCGGTCTTGCCATTGGCGTGACTCAGTGCCGTCGGAGGACCCTGCAGCCGCCGGACGACGCCGCTGTCGGCCCCCAGGGGGCTGGCGATGAGGGAGCCTGAGCAGACGCCGCGATGGCAGTTGCCGGTGCCCGTTCTGGTCGCTCTTGTTGTCGTGTGGGCGACGTTCCTAATCATCACCGTCGCTCGAGAGCGGTGGCTTGGCGTTGCTGCCAACGGCCTGCTGTTGGCAGCGTCGGGGTACAGCCTCGTGCAGGCGCTTCGCCAACGACGCACGTCGTAACGATCAACGCGCACACCTGATCAGGAGTTTGGTCAGGTGTCCCTGAAGCCGCCTTCAGAGCGCCGGTTTGGCTGTCACGGCACTAGGCGGAGACCGGCAATCGACGGTCGGAGCCGATCGGGTACCTACTGACCCGGGCAGACGCCCTCCGCCCGGGGGGGCCTACGGCCGGATGGCCAGTAGCCCGGGGACGTTGCTGGCAACACGCAGGTGCTGCCCCAGTTGTGGCTCGAGTCGGTCGGCCAGGCCGACCAAGTCGGCAAACCGGCCCACTATGTCGGTGGTCAACAGCGGTTCGTGATGGGCCACGCGATTGCGCAGCGTGTGCAGACGGCCCACCGGCCCGTCGACGTGGATGGCGCGGTCGGTGCCTCGGGGGAAGGCTCGATGGAGGGCGGGCACCCACAGCGCCTTCTCGTGCGCAGCGGAGCTGAGGTAGCGCCAGAAGCCGAACATCAGCTCGGCTACGACCTTCCCTGGCCGCGCCGCCGGACCACCGGCGTTGATGACCGCGTGGCGCAGGTTGTCCCGAGGTTTCTCGTTGACGTCGACGCGGCGTCGACCCCGGGTGCGGTAGACCGGAGCGAAGACCCTCTCGCCGGCCAGCGTCCAGTGCGGCGGCCCGGGCCAGCGAGCAGACAGTGCGCGGTCGTAGGCGTTGCGCAGACCGACCTCCACGTGCGCCAGGTCGTGCAGCAGAGCCGCGCTGATCTGGGCGTTCCACTCGTAGAGCGCCAAGGCGCGACTGCGGTCCGACTCAGCAGCGGCCAAGTAGACCGCGAAGCGCGGCGCACTCAGCCAGGTCTCCACCCAGTCGCCGGCCGGTGGCAGGACAGGCGCTGAGTCCGGCGGAGTCGGCGCTGTCATCGATCTCCATCCTGACGTACATTGATCCTGAAAGCCCCGGTGGACCGCTGGCCTCTGGCCATGTCGCCGGGGCTTCGTCTTTGTCCCGACGCCTGTGCCCGGCGAGCTCGTGCCTCGTCAGCGAGCGAGGACGTCGAGCATGGCGACATAGCGGCTCTCCGCCGGCCAGCTCTGGTGCCGCCCCGTGCGGCACGTGCTTTCGCCGAGGCGTTCGACCATCCGGTCGCAGAACAGCGGAAAGGCGTAGCGGTTCCACTCCTCGACCAGCTCAGGAGCGGCCGCGCTCTCCGCCTGCCAGCGCAGCACCGCCAACACCGGCAGCTCTCGGGCGATGTGCGGATGCTGCCGCCAGCAGGCCGGGATCATGTGCGCTGGCCGCCAGGCGTACTCGTGGTTGATCCAAACGGCGACGTCGTCGCACCAGTTCCACACCGATGCGCTGAGCTCGCTGTTGCACCCGGCCGGTTCCCACGGGCGTTCCATGTCGGCCACGACGCCGACCGGGGCTGGCTGCCCGGACTCTCGGCGGCGCACGTCCTGCAGCAGCTCCAGTGCGACCAGTACGCCAACCGGCGGAGGCGGGAACGGTAGGACGATCACTGCGGCCACTCCCCGCGCAACGCGGTGGACGGCCCAACAGAGACGTCGTCCGGCCGAGCAGTCAGCCGGTGGTCGCGGGCGTAGCTCAGGGCTGCGGCAGTGCGCTCCTGGACGTCCACCACGTCAGCGCGGGCGCGGCTGACGTGCGCGCGGGCGACCTCCAGCTCGGTCTTGAGCCGCTGTCCGTCCTTGCCGTCGAGGCAGCGCCGCAGCCTGGCCAGGATGGGTGGCGCCGTCCCGGCGATGACGAGCGCGTGCCGCTCCGGCACCCGCCTGATGTCCCCGGGCCGCAGCACCCGCACGTTCTCCCCCGAGCGCGACGTGCCGACGCCACCGGGGCCGTCGGTGACGGTCTGCCGACTGATCCGCACGTCGTCCATGAGATCGGACAGCTCCCGGTAGAAGTGCACGTCCTTGCCCCCGCCGAAGACGACCAAGGTGTTGGTGAGCCCGAGCAGAGAGCGGGCCTCGTCCTCCCCGTAGGAGACGACCATCTGCTTCCAGGTCTGCGCGGCGTAGATGAACGACAGGCCGAGGGCGCGTTCGTTGGCCATCCGCACCCGCAAAGTGGGCAACGGCGTGGTCGAGGGCAGCTCGTCGAGGCAGGCCAGGAAGCAGGGCGTCATGCGCCCCTGCGGCGAGGTGTTGGCGACCTGCAGCGCCGTGTCCAGGACGTACTCGGCGACGGCGGTCATCAGCGGCGCCGCCGAGGCGTACGGATCGTCGCGACCGAGCAGATACACGGTTCCCTGACGACTGATCAGGTCGACCAGGTCGGTCGCCGGCCGGCCAGGCGACGGCACGCAGCGGGCGCGGATGTCCGGTTGGAAGAACAGCGCCATCGCCTGCTGGACGGTGGTGACGGTGTTGCCGACGGTGTCCGGGCTGCCGTGCAGCGCGCCGGCGAGCAGCCCGTCCCAGAAGCGGGCGGCGTGCGGGTGCTGCTGCAGGATCTCTGCTGGCTGCTCGGCGGCGACCGGGTTGGCGACCCATTCCAGGACGTGGTCCAGGGTGCGACCGGTGAGGGCCGCGGCGTGCAGGAAGCCCTGCAACACCTTCGCCGTCTCGGCTGCGTAGAACCGTGCAGCGTTGTCCTGCCGGCCGCCGGTGACCGAACCGGTGACCGTGCCGGCGGAGAACGCCTTCGCCCGTCGTTCGGCGATCTGCGGATCGACGCAGCCGGCGATCGGATCCCACACCAGCTCCGGGATCCCCGGCGCAGCACCGAACGGGTCGAGCACCGCGATCGGACGGGGCGGCCCGCCGGGCTGGACGGGGTGCTGACGTCGTCCAGCGGTCAGCAGCAGGTCGTCGATTTTCGTCAGCGTCGCCAGACCTGCGCCGCGGTGAGCCAGCAGCGCCGGGGCCAACAGGTCCAAGGTCTTGCCGGAGCCCTGCTCGCCGTACACGCCGGTGGTGCGGTCGTACCGGCACCACAGCTCGACGCCTCGGGGCAGCGAGGAACGACCCAGCCGCCAGCCGACGTCGGTGGGCTCGAACCGGGACATATGACTCCTCATGATCAGCGAGCCCGGGTGGGGCCGGGCGTCCGTCCACGCGCCAACTGCAGCTGCCGACCGGCCTCACGCCTCGCCACCTCCAGTGCGGCCGCCGTCTGCGGCTGGTCCAGCACCGCCTGATTGGCGGCCAGCGCCCGCCGCGGGAAGTCGGCGCCTGGGCGCCCGCTCTCGGCGGCCCGGGCAGCCACCGCGAGCGAAAGCAGCCGGGCGTTGTGCAGCGACCCAGCCACCGGCTGCAGGTCCACGGCGTCCACCCGGACGAGTCCGCCGAGCTGGTAGCCCCGCAGGTAGGCGGCCACCCGCTCCTCCCGCGGCGGCACGTCACGGGCGTAGGCCACCAGGGCACCGGTGTCCGCCCACGACCGGACCGTGCGGTACATCAGCTGGGTCGCCAAGGTCGGCAGGTGCTGGGCAGCCGCCGCGACGGCCGCACGCAACGGCTCTGCTCGGAGCGCCGGGTCCGAGCCCGGACGGTTGAGCGAGGCGTGCAGACGCAGAGCCGCGTGCACAGCCGGCGGTGCATCGTGGTGCGGCCGCCGGCTGCCGTCGTCGTAGGGGCGCAAGGCGGCTCGAACGGCCCGCCAGGCAAGTGCGGCCGCCTGCCCGGCTCCCGGCTCGGCCGCCGAGTGGAGCCGCTGCGCGGCATCGCTGAGCGTCTCGGCGGCAAGCGTGTACGCGAGCACCTCCGCCACCGACGGGGACTCCGCCGCGCTGCCCGTGGCGCGCAGCAGCACGGCGACCGCGTCGGGGACGACGAGAGCAGGGTCCGAGCTCGCCGGGACCGCGGGCCCAGCCAACGGTCGGTCGAGGATGGCGCTGTCCGCTCGGGAAGGCGGCTGCAGTGCCGCGGTCTGCTGGACCAGCACGGACTGCCGCTCTACCTCGGCGAGCCACTGGGCCGCCGGGCCGGCGGTCAGTGTCCCGGCCAGCACCTGGACCAGCGGCGTGACGGTCTCGGCCACCGCCGTGGCCGCAGCCCATCGTGAGGCGACGGTGCTGTGGTCGTGGAGGACGGCGAGGGTGTCGGCCGCAGCAGCCGCCAGCCCGGCCAGGGTCTGTTCGGTCGCAGGCGCACGAGCGGCCAGCTCGGTGCAGGCGGCGGCCAGCGCGGCGACCTGGTGCTCCCGTCGGTCACCGATGGCTGGGGACACGCCGTCGCGGCGCAGCTGTGCCAGCGCCCGGCCCAGCTCTCCCAACGCGGTACCCGCATCGGCGCGGGCGGCAGCGGTGGGCTCAGTGGACTGCGCGGTGTCGGCCAGGGCGTCGAGGAGCTGCCCGAGCGAAGTGGCCATCAGCGCCGTGCCCGCAGTGCCCGGCGACCGTGCCGCGCTGCGGCGAGGACATCGGGGTGCGCGAAGTCTTCGGGCTCCAGCTCACCGAGGATGTGCAACGCCTGTTCGACGAGCCGGTCCGGGTCGGCCGCGTCGGCCGTCGCGGGAACCGGTCCGCTGGGCGCACGAAGGGCAGTGGCAGCGGCGAGGCAGTGCAGCTGCGCCGTCACCCCCGCCTGGTCGTTGCGGGCAGCGGCGGCGAACAGCGCTGAGGCCTCCGAGCGGGCGGCCAGTAGATCGGCGTCCAAGCCGTCGTCGTTCTTGGTCATCGAGGGATCTCCTTCGGAGCGGGCGTGGGTGATGTCTGGGTCGACGGTGCTCGGGAGAGCGACCGGGAACTGGTGCTCTGGACGGATCTGTGGGCACGACTGCGGATCGCGTCGCCGCCTGTGGACAGGAGATGACCAAGCCGCTCCCAGCCGCTTCTGGACGGGTAGCGATCCGGGCGGATGACCGCTCGCCCAGCGCGAAGCTGGCGCAGCCCGAGGGCTTCCTCGGCCTCCCCGCGAGTGGCCATGCCGCTGCGGGCGTCGCTGGGACGCCGGTAGCGGGCGCCCAAGACCGCGGTAATCACCGCGGCGGTCAGCAGGACGAGCTCGGCGGCGGCAACACACGCGTACACCGGGATGGGCCCGGCGACCTTCCCCAGCTGATCCGGGGACAGGCCACGGCCGGGATCTCCGCTCAGGAGCCCGCCGAGGACGCGGCTGGCCATATCGGTGCCGTCCGGCCAGACCCAGCCACCGCCCCACAACGCCGAAGCAAGCCCGAACCCGGTCATGGCCGCCAGCCCTACCGCGATCAAGCCACCGCCGACCGCAGCGACGGCCAGCTCCCATCCCCGGCCGATCGGCTGTGGTTCGCGGCGTCGGGACGGTGTCGTCACTCGCCGGCCCTCCGTCGGCGGTGCATGTTGACGTTCATTCCTGGTTGCCCTCTCTGCCGGTCAACCGGCGGTGGCGGTGGCTGGCAGGTCGACGCCGCGGTCTGCCAGCCAGGGGACGGGATCGACGGGTGCGCCATGGACGCGGACCTCGAAGTGCAGGTGGACACCGGTGCTGTTGCCAGTGGCGCCCTGGAAACCGAGCAGCGCACCCGCGGGAACCTGCCGCCCCGGAGCGACGGTGTAGCCGGAGAGATGGGCGTAGCGGGTGGTGACCCCAGCGCCGTGGTCGAGCTCGACGAGGTTGCCGTAGCCCTCGAGGTGGAGGCTGCCGTCGCGGTCGCAGTAGGTACTGGTGCAGGCAGCGGTGATCACGGTGCCGGCCGCGGCGGCGTAGACGGGGGTGTCGCGGGGTCCGGCGAAGTCGACGCCGGCGTGCTGGCTGCCCCAGCGGAGCCCGAACCCGGAGGTCAGCTGCCCCGTGGTGGGTCGGGCCCAGCCGCCGGCCGGCACCGGCAGGGCGGGGCAGACGCTGGCTACCGCCCCGGCCGGATCCGCAGCCGCCCCCTGGGCGGCGGGCCACAACATCGCAGTGAGTTGCCGGGCGAGCGTCTCCCCGCGGGCATAGGCATCCCCGTAGGCCGAGACCTGCACGGCCTGCGCGGCCCGGGTCAGCGGGATGGCCTCCCAGTCCGGCACATCGACGAGCCGGGAGTAGAAGGCGTCGGCGGCGTAGACGGGGTCCATCAGCTGGGCGACGGTTCCCCAGCCGGCGATCCAGCGCTGCTGGAACGTGTTGACGCTGTCGTGGTCCGAGCCGAGCCCGTCGTGCGGATGGGTCAGGCTCGTGGCGGTCTCCGCGGCCTGCTCGGGCGTGAGGTCAGGGCTGCTGCCGTCGTTGGCCAGCATCCGCAGCCGGGATTCCTGCCAGGCGGTCGCCAGCGCCACGGTGGCCGCGTACGAGTCCAAGCCGCGGACCGCGCCGACGGTGACGATGGTCTGCGCTTGGCCCATCTGGACGGCGTCCAGCTCGATGCCCGCGACGGTGGCGCCGGTGCCGGCTGACGAGCAGGCTGACGACGCCGATGCCGTCGGTGTGGCCGCGGCGGCGAGGACGGCCAGCGGGATCAGGAGAGTGAGCGCTGCCAGCACTGGCAGCGCGAGCGGGACGGCGGCCTTCCACAGCCAGGCGCCCGCCATGCGTTCCGCCGTCCCGGTCATGCCGGTGTCTCCAGGGCGTCGTTGGTGTCGGTCAGGGCGACGTCCAACGACGTCCGGACGGTCTGCACCTTCGCCACATGGCCGCCGACCAGCCAGAGCGCTCGGCCCCTGGCCGCGGCAGCCCAGTCGGTGACGATCTGCTCGGCCATCGGGCTGAGACCGAGCAGTTCGGAGAGCTCGTCCCCGATCTGCTCGTCCTGGCCGAGCAGCACCTTGGTGGCGCAGAGATGCAGCAGGTCCTTGGCGATGGCCACCGCCTGGCTGCCCTCATCGCCGACGGTCAACAGGGACTGCTGCACGACCAGGTGACAGGTTGGGTCAGGCAGCCTGAGCGGCCAGTGTGGGGACGATGGTCTCGTACTCGATGGGCGTGAGTCGACCGAGGGCGTCCTGACGCCGCCGGCGGTGGTAGGTGCGTTCGATCCAGGTGACGATCGCGATCCGCAGCTCTTGCTGGGTGCGCCAGTGGCGGCGGTCGAGCACGTTCTTCTGGAGCAGGGCGAAGAACGATTCCATGGCCGCGTTGTCGCCGGCCGCGCCGACTCTGCCCATCGAGCCGGACAGCTGATGCCGGTTGAGGGCGCGCACGAATTTCCGGCTGCGGAATTGGGATCCGCGGTCGGAATGCACGATGCAGCCGGCCACGTCAGCGCCGTCGGCATGGCGCCGGGCGACGGCGTTGTCCAGCGCGGTGACCGCGAGCCGGGACTTCATCCGGGAGTCGATGGAGTAGCCGACGATCCGGTTGGAGTGCACGTCCTTGATCGCGCACAGGTAGAGCTTGCCCTCGGCGGTGCGGTGTTCGGTGATGTCGGTCAACCACACGGCGTTGGGCGCCTCGGCGGTGAACACCCGGTTGACCCGGTCGTCGTGCACCGGCGGGCCGGGACGGCCGCCCTTGCCCCGGCGAGGCTTACCGAACGCGCTCCACCAGCCGTTGGTCGAGCAGATCGCCCAGGCGGTCCGGGCAGTCATCGGCTGACCGTTCGCGGCGGCCTCGTCGACGAGCAGGCGGTAGCCGAACTCCGGATCGTCCCGGTGGGCGTCGAACAGCGCATTGGCCCGGTGCGCCTGGGTGAGGTCGCTGGTGGTGACCGGGTCGGCCAGCCACCGGTAGTAGGGCTGGCGGGCGATCTTGAGAACCCGGCACGTCACCGTCACGGCGATCCCGTCGACGGCGAGCTCACGGACGAGCGGGTAGATCATTTTCCCGGCAGATTCGCCTGCGACAGGTAGGCCGCCGCGCGGCGCAGGACCTCGTTCTCCTGCTCGAGCAACCGGATCCGCTTGCGGGCCTCGCGCAGGTCCGCGTTCTCCGCCGCCGTGGTCCCGGGCTTGACGCCGTCTTCGACGTCAGCGGCCTTCATCCAGTTCGTCAGACAGGACTCGCTGATCCCGAAGTCGGCAGCGATCTGCTTCAGGTGCTGGCCCGGCTCACGGTTGCGGGCGACGTTCACGACGTCGTCGCGGAACTCCTTGGGGTAGGGCTTGGGCACGGTGAACATCCTTCCAGCGGCACCTCTCGGCACCACAGATCAGATGTCACCTACTCGTGCAGCAGTCCCACATGTCCGAGGGCTTGTGTGCGATGACGACCTGGATGCACCCGTCGTTGCGGGACAGGCGCAGGTCGGCGTCCAGAGACTTGACCGCATCGGTGCCCAGCCGCATCTGCTTCCAGCACTCGTCACGGATGACGATCCGCAGATCTCCAGGCTCGGCCAGCTGGGTCATCGCCCGGCCCCAGGAGTTCAGGCAGGTGAGCGCCACGCCGACGGCCTCGTCACCCAGTGGGTCCAGCCGGGACAGGGACAGCGACTGGATCGGTGCGCGCCAGTCCACCGAAACGGTGGTCGGCGCGTCGAACAGGCCGGCCAGATGACCAGTGACCAGGGCTCCGAGTGCGTCGCGCAACGGCCGGGTCTCGTCCAGGAAGTGCTGGCGGGTGGCGTAGCGGCACGCGTCGACGAGTTCGTCGCTGGGCGCGCGCAGCGCCTGCCAGAGCTGAGGGATGGTCACCTCGCGCATCCGGTCGGCGCCGTCGGCGTAGCCGGTCAGGTCGCGGAGGACCTGCCCGACAGCGGTCTCTGCGGTCGGGCCGAACGGCACGTGCTGCGAGCCGACGAGGCCTCGGATGAGCAGCAGCCATCGGGAGAAGACCATGGCTGCGCGGCGCCGTGCTTCCGCCCGGGGCAGCCGGGTCCAGTCGTTGCCCAGTGGCCCGAAGTCCAGCGGGTTGATCCGCGCAGGGAGGCCGTGACCGACCGCATGCGGCCGGACCTGCAGGGCCCGGCAGAGCGGCTCGTACTCGTCCTTGACGTCGCCGAGCACCAGCGTGCGGTAGCCGTAGGCCATCTGCCGGAGGGCGAACATCTTGACCGTCCCGGACTTCCCCCGGCCGGGAGCCCCGAAGAAGATCATGTTCGGGTTGGTGACGCCGGCGACGCTGCTGAGCGTCCAGCCGATCGGATCAGCGGAGAAGGCGCCGCCGGAGAGGTAGTCGATGCCCAGGAGTGCGCCGCCCGGCGGCAGCCCGTCACCGGCGATCAGCGGCCAGACCCCGCCCACCTGCTCCGAGGTCATCCGGTAGACGGCCAGCGGTGCAGGCACCGCCGCCCAGCCGGCGGCCTGGCCGGTCCGACCGCGTCGGCCGACCAGCGTGTCGAAGGGGTCGACGTCGGCTGGGCGTGCCGGTGGCGAGAGCAACGGCGGGAGTTCGTGACCGAAGTCGGAGACGAGGTGCGCCACTCCCCTGCCCCGGGTGCTCTGCCGCTGCCGACCGATGCGCCGGCTGCTCACTGGGCACCTCGCCGCCGGGGCAACCCGATCCCCAGCGGGATGCAGGCAGCAGCGAAAGCGGAGTCCTGGGCCAGGTCGAGCCGCAACGGCTTGAACCCGCTACCGGTGACGCTGGCCTCCAGCCGACGGCCGTAGTCGGTGATGGACCACGAGGTCGGGACGGTCACCGACACGGCGACGGCCACGCGGACGAGCGCGTTGCCCTGGGCCAGCCGCACGTCCTGGCCCTCGACCCGGGCCGCGTCCCGACGATGTGCCGCCCGGTCTCTGAACCCACCGCGACGTCGGATCTCGGTCGCCAGCTCGGAGCTCATCGACTCGTTGCCGACCATCCGGTCCGCCCGGGTGGAGCTGATCGGTTCGAAGAACACCGTGGCGCACCGCCGCTCCCCCGCCGTCGTCGGGGTGAGGACCGGCGCGAGGGCACCCATGACCGCACCCTTGTCGGGCAGCAGGACGGTGCAGGTCGCCGAGTGCCAGGCGTCGTGCACGTAGTGACGCCGTTCCGGCGGAGGCGCTGCGGTCGGCCCCGCAGCGGCCATCGGCAGTACCGCAGCGATGCGCGAGTCGGTGCTCACGGCCAGCTCGGCGGTCGCCAACCCGGCGCGGTCACCCGGGGCGAAACCGGTGCGGATGGCCGACGCGAGCCCCGGAGAGTCCAGCCAGGTCACGCTCGTGCAACCGACCGGCCCGACCAGCCGGGCCTCGATCTCGCTCATCACGCCGTAGAGCACGCGAGCACGCCCGTCGACGCCGCCGCCGGCTTCCCTGGCCTGGCGGTGGATCCGCCGTTCCGGCACGACCACCGTCACGAAGGCCTCGTGCCGCACTCCGGCCTGGGTCATCACGGCCGCGAGCTCCGCGGTGACCGCACGCGCCAGCGGCGGAGCCTCAGGTCGCAGATGGGTCTGTTGCCAAGCAGCGCGTTCGGCGCCGTCGTCGGGCAGTGTCCGGACCTGCAGGGCGACGACCGACACCAGCTCGGTGGTGGCCGCGCCCTCCAGCAGCTCGGCCAGTCCGATGCCCATCCGCGTGCGAGCGGTGGTCTCGGACATCCCGATCCCCGGGTGGGCGATCCGAGCCACCACGGCCCAGGTCCGCTCCCGGTGATCGGCGATGACGGCCGGGCGCGCGAGCAGTGGACCGAAGGGCGGACCGTCGTGGGTCCGGATCCCCGACAGGACGCCGGGCAGGTCGGCGTCGTCCAGGTCGGCGGCGGTGCCAGCGGCAGCTCGGGACTGCCAGTCGGTCCACCCCAGCGCGCCCCCGACCCCGCGGAGCAGGGAGTCCAGCGCCCAGCGGAACGTGGACCGGCCCCGGACGGGAACGGCCAGCAGCACGGCCAGGACAGCCCAGGCCGGCGCCCAGGCCAGTGCCAGCAGCCATCGATTCGCACCGGCAGCCAGCAGCATGGGCAGACCGGCCAGCGCCACGCCGATCCAGGCCCGAGCGCTGAGCCCACCGAACCAGCCCGGCTTGTCCTTCGACCACGACCCGTAGCGGACCGGTCCGGCTGACCCGGTCACAGCGCCACCACCGCAGCAGCCTCGGGAGCCGCGGCGCCTACGGCCGGCTCGGCCTTCGCCCAGTTCGCCAGGCCTCCGCTCCGGGCCGGTGGCTCGGCGGGGATCCCAGGCCCCCCACCCGACGGCGATGGTGCTCGCGGAGAATTGGGAAGGGCACCTCCGCCGCCATCGGTCGAGCCCTCGGGAGTTTCAGCACCCCCACCAGAGCCGGTGGTGGAGCCAGGAGTGCCCGCCTGACCGCTCCCGCTCGCGCGTCGGCTGCTGCGCTGACCGGTCGGCGTCAGGCTGTGGCCGGGGTGTCCGACGCCTGTCGAGCCGAGTACGTCCGAGGCGATGTCGACGGCCCGGTGGGCAACCGAAGCCGCCGCGACCGTGCTGGCGCCCACCGCCGAGCCGACCGTCCCGAGCATCGACCCGAGCCGGCTCGCTGACTGCGCTTCGGCGGCCGCCTCCCCCTGCGAACGTCCATCGCCACCGCTCTGCGCAGCGGCACCGCTACCCGACGCCTGCTTGCCGCCGGACAGGACCCCGGACAGTCCGCCGGCATCGCCCCACGACTGCCGTAGGGCCGAGCCCGACGCGGTCCCCGGATCCACGAAGGCCAGCAGCCGGAAGAGCACGAGCGGACACAGCGCACCGATCGCCACCATGATCGCGCCGATCACCGCAGCTCCTGCGGCCTGTGCGGTGGAGTCACCCGCGCCAGCGACGACGCCGGCGGACAGCTGCACGCCGATGCCCAGCACCAGGGCCGCGGTCGGCGCGATGAGCAGGCAGGAGAAGAACCAGCGCAGGCTCTTCCAGAACCACGCCTTCGTGCTGTCGTTGAGCAACCCGGCGGCCGCAATCGGCGCGGTGGCGACCAGGATGATCAGCGCGGCCGCCCGCACCAGCGAGATAACCAGGTAGAAGAACGACGCGGGGATCAGCAGGAGCAGCGACGAGAGGCCGAGCACGGTGGCCGCCGTTGCGTCCACGACCTCGCGCGGCCACGAGCTACCGGGATCGAACGCCGACAGGCTGTCGACCTGCAGCATGGCCTGCAGGATGCCGCGGGACAGTCCCGCAGCGGCCGCGACCAGGCCGGCGGCCACCCCTAGGTAGCCGACCCACACGAGACCGAACTGGCCGATACCGAGCAGTACCCGGCCGAGAGACTGTCCGTCGCGACGGATCAGCGCCATGGTCAGCTGGACGAACATCATGGTCGCTGCGACCGAGGCACCAAGCCACAGCGTCGTCGGCAGCACCGCGCCCATCGGCCCGTCCGCAGAGACGTCCGGCGTGGTGAAGGCATCGATGACCTCGAAAGCCAGGGTGAGCAGCCAGAGCCCCGCCGACCAGATGCTGACCATCGCTGCTGTCCAGACATCCGTGACCGCGGCGGAGGCAGCGTCCCCCAGCCAGTTCAGGGGATTGAGGTCGACGGCCAGGACGTCGTCACCCATGTCGCAGGTCCCGGTAGCCGACGCTGAAGGCGACATCGGTGCCGGGCCACACCGACGGTGGCGTGGCCGGTTCCGCGCCCGGCCCGATCACCCACCGGTCGGTCCGCCAGACCATTCGCTGGCAATCCGCCACCGCCCCCCGGGCAGTGCGCTGCAGCGTGACGGCGAGTTGGAAGTCGATGCAGGGGACGACGAAGTCCGATCCGACACTGCCCTTGATCAGACCCATCAGCGGCGTCAGCACGACGGCGAATTGCGTCGAGCCACCCCCGGACAGGCCTGCGGCATCGAGGAGGCGAACGACCGCGCGCACACCGGACCAGCTCGTGGTCGTCGGACCGCCGGGCATGGCCCAGGCACTGATCACGGCACGAGCGCCGGCCAACGAGGCGGACTGGAGGGCGACCCGGTCGATCGCGGCCAGCTGCGCCAGCGCGCCTTCCGGGGTGTGAGGGAAGCCCGTCGGCACGCCGGCCGGCCCAGTGCTGGTCGCCGACGGAAGCAGGATGGGCGCGCCCGGATCGCGGTCCGAGAGAGGCCCGGGGCGGGAAGCCGACTCTGGGACGACCGGCATCGGCCTGGCGGCCAGTGCGTCCTCGACCGCCACTCGGTCGGTCGGCACTGTGGTCGACGCAGGTCCGGATCCGACCGCGTCGCTTGCAGAAGCGGAGTCAGCAGACCCGGATGCCGGTCGTACTGCATGCACCACGGTCAGGACCGCACCTGCTGCGAGGACTGCAACTGCGATGCCTGCTGCCACCAGCAGGATCAGCATCTTGCGCCGTGACCACGGGGAGGCGTGCGGCTCACGGCCGCTCCGATGGCGGACCATCAGCAGCCGGTCCCGACGATCGACAGGACGATGACGTACCCGACGACGTAGAGGATCGCGCCGACCAGGCAGATCAGGATCCCGTCCATCCCGAGCCGGGCGCCCCGGGGATGGTGGGTGACCCGCCCCCAGATCAGCATTCCGACGCTGGCGAAGAAGCAGATCCCCAGAACGGCCAGGACGCCCCACTTCACCCAGGACTGGATCTGATCGGCGTAGACCTGCATGCCAGGTGGTGCGGCCGGGCAGACGCCGGCGGCCAACAACGAATCTGCAAGTCGGGCGGTCATCGGGATGCTCCTGGGAAAAGTCCCGGACTGGTGGTCGTGACTGACGTCAGCGCGACCCCGGGGCGCCGGGAAGACAGCAGTGCGAGCAGCGCCCGGCCGGCCGCCTGGATCGACGAGGGCAGTGGCTGGCCGGTGAGGCCGGTGACCTCGAGTCGCCGCTCCAGCGGAACGGCGACGACCTGTCCGGCAAGGCGCAGAGCACGCAGCCGAGGCCCCGAGCTGGCAGCGACCTCACCGGGCCATCGACGGGCACCGACGGCAGCGATGACGACGACCTGGTCCCGCAGCTGATCGAGGAGTGCCTCGGTCAGGCGCACGCCGGGAACGGTCGGCCGACAGACGACGACGGTGCATGCGCGGTCGACGGTCCGGCTGGCCCGGCCGTCGGCGTCCAGCCCGACGTCGAGGACTGTCACCCCCGCGTGGTGGCCGGCCGGCACCGGCCAGCGGCTCGGCATCGCGTCCGTTGCACGGCGGCTGATGGTGACGGTGGATCGGAGGCCCCGGCGCCATGTCCCGGTGTCGTCGATCCCCAGCTCCGCCGACGCAGCGGCACCCAGGCCAGAACGGGCGGGGTGGGCGTTGTCGATCAGGTGCGCTGATCGACCGGTTACTGCAGCAGCGTCGCTGATCGCCAACGCCACCGTGGATGCCCCCGCGCCAGCGTGCCCCGCCAACACGGTGATCCAGCCGGTCGGCAGGTCGCTGTCACCCCCGGCCCGGTGCCTCCCCGGTGTCCTGTCACCCCGGCTCTTTCGAGGCTCGGAGGCCGTGTCACCCCCGACGTCGACGAGGCGAACAGCCTGCCTTGATCGCAGTTCCCGCAGGGCTTGCTGGACCTCGGCGACGGCCAGTAGGCGGCGGCCCTCGGCAGGGTGACCCGCGCGGATGCCCTCGCTCGACGCCACGCTCTCGAAGGAAGCCAGTGGGGTGCTCACGCGACCGCCGCCAGGTAGTCCCGGGCGACGGTGCGCAGAGCGGCGATGGTGCGGTTCCGCCGGCGGTAAAGCGTGCGGGTGGAGATGCCGTACTCAGCGGCGACCTTGGAGTCGCCGCCCTGCTGAAGGTCACGGCCGCACTCGGTCGCGACCAGCAGCTCCAGGTCCGCGGCGTCCACCCCGGACCGGACCGCCCACTGCAGCAAGTCGGCGATGTCGAGGTCCTCGGCACCGTCCCATGGGTCGGCGGGGATCAACCGGGTGACGTCACCATCGACGGTGAGGAACTCGCCTCGCTCAGGGTGGCGACGATCCCGCGGTCGAAACTCGGCGAGCACCGCGCGACGGGTGTCGGCCCGCAGGTTCGCAGCCACCGCACGCGGGCGGCGATGCCACGGGTAGCGCCGGATCTGGCAGGTGAGCTCGCCGACCACCACGGCGACGATGTCCGGGCTCAGGTCGCGCAGCTGCCGGACCATCGTCCAGACCAGCCCGCTCAGCAGGTGCAGCAGCAGCGCGAGCGCATCGTCGTCGCGCCCGCCGTCGACTGCAGCCAGCCGGACGAGTGCGGCCAGGACGGCGTTGCTTCGCTTGTGCTCACTCGACTTGGAGCAGACCTCTACGAGGTCGGCGACGGCGGCGAGACCGACGAGTGCGGGTTCGAACTCTGCCCAGCGAGGCAGGGCGGCGTTGGCGTCGAGTCGGGCGGCGAGCGCCGGCCAACTGCCGACGATCGTGGGGTCGTGGAACATCTGTGGCGCCTCCGGCATCAGTGCGATGCCGTCCACGCTCCGAAGAGACGTTCACGGTGACGTCCCCCCGCCGGGGTGACGTACGTGGGACCCGCGTGAGCCCGCGGGGTGACCTGCGCCGAGGTCGGCTCTTGTGACGATTGAGCAGGGAGACGGCGGCCGCGGTCGACGCGAGGCCCCCGCCAGTCCAACGGGTCAATGGCCACGCTGGGCGCGACGCCGCCGCAGTCCCTGCAGTCGGTCGAATGCCTGTTCGCTGGGTAAGGGGCGGCCGTGAATGAGACCGCAGACGCCCACCCCGTGGATCAGCAACGGATCGACGCCGCTCGAGCACGCACTCCCTCAGCTGCCGACGCCGAACGGATGACGGCTTTGTTGAGCCTGCTTGCCGAACCTGTCCGCACCAGGCTCCTGCACGCTCTCGACCGCACCGAGAGTATGTGTGCTGGTGATCTGGCCCTGACGCTGAACGTCACGGAGGAGCAGGCCGGCTACGGACTGCAATTGCTGCACAGCGCCGGGCTCGTCGAGCGGCGACAGTCAGGGCGAGTGGCCCTCTACCGACTCCCGGACGGCTTCCCCGAACCTCTGCGGCACCACTGTCTTCGTCAGCTGGTCGAGCTGTCCCGCGGCACGACCGGTGATGGCGACGACTGACCGCACCGAGACACCTCCACCCCGGTGCCCGGGCCATCTGACGCGGCCGAACACTGTCTCGGCACCCGCCCGCCGATCCGCCTGCCCAGGCGACCGGGGCGGACGGCAGCGCGCCAAGACGGCCGTGTTGCTGCGCCCGCCGTCTGTGCAGTCCCACGGGCCCTCGCCGGTCACCACCGGGTCCCCCGCGCGGCAGCTGTCGTCCCCCGCGCCGGCGTCCGTGAGGCGCCGAGTGAGGGTGCCCCCATCGGCTGGACACCTTGATCCGCCACTTGTCTCGCCGAGTCCGGCTCCGGTGTGACTTCTCGCCACCGGATTGCTTTCGCCAGGGCACAACGCGTGCGCTACGGCTCCAGGAGCGCGTCGAAGGTCCGACCTCCGTCAGAGGACTCGAGCACGGCTGCCGTGGTCACCACGGTGACCCGAAGCCCCCCTGGTGCGGATGAGACCGCCACCGCCTGCGGCTCGGAGCCCAGTGCAGCACCCGCGGTCCAGGAGATGCCGCCGTCACTGCTGGTCCAGACCGCCCCGGACGGATCCACCCCGGCGACGTCCATGCCGTCGTCTGCCCAGTCGACCACCTGGAGCAGCGGGGCGCCGTCCACCGCGGACCAGGTGCTGCCGGCGTCCGCGGAGCGCAACAGGCCCTGCGCGGTCGTCGCGAGGACCAGCTGCCCGTCGGATGAGGTGGTCAGGCTGTGCGGCTCGCTCGGGATGCTGAGCTGCTCCCAGTCCTGACCGTCGCCACTGCGGAGCAGATCGCCGTCGTAGCCGAGCACGCCGACAGAACTCGTGGTGAGGGCGTGGAAGTCCGACTGACCCTGCCGGGACACCGGGCTCCAGGTCCGACCACTGTCCGTCGACTCGATCAGGCCCATCGGCTGGGGGAGGTCGACCTCCAGGCCCGGGTGACCGGAAGCGAGGAAGTGCCCGGGCCCGGCGACCGAGAACCCCATCAGGTCCATGACCGGACTGACCAGCGCGGCCCCTCCCCCATCGGTCAGCTGGAAGAGGCCCTCGTGCGTGGCGAGGAAGAGAGAGCCGTCAGCTGGGTCCACCCCCACTCCGTGCACGTGGCTGATGTCCGCGAGCGCGGACGCGGGCGACGGTGCAGGTGCCGAGGAAGTCGCTCTCTGCTGCGGGGCCTCCGATGCGCACGCCCCCAGCAGGACGGCGGCGGGCAGCAGGGCGACCACCACAGCCCGGCGTCGGCGTGAGCCCGGAACGGCGGGGGCCTGGGCAGGTGGTGTCACGGCTGTGCTCCTCGTGCGTGGTGTGCGGTGCGATGAGTGCGGGAGGGCGATCCGAGGGCAGCCGCCCCCTGGGTCGCCGGGTGGGAGGGGTGAGGCGCGGTGCCTGGCCGGCACCGCGCCCCACCGGGCACGGATCAGTCACCCAGTTCGGTGAGCAACTGCCGCATCTCCTCGATCTCCTGTGTCTGGGTCTCGCTGATCGCTCCCGCCAGTTCGACGGCCTCGGCGTTGCGGCCGTCCTCGATCTCGGCCTGCGCCATCTCGACGGCGCCCTCGTGGTGCTCGATCATGGCGTCGAGCCACATGCGGTCGAAGTCCCGGCCGGCGGCAGGCATCTCCTCCATGCCCATGCCCATGCCGCCGCCCATGCCGCCGTCCATGCCGCCGTCCATGCCGCCGTCCATGCCGCCGTCCATGCCGCCGTCCATGCCGCCGGTGTCCCCGGACCCGTGGTCCATGCCCCCCATGGAGCCGGACTCCTGGAGCGGTTGGCCCCACTCCTCGAGCCAGTCGGTCATGAGGTCGATCTCGGGGTCCTGACCTGCTTCGATCCGCTCGGCCAGGTCCGCGACCCGGGGATCGGAAGCGCGGTCGATGGCGACCGCGGACATCATGAGCGCGCCCTCGTGGTGCGGGATCATCCCCTGGGCGAAAGCGACATCCGTGTCGTTGAACTCCGCGCCCTGTTCAGCGGAGCTGTCATCGGTCACGGTGCTGCTGGTGGCGGAGGTCTGCTCGGTGTCCGAGCAGCCGGCGAGGACGACGACGGCGGCCATCAGCCCACCGGTGAGGCGGACGAGGCGAATGCTGGTGCGGGTCATGCTGGGTCTCCTGTCTGAGGGATGTGGGCATGCGGGCAGAACCCCGGGACAGCGGAAGCTGTCGGGGTGCAGCTGCTTCGGCCTAGATCCGCAGGAGACAGAGAGCGGAGAGAGTGGGTGGTCGGGGCTGCCTGGACCACCCGGTGGGCCAGCGGGACGGTGTGGGCGAGCCGCGGACGGGCGGGACCGCCACGCCTCGGCGGAGCACCACGGCCCTGAGAGCCATCAGCCCCGCGAGCAGGACGGCGAGGCACACCGCCAGGACGTGCGCGTCGTGCCACGGGGCCGGCAGGCCGCTGGACCCGGTGGCACCGTCGGCGTCTGCCATTTGTGTGGCGGCACCGTGCCCGTGGTCGGGCATCGCATCGGCGACAGGGCCCACATGGACGGACGCTACTGGCACGCCGACCGAGGCAGCCTCACCGGGCGATGTGAACCCGTGCTCCGGGGCCGAGCCCGCGGCCACGCACTGCACCCCGTGCATGGCGAAGACAGCGGCCAACAGCAACAGCGCCGCCCAGAGCCGTGCCACCGAGACCACCTCCCCCACACGACGGTACGACGGCCTCGCTGGCGCACCCGTGAAGGCGGTCCTCCCCCTGCCCGGGTGCCGCCTCGCACCAGAGTTCTCGCCCGGTTCCGTCCCCAAGAACCGACCCCAACATACCCCCGGGGGGATGCCTCGCCCACCGCTGCGGTCCAGCTACTCGCACCCCCCGGGTTATGAGATCAGAGAGGGAGCCTGCTCGGCGCCCGGTTCGACGACCGCACCCCGACCGAGGCCCTACGGCGGGCCTCCTCAGCTGGTTCGTCCTGCCATGGCGCGCTCCTGCTGGTCCAAGAGTGCTCGAAGAGCGCGCGACTGCCGACCCTGATCGTGCTCCTCAGCGTGGGCAAGGCGATGAGAACCTGTCCGAGGTTCGTGCCGCGGGGCCCGCTCCGCCTCCCCCGCACCCCGCGCCTCCCGCGCCCGCCGCGACCTGACCTGAACGGCCGCGCGGTGCGCCCAGGAATGACCACGCACCGCGCGGAGCTCTACCCAGCTGTACCCGCAGGGGTATCACGTCGGCGGACGGGAGAGGATGAGGACATGCAGCTGGAGAACGCCCAGGTCGTCGGCGACGTCATCAAGCGGCTCCGGCGCGCTGAGGGCCAGCTCGCGGGGGTGATCCGCATGCTCGAAGCGGGGCGTGACTGCGAGGACGTCGTCACGCAGCTGGCCGCCGTGTCCCGGGCGTTGGACAAAGCCGGGTTCGCCATCATCGCCACCGGCCTCGAGCAGTGCATCACCGCCGGGGCGGACGGCACCGCTGCCCTCGACCGTGCCCGGCTCGAGAAGCTCTTCCTCTCCCTCGCCTGACCCGAGGAGACGCCGGTCGTCCGCGGCTCACCCCGCGTGCTCTTCGTCCTTCTGGCAGCCTGACTCCCAGACGTCGGCGAGGGGACTCCGCTCATGGACCAGCGAGAGATGCGACGGCAGGAACGCACCCGACAGCAACCGCCACGGAGCGTGCCGTGGCCCGTCGACGGCGAGCCCGATGTCGTGGCAGTGGACACCGCCTGGGGCGAGATCCAGGGCCTGGAAGCGGCGCCCGGGGTCCGCACCGTCGGCGAGCTGGAACTGATCGAGCTGGTCGGGCAGGGAGCCGCGCTCATCGACTGTCGCACGGCCGGGTCGTTCGGCGGCCGCACGATCCCCGACTCGGTGCTCCTCCCCCACGACCAGGTACTCGAGCGACGCAGTGAGCTGAACCCCGGACGGCTGTCGATCCTGTTCTGCAACGGACCCCAGTGCCCGCAGTCACCTGATGCCATCCGCCAGCTCCTGGAGGTCGGGTACTCGGCGGATGCCCTGGCCTACTACCGCGGGGGCATGCACGACTGGGTGACGTTGGCGATGCCGACCGGACCCCGCGAGGACTGACGCACCAGCTCGGCGGTCCAGACCGCGAGCACGGAGGGAGCCCTGCGTCGGGTGATCAGCTGCGCTACGCGTGCTCCTCCAGGGTCTGCAGGCGCTCCCGGTACTCGTCGCTGGACAGTTCTCCGCGGGCATAGCGGGCATCCAGCAGTTCACGGGCCCGGCTGCGCGCGGGCGGCCGAGCGGTGGCGTCACCGCTGCCGACCCCACGGGTGATGCCGCCGCCGACCGCTCGGACCGCCAGGACGACCAGGAGGACCACGCCGAGCAACACGAGGAGCCCGACCAGCCACATCCAGCCCATGCCCATGCCCATGCCCATTCCCATTCCAGTCCCCATCTTCAGCTCTCCTTCGTCTCGTGGCTTGCATCGTCGGTTCGGGCGCGCGGCGGTCCGCGACCGTTGGCCGGCCGGCCACCCGGGCGGGTGGGACGGCCGGATCGCGGATGTCCGCGCAGGTCGTACCGCCGCAGCGCCAGTTCTCCTCCTCGACCGCGCCGCCGCCCCCGAGAGGGGCCGGTGATCCACCAGGCGATGAGGGCGAGGACGGCGGCGACGGCACCGACCATCAGCCACGCAGTGGTACTGGTCCATCCACTGCCCACCCCCACCAGACCGCCGACCCCAGCTGTCGCGTCCTGCCAGCTCACATCGATCTCCTGTCTGGAATGGCCTGCCGCGCGCATCTCCGCGTTTCCGCGCTTCCGCCCGGGCCCGTGATGTTTCGACCGGGAGCGTCCCGACGGACGGCGACGACCCATGCCCAGCGATCGGCAGGTAGGAGGACGCCTCCCGGGTGGCCGCTGCAGCTCCGTCAAGCATACCCCCGGGGGCATCCGCTGCAACTGGTTGCGGCTGACTCGGGCGCCCGGCAAGAGCAGCTCTCCGGTCCTCTCGCCGTAGTGCACGGCTGACAGCAGGGCTGGGTGCATCAAGACGCCGATCTCGCCGGGGCAGGCAGCGCCTTCAGCGCATGCCGCCGGGTAGGAGGGATCGCATGACACTCTCCGCGGGCGGCCGGGTCGGCCTGGCCGGGGCGATGGTCGTCGGGGTCGCCTTCGGCATGGCGCGGTACGCCTACGGTCTGACGCTACCCAGCATCCGGCAGGAGCTGGGGCTCTCCGAGTTGGTGCTCGGCCTCGTGGCCAGCGCGACCTTCGCCGGCTACCTGGCGGGCCTGCTCCTCGCGGGACCGCTCGCCGCTCGCCGCGGCTCCCGCGCGCCGACGACCACGGGCGGTGCCTGCGGTGCCCTGGGGGCGGTGACCGTGACGGTCGCGCAGTCCCCCTGGTTGCTCGCCGGCGGTGCCGTCCTGGCCGGCAGCGCGGGCGGCTGGGTCTGGGCGCCCTACTCCGACATCGTCACGCGATCGGTGGCCCAACGGCAGCAGCCGAGAGCGTTGGCGATCATCACGACCGGCACCAGCGGCGGACTGGTCGCGCTGGGCGGCCTGGCCGCCCTGTCCGCACTCGGGTCGTGGCGACTGGTCTGGGGCGGCATCGCCCTCGCCACCGTGGCCGCGGCCGTCGTGAACCTCCGCCTGGTGCCCCGGACCACGCCGGTCCCACGCCCGGACGGACGGCGCGGCGCCTCCTCGCTGGCGAGAGCGCTGAGAGTTCCAGGCGCCTACTCCGTCGCCTACTTCGCGGTCGTCGTCATCTACTTCACCTACGCCGCGGACGTCCTCCAGCAGGGCGACCTCCCGGCGGCAGCCGTCCCGGCCCTCTACGCGGCCATCGGCCTCACCGGCGTGGTAGGCGTGGCGACCGGGGCCGTTGCTCAGCGCCTCGGCAGTGCCAGGGTCGCCGCGCTGTGCCTCGTGACGGTGGCTGCGGCGCTGGTACTCCTCGGGCTGGCCAGCGACTCCCTGCTCGCTACGGCGGCCTCGGCGTGCATCTTCGGCGTGGGGTACATGACCGGGTCGGCGGTGCTCGCGGTCTGGACCGCCGAGCTGGTGCCCGACCGCGCAGGCGCGGCGTTCACGGGCTGCCTGGTCGTGGGGGCCGTCAGCTCGGTCGCAGCGCCCGCCCTCGCCGGTGCGGTGGTCCCCGGCCTCGGACTGGGGACTCTGCTCGTCGTCACCGCTGCGGTCTCCCTGCTCAGCGGAGTGGCGCTGCTGCTGCACCGGTCCGCCACAGGGTCGACCGCTGCCCCGACCGCTGTGTGAGCACGAGCCTCGCCCGCCATCGACGCGCACCCCGAGCTGACGGCGGGTGGCGTGCACGGCACGCGCTCCACTCCAGCCCGGTTGCGCATACCCGGGGGGGTATGTACCGTCTCGGGTATGGACATCCCCCAGGGCGAGCTCGCCGACGTCGTCAAGCGACTGAACCGCGTCCAGGGGCAGATCGGCGGCGTCGTGCGGATGATCGAGGACGGCCGCGACTGTGCCGCCGTCGTCACCCAGCTGGCCGCGGCCTCCAAGGCCTTGAACAAGGCGAGCTTCGCCGTCGTCGGCACCGGCATGCGGTACTGCTCGGCCAACTCCGCCCCGGAGGACCGCGAGGTCGACCTGGAGCAGCTGGAGAAGCTGCTGCTCTCTCTGGCCTGACCCGTCCCCACCACCTCGAGGAGGAGCACATGACCATCCCCCAGCTCACCCCCGTCCAGGTCGCCGCCGGCACGACCGGCGCGCGCATCGTCGACGTCCGCGAGCCCGACGAGGTCGCCACCGGCGCGATCGCCGGCAGCACCGCCATCCCGCTCGGTCAGCTGGCCACCCGCACCGGGGAGCTCGACCCGGCGACCCCGGTCATCACGGTGTGCCAGAGCGGCCGACGCAGCCAGCAGGCTGCCGAGTTCCTCGCCACTGCCGGCTTCCCCGTCAGCAACATGGCCGGCGGCATGAACGCCTGGACCCAGGCCGGCCGCCCCACGGTCTGAGCCCGGCCCGGAACCATTCCAACCAGGACGTCCCAGTACCCCTACCGGGTACCGTATGAAGGAGACAGCCATGCAGATCGACGTCATCGAGACCACCGGCCTGGGCGACCGCAGCTACCTGGTCAGCGAGGCCGGTACCGGCATCGTCATCGACCCGCAGCGCGACATCGACCGGGTCCAGGCCCTCGCCGCCGAGCGCGGCGTCACCGTCACCCACGTGCTCGAGACCCACGTGCACAACGACTACGTGACCGGCGGGCTGGAGCTGGCCCGGGTCACCGGGGCGGCCTACCTCGTCCCGGCCGGGGACGACGTCGCCTACGAGCGCGTCCCGGCCGCGGACGGTGACGTGCACGCGGCCGGGCCGCTGCGGATCACCGTGCTGCACACCCCCGGGCACACCCACCACCACGTCTCCTACGCCCTGGCCGGCGCGGACGGCGAGGTGCAGGCCGTCTTCACCGGTGGCTCCATGCTCTACGGCTCGACCGGGCGCACCGACCTGCTCGGTTCCCAGCACACCGACACGCTCACCCACGCCCAGTTCCACTCGGTGCGCCGGCTGGCCGCTGAGCTCCCGGCGGGCACCGCGGTGTTCCCCAGCCACGGGTTCGGCAGCTTCTGCGCAGCCACCCCGACCAGCGGCACGTCCTCCACGATCGCCGAGCAGCGGTCGGTGAACCCGGCGCTGACCCAGGACGAGCAGACCTTCGTCGACGAGCTGATCGCCGGCCTCGGCGCCTACCCGGCCTACTACGCGCACATGGGGCCCATCAACGCCGCCGGCCCGGCGCCGGTGGACCTCTCGACCCCCCGAGCCGTCGACGCACAGGAGCTGGCCACCCGGCTCGCGGCCGGCGAGTGGGTCGTGGACCTCCGCAGCCGGACGGCGTTCGCGGCGGGCCACCTGCCCGGTGCGCTGAACTTCGAGCTGAGCGCCTCCTTCCTCACCTACCTGGGCTGGCTCTACGACTGGGACGCCCCGCTGACCCTGATCGGCGAGGACGAGCAGCAGGTCGCCGAGGCCCGCCGCGAGCTGGTCCGCATCGGCGTGGACCGGCTCGCCGGCAAGGCGGTCGGTACCCCCGAAGAGCTCGTCACCGACCAGCAGCCCGCCTCCTACCCGGTGACCGACTTCGCCGGCCTCGCCGCCCAGCTGGCCGAGCACCCCGACACCGTCGTGCTCGACGCCCGCCGCGACGATGAGCGAGTCAGCGGCGGGGTGCGCGGGTCGCTTCACCTGCCGATCCACGAGCTGCGCAACCGGATCGACGAACTGCCCGCCGGCGAGGTCTGGGTCTACTGCGGCTCGGGCTACCGCGCCTCGATCGCTGCGTCCCTGCTGGCCCGGGCCGGACGTCGTCCGGTGCTCGTCGACCGCGGCTACGGCGACCCGGACGCCGGGTCGGCCGCCGTCGGGCTGCACGCCCAGCCCGTCACGCGCTGAGGCGCCTGACATGTGTCGAGCCACCACCTGCCGCACCTGCGGAAAACCCACCTGGACCGGCTGCGGTCAGCACGTCGACCAGGTCATGCGTGGGGTGCCCACCGCCCAGCGCTGCCCCGGTCACGCCGCCACCCCCAGTCCCCCGGGCCGCTGGCGGCGGCTGATCACCCGCTCATGACCCACGCCCTCTCCGCACCGACGACGCCACACCCCCGAACCGAGGAAGACGACACCCCATGAGCTCCCCCACCCTGATCGCCCCCGCCGAGGCCGCCGGCACCGACGCGCTGCTGGTCGACGTCCGCACCCCCGCGGAGTACGAGACCGCGCACATCCCGGGCGCGGTCAACGTGCCGCTGCCACTGGTGCAGGAGCACGCCGGCGCCCTGGCCGCCGCGCTGGCGGGCCCGGTCGTGCTGGTCTGCCAGGCCGGCTCCCGAGCCCGCACCGCGCACGACGCGCTGAGCGCAGCCGGCGCCGACCAGCTCTCGGTGCTGGACGGCGGCATGAACGCCCACACCGCCGACGGCCAGACGGTGCGCCGAGGCCGGCAGCGCTGGGCCCTGGAGCGCCAGGTCCGCCTGCTCGCCGGCGCCGTCGTGGCCAGCAGCGTGCTGGCCTCGATCCGGTTCCCCCGGGTGCGCTTCCTGGCCGGTGGCATCGGCGCCGGCCTGACGGTCGCCGCGGTCACCGACACCTGCGCGATGGGCGCGGCGTTGTCCGCGCTGCCCTACAACCGGGGTGAGGCCCCGGCGCGGCTGGACGACGTGCTGCAGGTGCTGGGCAGCGCCACCACCCGGTGATCGCCGCAGCGATCGGCCTCGGCCTGGTCATCGGCGCCCTCGTCGGACTGCTCGGCGGGGGTGGCTCGATCCTGGCCGTGCCCGCCCTGGTCTTCGTCGTCGGTCAGCCGCTGCCCCAGGCCGTGGCCACGTCGCTGCTGGTCGTCGGCATCACCGCCGTCGTCGCACTGCTCCCCAGGCTGCGCGCCGGTCAGATCGCCTGGCGGATCGCGCTCGTCTTCGGGGCGGCCGGGGCTGCGACGGCGTTCGCCGGGGCCGCGGCCAACCGGCTGCTCCCCGAGGACGTCGTCCTCGCGCTGTTCGCCGCCCTGATGATCGCCGCCGGGGTGCGGATGCTGCAGGACAAGCCCACCACCGGCGCCGCCTGCGCGACCGACCACGGCACCGTGAACTGGCGGCGCTGCCTGCCGCGCACGCTCGCCGGCGGCCTGGTCGTCGGGTTCCTCACCGGCCTGCTGGGCGTCGGCGGCGGCTTCCTGATTATCCCGGTCCTCGTGATCGTCCTCGGGCTGCCGATGACCACCGCGATCGGCACCTCACTGGTGATCGTGGCCGTCAACAGCGCCGCGGGCTTCGCCGCCCACGCCGGGGACGCCCCCATCGACGCACCGATCACCCTCGGGTTCACCGCAGCAGCCGTCGTCGCAGCCCTGATCGCCGGGCGGCTCGGGTCCGGGCTGGACGTCGCACGGCTCAAGCGGTGGTTCGCCTGGCTGGTCTTCGTCGTCGCCGCTCTCGTCCTCGTCCAGGTGGCGCTGGGCCTGCTCGTGTGAGTGCCACCAACTCGACGGGCCTCTGAGGACCTGTCGCGGTCACCGGATTTCGGCATCCTGTCGGCGCGTGACCGCGTCCGCTATTAACTGGTCCGCGGGAGCGTGGTCGACCCGATCACCGGCGCTGCGGGGCCGTCGTCACGTAGGTGGCCAGCCCGAACTCCGTCAGCTCTCATGTGTCCAGGCATCGTCCCTCCGGCGCGTGGCCCCCGGCGCCGGTTCGCAGAGCGAAGCCGGCCGTCGCGTCGAGCGCTTTTGGCACGACAAGGTCCGCGGGAGGGCGATGCACAGCTCGGCGTCCGGACCGGCAGGTTCGGTGAACGACGACGCGACCTCAGCCGGCGTCGACGGACTGTCACTTCCGCAAGGGGACAGCGTGAGCGGCGAGGGCGCCGGTGCGGCGAATCTGCATTCCCCTGGGTCGATCTCGGCCACGGAAGTGCGGCAGCACTCAATCGTCCACGCAAGCTCCCAGCCATCCCGCGACCACGATCGAGCTCGCCTCACCCCCATCCAGGGAAAAGTCCGTTTAGCCCTCGCCCCCACACCACCGCACCCGGCGAGGGCGAGGGCGAGCTTGGCGTCGAGCGCCGCAAACGCCTCGAGGAAGCGACAGGTCTGTCGCGGCGAGATCAGTCGTCGACGATGGTGGCACTCGTCCCCGGCCCCGTCTGGGTGAGTTCAACTATGCCCTCAGGGGTTTCGACGACTAGTCCGCGTGACGCGCCGCTTTTATGTGATTTTGTTAGGGCCTGTCGGTAGCCAATGACCTCATGGTTGATTGCCTCCGGCGGAGGTCCGAGGACAAGTCCGGGATGCCGAGGCCTTGCTTCAGCTGGTCCCACAAGTCGTTCCGCTGCCGCCGTGGCGAACACTGAGGACCATACGGTGGAAAGCATCAGTGCTTCAGCAATGAGCGGCGCAGCTCGGAGGTTGAGGGTGGTCACCTCCCAGGACCCGGCGTGCTCCTCTCGCGTTGGAAGACGCTGCAGAAACTCAATTGCCCTTGCATCGATGATGCTCGGACCGGTCCTGATGGCCGACAGCCGAACGCTCCCATCGGGCTCCGGGGCGTCGGTCATGAAGCCGACCCGCAATTCGTCATGCGGGCGTACCGCGAGGCCGTGTTTCAGTTTGTTGTTGGCTACGTTGGTGTCGAGTCCTTCGCTGACGAGCAGTTGCATGGCACGTTGCACCCACCGCCAGTGCATGCGGACAGCGTTTGCCACGTTCGAAGGCGGCTCTGACGGTAGAGCCCGAACCTCTGCGGCGGGCATGAAGAGGCTTGCGGGAATCGCCTCTTGCGCCTGGAAGGCGCGAAGCGCTTCCACGATGTTGTAGCCCTGGGAGGGACTCCCGGTCAGCGACGCCCAGAACCCGGACTTCGACGCCTTCACCTCGACGAGGACGGCGTGAACGATCCGCACGAGCGACTCGGCAAGGTGGTGACGGAGGGCAAAGGCGTCTAGCGCCCTTTGCAACTCTCGTTCATCCTCCGCCGGTTGCGTCGTGGACAGCATGCGCTCGTCAAGGCCGTATCCGGTCACCTGAGCAGCGAGCCCTGCGCGGTAGTCGATCGGCGTTGGCTCGCGAAGAAGGTCATCGATTCGGGCACGCCAGTAGGAGCTGGGATTTGACTTGAAGAAGGTCTCGTCCAGCAGAGCGACCTGCTCCGGCGTCAGGTCCGCCGAATCGCTAGTCGGGTACAGCGGCGTGTCCTTCCGGTTTACGCTCGGAACCTCAGTGCCTCGAGCATCATCATGCCGGCTCTCGGCGGCGTTGCACCTAGTCAGCCCTCGACATCCGCATTATCGCTACGACCGACTCCGTTGGCGCCGAAACAAGAGGTCGGCCGTTCGAGGCGGTAGATCTTCTTCTACCTCGGCGTCGTGGTTGGCCAGGATCCGGGCGACGTAGGCGTCGGCCTCGGCTTGGTTGCCTCGGGCATCGCAGGCAGCGACGAGGTCGAGCAGCGGCACGTCCTCGAAGCTTCCTGCCTTCAGCGCGACTTGTGCCGCTGCAGCAGCGAGCTCTGGCTCGCCGGCGGCGAGGTGGTGGGTGGCGACGATGTGGGCCACGTCGACGATCATCGCGGCGTACTCGTGGTCCAGCCGGGCGTTCTCCTCGACCAACCAGCTGTAACCACCGGCCGCCCCTTGACGCAGTGGAGGCAGATCGAAGGGTCGGCCAGTGACCAGATCGAGCGCCGCGCGCAAGTCAGCAATGCCGTCTGCGCCGCGCGCCACACCGCGAACGCGCAGCCGACGGAAGAGCTCCGCGTCGATCAGGATGCGGTCGATGCGGTAGCGCCCGGCTGCTGCCGCGGTGAGCCCCGAGGGCAGGTAGTCAGCTCCGGTCGCCGGGTCGGTGCCGAGCCACGCCCGGACGACAGAGATCGACTGCCGCACCTTGGTCTTGCCGACGACGTCCGGCTCGTCGGGCCAGACCGCGGTGGCGTACCGCTCGCTTGTTACGCCCCCGGGCCGAGTCGCCAAGTAGGCGACGATCTCCGTGTAGAACTGCCGCCGCGGGTTGCGTTCGGGCAACGAACCCTTAGCGCGCACCTGAACCGGACCGAGCAGCGTCAGCTTGGGTCGTGGTGAGGATGCGTCGGCCCAGTCAGCCAGGTCTCGGTCGAGACCGGGGTCGGCGCTCTCGACCTGATGGCGGACATGGTCATCCGTGGCGGGAGCCAGAGCTCGCACGTCGTGTTCGGTCGTCGCGCCCGCGTCCAGGTAAGCCTGTTCTGGCAGCGGCAGAACCGAGTCGACCGTCGTGGTCAGCGGACCCACCGGGCGCGCCGCTGGCTCGTCTCCCGCGGTCTCGGGTCGCAGGCCGCCGCAGGCGTCGGCCCTCTGATCCCACGCCTCGTTCCCGTGAGCCGGCGGGATGGGACGGTCGTCGGTGACGGCAGCCAGTGCGAGCATCTGGGCCAGCGGGGCAGCCTCCTCGGCCGGCAGTTGCTGGGCGCGCAGCTCGAGCCCCAGCGCGGGGATGCGCAGGAGTCCGGTGTCGTCGATCGTCAACTGCCACCGGACGTCGTCCAACCGGTCGCTACCGGAAGCCATGACCACGGCCACGCCGCTGCGCGACGGCTGCCGCTCCAGCGCAGTCAGCAGGTGTGCCAGCGCGGCTCCGCTCTCGGGCACACCTGGGCCGATGAGCAGCACGTGTGGCGCCCACGAGTCGGCCGAGATGTCGCGCAGCCGCCCGGTCAGGACATCGGTGTCGGCCACGCGCATCGCTTCGGTCACCGACTTCAGCTGGCCGGTCAGTGCCGCGATCGGCTTGTCGACGTCGTCCGTGTAGGTGAACCGGTCGGGGTTGATCTGCCCCAGCTCCTGGCCGAAGCCGACCGCAGTGACCTGGAGCATCTCCGACCAGGTGTTGTGCGCGAGCTCGGCGGCCAGGAAGCGGAGGAGGTCCAGCCCGCGGTCGGCGTCGCCGGTCAAGGACATGGTCGCGACTCGTTCGAGGTCGAGCAGCCAGTGCTCTCCCTCGGCAGTGGAGCCCACTGAGGCCAACGTGGGGAACGGCGCGAAGAAGTGCGCTCGTCGGCGTTCGTCGTAGCTCAGCGGGTCACCTCGCCGGATCGACCAGCGGGTGCCCGCCTCATCGACCGTCCAGGGCTCGGGTGCCCTCGGCGCCGGACCGGTGAGGACGAGAGTCAGGACGTCGTCGGTCATGCAGACCGCGATGACGTCGGGCAGCCTGCCCTCCCCGACCGATGCCAGGTCCTGGACCAGACTGCGCAGCGCCTGATCCAGCCAGGTGACGTCCGCGCTGCCCGCTGACCGCAGTGCTCGTTCGACGTGCGCCAGATTCGGTGGCGTGCTCGCAGTCAAGCGGCCCGGACGCCGGTGCCGGAACTGCCGTCGCCGGTAGCGCAGCAGGGCCATGAGCGACACCCCGGCCAGCAACACCCCGCCGCCGGTGAACGCGACGGCCGGGGCTTCCGACGAGGCCTCCGCCGGAGCCTCGGCGCGGGTCGGCGACGGGTCAGCGCGTGGTGCGGTCGGCTCGGACCGCGGTGGGCCCGCCGTGCCCGGCGCCGCCGGTCCCGCCGGAGACGGTGTAGGCGACGGCGACAGCTCGGACGGCGGTGCTGGCTCGGGCGAAGTTCGTTGAGGCGTCGGGGTCTCGGTTGGTGCCTCTCCCTCCCCGACCGGGACGGTCAGCGTCCATCCCGGTCGGATCAGGTCGGGGTCGCTGAAGACTGCTCCCCCGGGTTCCGTCCTCCCCCGGTTCATCTCCCAGGCCGTCCGCCAGTTCTGTCCGTCGCCGGTGAACTCCTCGGCGATCTCCCAGAGGGTGTCCCCCTGCTCGACCGTCACTTCCTCGGTCGCAGGCGGTGCGAGAGGCTCCGCACCGCTTCCAGCAGGTGTCAGCCCGGTCGCATCTGATGGCAGAACGAGCACCATGCCCGGTGCGATCTCGTTGTCCGGGCCGACGCCGGCCGGGTTCAGCTGGACGATCTCCGGGAAGCGCAGTGGGTCTCCGAGGTAGCGCTCGGCCAGCGCCCACAGGGTGTCCCGTCGTCGCACCTCGTAGGTCTTCGGCGGAGCATGCGCCGGCTGGGGGTGCGCTGACGTGTCGGACGCCGTCTGGATCACCGGCACGCCGACGTCCCGTTCCACCTGCGCAGGCAGGGCGCTGACGGTGGCCGCGACCGGAAGCGGAGGCCGGGTGGCCGCAGTCCCGGAGGCGGACGCGCCCCCGGTGGCCGGGGCGACCGTCAGCCCGACCGCTACTGCAGCGAGCAGGGCGGCCACAGGCTGCTGGAATATGCGCAGCCCGGGCAGTGCGATCGCGGGTCTCGCCAGGGCGATCCCCACGACTTCCGCGACCGTCGAAGCGGTGAACAGGGCCCAGCACACCCACGCCCCAGCAGCGAGAACGACCTGCACCAACTGACCGTCGTCCCGCGCCGTCAGCACGGCGCCCACCTCATCGACCGACGGCAGGCCGCGCGGCACCAGGTCCAACGCTGTGAGCAAGACGGGTACGCCGAAGACGACGGCGACGAGCACCGCCAGGGCACCCACGGCCCTGAGCAGTCGGACGACGTGGAGGCTCACGACACTGCCTCCCCCTGGGTGACCCCGACCCGCAGTTGAGCGGTGTGCGTCCGGGTCTGGCTGACCGGGATCGCGAGCAAGGGGGTGGACGCGGTGACGGTGACGCTGACTTCGACGAGTCCTGGCCCGAGCACGCTGACCACTCCGGTGACCCCGGCTTGCTCCAGGTAGGAGTTGGCGGCCCTCGTCGCCAACTGCACGTCGGTGCCACCACCGGTGGGGACGGGGCCGACCGCGATGCTGGCTGCCCGCGCAGCCTCGGCCGAGTAGGTGTCGGCTCGGTTGGCGGCCTGGATGGCGGTGCCGGCGTCGACGAGGGCGGTCACCAGGATGCCGGCGATGAGCACGATGAAGCAGAACAGCACGGCGACCGATCCGCGGTCGTCCTCGCTGAGCAGCGCTCGGCGGCACCGCCGCCCGTTCACGACAGATCCCGAGCGGGGTCGAGCGGACTGGTGGCAGTGTCACGCAGAGTCCGCGAGCCCGGGAATCCGGGAGCGCCGACGTCGGATAGGTCAACGGTGCACGACACGACCACGGTGACCGATGCGGCGGTGCCCGGAGCACTCCTGAACCCGGCCGTGTCGACCGTCACCTGGACGTCGACGCAGTGCAGGTCACGACTGGACAGCGCCTCTGTGGCGCTTGCGGTGGCGAGCTGCTGGGCGGCAGCGCTGGAGCGGGCCAGCGACGCCTCCCGGGCGGCTATCCCGGCAACGCCGCTGATGCGATCCCCGGCCAGTGCGATCCGGGCTCCGACCACCAGCATGGCCAGGACCAGGATCGCGACCGGCAACAGGATGGCCAGTTCCACCGATTCGGAGCCGCGGTCGTCGCGCGCCCGCTGCCCGAGTCGGCAGCGGGGCGGCGGAGTGCTGCGGCTCATGGCGAGTCCGGCGTGGTGAAGCGTTCCTTGCCACGCACCACCGTGACGTCGACGGTCGGACTGAAGCCGGGAAGCGGGATCACGTTGGGGACCTCCGCGACGATGTGCACCGAGACGGAGGTGGCTGTGGCCTCCTCGCTCACCGAGTAGCGGGTGATGGTCCCGGTGCCGAGCCGGGCCAGGTACGTGTCCGCCGCCTGCTGCCCCGCTCCCCCGGTCGCCTCGCTGAGGCTGGCGGCCCGCGCTCCGGCCTGGGCTGCAGCTTCGGCGGCCTCGCGAGCGAAGTACCACATGCTCAGCTGCGGCCCGGCGAGCAGCAGCGCGACGATGATGGGAAACAAGATCGCGAATTCGACGCTGGACGAGCCGCGCTCGCCGTCGTCGCAGGATCCGGCTGCGTCTGGGCGCGTCACCAGACCAGACGACGGCGCGGCCGCCCGGTTGTGGACGCGTGGCACAGACATGACGCGCTGGACCCCTACTGGAAGAGAGCCGTCTTGCTGGCCACGAATGCCACCGCTGCCGCGGTGACCGCACCGCCCAGCGCGATGGCCAGGATCACCATGAAGGCCTTCTCCGAGGAGTCCGACCCCCGGTCGTCAGCGACGTCCTCGGCGCGCAGCCAGCCGAGGAGGAGGGCGGCCGCGGCGTACAGCGCCCCGATGATCTGGGATCGGCGGTCGCCGATCGTGGTCTGGGACATGGAGGACCTCCGGGTGTGCGGTGTGCTCATGGAGTGACGGCGAACATGCGGAGCAGGAAGGGAACGAGGACGAACAGAGTCAGCCCGGTGACCAGCAGTGCCAGCGGGCGCGACATCCGCTCACTGATTTCGTTCGCCTCGCTCCGGGCGTCGGACAGCTCGGTGTGCCGCAGGGTCCGGGCGGTGGCCAGCAGGGTGTTGTAGACCGACGCACCGTCGGCTGCCACGGCTGCGATGTCGGCGAGGCTGCGAAGCTCGGCCACGTCGAGTTCGTCGCCGAGGTCGCGTAGGTCGGTCCACGGCTTGCGACCGGACAGCGCGGCGCGCCGGAACGCGCGGTGCATGCGGCGGAAGGGCACGCTGCCGGACACCTCGGCGGCCTCCTCCAGGGCCTGCTCCACGGACCCCCTCGCCCGACGCTCACCCGCCACGAGGGTGAGGAAGGACTCGAGGTTGCTGCGGAACTCGGCCCGCGCATGCCTGGCCTCCTCCCGGGTCTCGGCGGAGGGCAGCAGCCAACCGACAGCGGCGAGAGCGAGTCCGAAGGCACCGGGGAACACGAACGGCACGGTCACGTCGATGAGCACCAGCGCCAGCCCGAACAGTGCAGGGGTCAACAGCCCGGCGAAGGCAAGCGTCAGCTTGCGGACGGCGAGCTGGGTGCGGGTCCGTCCGAGGATGTTCAGGTCGGCGTCGGGAACGCCGAGGCGCTCTTCGACGGCACGGGTCACCGAGCGTGGTAGACGGTCCCACCAGTCGCCCGTCCCGGTCAGCGGTGCTGCTGGTGTGGATCGCACGGCCGGGCCGGCCGAGAGCTGATCGAGCGCGGCAGACAGCGCCGGGGGCGCCGGACGCAACGCCCGAGCTCCGAGGACCAGGCCGAGCGCCACGAGCATGCCTGCGAGCGTGGCCGCCTGGAGCCCCGTCACCGGTCCACCATCACCAGGTCGGGATCGACGAGCACTCGCGGACGCGTCGGCGGGTCGGACAAGCGCCGCATCCATCGCAACGCCGTCCCGAAGACGACGACGTCCAGCAGCAGGGCCACCTGCCCGAGGACGGTGGAGTAGCCCGACAGGAACGTCCGAGCGAACAACGTCATCCCGACCACCAAGATCAGCGTGGTCACCACGATCGTGCGCATGTTGGCCCGAGGCTTGGCCCGTTCAGCCTCCACCTCACGCACCATTCGGGAGCGCTCGTCCAGGTCTGCGGCCAGCGCGGTGAGCACCTCGGCGAGTCCGGGACCGCCGTTGCGCTCGCGCAGGATGAGCACCATGGCGATCTTGTCGGCGGCAGGATCGCCGACCTCGCGTGCGAACTGCCGGAGCGCCGACTCGACACCCTGCGGGCCCATCCGGGTCACCAGGTTGCTGACTGCCGGGGCGATCGCGGCCGGCGCGGAGGTCAGCGAGCGGCGCAGCGCCTCCCGGGTCGAGCCGGCAGCGCCGGAGCTGATCAGGTCGGCCAGCCGTCGGGTCCAGTCCGCCAGTGCGTCTGAGGTGACGATCAGCTGCTTGGACGCCTTGCCTCCGCCGAGCACCTTCGGGATGAACACCACGCCACCGACCGCAGCGAGGGCGGCCACCGGCCAACCGGTGATCAGCAGGACCAACACTCCGGCCGCCAGCGCACCCACGAGCAGCGGGGTGACCTGCCGCCGGCGGGGCACGCGCGCCGACGCTGTTCCAGCGGGAAGGAGGCTGACGCCTCGCACCGTCGCGACGAAAGCAACGACGCCGCCGGCGACGAGCACTCCGGCGAGGGTCAACAGCAGGGAGCCAGCCGTCACGACGCAGCTTCCAGCGGGTGCGGATCGACCGGCCAGTCCGAGGCACCGGGATGCAGCCAGTTCAGGTCGAAGCCCACCGCGTTCAGCTTCTCGGCCAAGGGTTCGCTCAGCATCCCCGGCCCGGTGGCCTGCGCCCGGCCATCGCCAGCTCGGGGCGCGAAGACGGGCTTGAGGTCCGGGCGGCCGGAGTCGCCGATCGCCCCGAGCTCGTAGATGCCAGACACGAACCGCGAGTAGCTGCGGTCACGCTGCACGTGGACGACGAGTCCGAGGGCAGCGAGCGAGCGCAACACCAGTTCCGTTGACGGGGTGGGGTGGGCCTTCAGCGCGTTGATGAGCACCTTGTCGAAGACGCCCTCGGCCGAGGGAGAGTGGATGGTGCACATCACCGAGGCAATGCCGCTGGTCGCGGCCTCCAGCAGCGAGGTGACGTAGGCCCCGCGGACCTCACCGACCAGCACCCAGGTCGGCGAGGCCCGCAGTGCGAGGTGGAGCGCATCACCCATGTCGAAGCCACCGCGCCCCTCGGCGTTGGGCAGTCGTGACTCGAACGGCCGGCACACCGCATGCCGCTTGACCAATTGCTGATGGACCGGATCCCACCGCGGCAGGTGCAGGCCGAGCTCGCGCTCGTCCTCCACGGTGATGACGACGTTGTTCCAGGGGATGGCGTTGCCCAGAGCCCGCAGCAAGGTGGTCTTCCCGACGCCGGGCGCTCCGGTGACGAGTGGGGAGACGCCCGCCTCGACCGCGGCCTGCAGGAAGGCGCGGACCGGGGAGTCGACCATGTTCATCCGGTGCAGGTCGTCCAGGCTCGGATCGCCGAACCGGTGCACGCGGATCACCCCGGCCGGCCGGGGCAGCACGTCCATCGCCGCCTGGAGCCGGGCCCCCAGCTCTGTGACGCCCTGCAGCCGCACGTTGAGGATGGGGCTGGCTGAGGAGAACTCCCGGCTGGTCTGCCCGCCGTCCGAGCGTGACCCGATCGACCGCAGCAACTGCTCGAGCTCTTCGTCAGTGGACGCGATCGGGGGTCCGGCCACCAGCTGTCCGTCCAGCGTGCGCAACACCGTGGGGTCGCAGCCCTCGAAGTGGATGTCCTCCACGTCCTGGCGCGCGAGCAGCGGAGCCAGCCGTCCCAACCCGTCGAGCTCGGCCAGGACGGCGGCGAAGATCGTGTCCTCGGTCGTCACGGCCGGAGCCGCCCGACCACGGTGCGCTTCGTGCAGCAGCCACTGCTCGTACTCGTCGCCGATCAGCTTCCTGGTCAGCTCCCGCCGCGGACCAGGCGCGTAGTTCCTGTCCTCCACCGTCAGCCGCGTCGACACCCGGTCGCGGAGCTCGGCCACGATGCGGTACTCGGCGTCGGTGAGCTGGGCGCCTTCTGCCGTTCGGATCGTCGTCCTCGAAGCCCCCGGGATCGGGGTCATCCAGCCACCGCCGCGACATCGGACGACGACTCGGCGGAGGCGGCCAGCTTGCTGGCCAGGGACGTCGCAGCTCGCATCAACGAGGACCGCCGCATCGACTTCACGCTCATCCGGCCCCCGTCGGAGAGGACCGTTGCTGCGGCCCGGTCCTCCGGGAGCACGCCGACCAGCGGCAGCTCCAGTGCCTCTGCCACCTCACCCGCGGAGTAGGGACCGTCCCCGACGACCAACGCAGTCACGGTCGTCAGGTCGCCGAGTTCCTGGCGTAGCCGCCGGACGGCGTCCTGTGCGGCGTGCACCGATCGCACGCTGGGCCGCACCGTCAACAGCACCTGGTCTGCAGCGCGCAGCACCGGCCAGCAACCCCGGTCGCTGACCAGGCGTCCGGCGTCCACCAGGGCGTCCCTCCCGAGGGAGGCCGTGGATCGCTGCAAGGAGCGCGCGAGCCGCTCCCAGGCATCGGGGGTGAACGAGCTGCCCTGCATGGCGGTCGCGAAGCCAGGAACCAGCGTCGTCTGCGGTTGCTCCGGCACCTGGATCCCGTGCTCGGCGAGCAGCGCGGCTGCTCCTGCCACCGGTAGGTCATGGCGGGCGGCGGTTGACCAGGACAGCAAGCCGTGGTCGATGCCGACCCGGCCGGCGAGCATGCCCGGCACCATGTCCCCACCGGCAAGGTCACAGTCGGCGACCAACAGCGGCCCCGGCCAGGACAGCGCCAGTGCCCAGGTGGCTGTGGTCACGCCCGGGGCTGCCTTGCCCGAAGCCAGAACGGTCAGCATCGGATCAGCCATCACCCGGCAACAGGATCAGCGCCAGGTTCCCGGTTGAGGCGAGCTGGGCCACCGTCGGCCCGTCGTCCCCGCGGAGCCGAACGTCGACCACCGTCACCTGCGTGGTCGGGTTCTCCGGCCCCACCTCGGCGACGGTCGCCTCGATGAGTTGCTGGGCACCCCCTCCCCCAGCACCGGCCGCGCTGCTCGCACCAGCGCTGCCCGGCGTCGGGACGACAATGACCCGCTGGCCCGCCGTCAGCCCACGCGCCGGGAACTGGCCCTCCTTCATCGGCAGGGCCACCAACATCTCACCGGCCGCCAGGCCGATGTCGACGCCGACCTGGCTGCGGGTCAGCAGTCCCCCGCGGACGAGCGGGACCTGCGCGACCATCCCGATCACCTGGGACTGCTCCGCCGCTGGGATCGGCGACAGGCGCGGGTCAGACGTGACGCTCGCGACCGCCAGGTCATCAGCTGTGATCGTCGATCCCACCTGCACGTCCCGGGCCACCGCCAGCACTTCAGTGCGGGCAGTCAGCATCTGACCGGCGGCGAAGGCGACGAGCCCGCCGAGCAGCACGACCAGCACGCTGAGGACCAGCGACTTGCGGCTGACGCGTGGTCGCGCCGCGGCGCTCCGCAGTGGTGGCGCCGGCGATGGCGGCGCCACGGTTGGTGCCGGAACTGGGCTGCTCGCGACCTGCTTCGCCGCCGTCTCGGCCCGGGCGGTCATCCGGTCACCACCGCTTGCGCCTCCACGACGGCGAACGTTGCGTTCGTCGTCGTCGTGAGCTGCGGCAACGTGCCACTGCCACCTGTCGACGACGTCCATGCGACGGACCACTCGATGCCGTACGTTGCCGTGACCTGTCGGTCGGGATGGTGGATCGACGAGTGCGGATACCGGTAGTGACAGCCCGCCGGAGAGCGCGACCAGACGCCGTCTGTGGGCTGCCAGACCATGCCCGGACCTGAGCAGGAGACGGCCTCCGCCCCATCGCCGGGTGTGAAGGACAGGGCTGTCGGCGTGACCACCACCTGGGACCACACGCCGCCGGCGTCCGCACGGGCGGTCAGCGGCTGGAACCCAGCTGGGTCGGTCCAGAACCACGTGTAGGCGTTGACGACCGTGAACGGTTGCCCGTTCTGCAGCGCACCGGCCGGGTACCGCCCAGTCGTCGGCGCCGGGACCGTCAGGGTGCGCAACGCCTCTTCGGCCAGCACGGCGGGATCGACGGCTGCAGGCCCGGCCGGTGGGGTCGCGGACCAGAAGGTGAAGCCATTCGTGCCTGGGAACGAGCGACCATCGGTGTAGTAGCTGCACAAGTAGACGGCGCCGTCGGTGCGCCCACCCCAGACGGCTGCGTCCTTCGGGGGCTGCTCAACTGCCTCTTGGGCGTAGCACTGCATGGTCTGCACCCACCACCCGTCAGCGGTCTGGCAGGGAATGACGGTGGTAGTGGCGAGGGCGACCGTGCAATTCGGCTCTACGGCATCACCACGGTCACTGGCCGGAGCTGCAGCGACCGGCAGGGTCGACGGGTCCGCAGGTGCCCCGTCCGAGCTGGCCTCGACGACGCAGATGCCGTGCGAGTTGTACTGCTGGCAAGAGACCCCGTCCGTTCCGGCAGCTGCTGGGGGCGCACACCAGATGCCGACGCCGACCAGTGGGGACTGCTGCACGAGTAGGTGACATCTGATCTGTGGTGCCGAGAGGTGCCGCTGGAAGGATGTTCACCGTGCCCAAGCCCTACCCCAAGGAGTTCCGCGACGACGTCGTGAACGTCGCCCGCAACCGTGAGCCGGGCCAGCACCTGAAGCAGATCGCTGCCGACTTCGGGATCAGCGAGTCCTGTCTGACGAACTGGATGAAGGCCGCTGACGTCGAAGACGGCGTCAAGCCCGGGACCACGGCGGCGGAGAACGCGGACCTGCGCGAGGCCCGCAAGCGGATCCGGTTGCTCGAGCAGGAGAACGAGGTCCTGCGCCGCGCGGCGGCCTACCTGTCGCAGGCGAATCTGCCGGGAAAATGATCTACCCGCTCGTCCGTGAGCTCGCCGTCGACGGGATCGCCGTGACGGTGACGTGCCGGGTTCTCAAGATCGCCCGCCAGCCCTACTACCGGTGGCTGGCCGACCCGGTCACCACCAGCGACCTCACCCAGGCGCACCGGGCCAATGCGCTGTTCGACGCCCACCGGGACGATCCGGAGTTCGGCTACCGCCTGCTCGTCGACGAGGCCGCCGCGAACGGTCAGCCGATGACTGCCCGGACCGCCTGGGCGATCTGCTCGACCAACGGCTGGTGGAGCGCGTTCGGTAAGCCTCGCCGGGGCAAGGGCGGCCGTCCCGGCCCGCCGGTGCACGACGACCGGGTCAACCGGGTGTTCACCGCCGAGGCGCCCAACGCCGTGTGGTTGACCGACATCACCGAACACCGCACCGCCGAGGGCAAGCTCTACCTGTGCGCGATCAAGGACGTGCACTCCAACCGGATCGTCGGCTACTCCATCGACTCCCGGATGAAGTCCCGGCTCGCGGTCACCGCGCTGGACAACGCCGTCGCCCGGCGCCATGCCGACGGCGCTGACGTGGCCGGCTGCATCGTGCATTCCGACCGCGGATCCCAATTCCGCAGCCGGAAATTCGTGCGCGCCCTCAACCGGCATCAGCTGTCCGGCTCGATGGGCAGAGTCGGCGCGGCCGGCGACAACGCGGCCATGGAATCGTTCTTCGCCCTGCTCCAGAAGAACGTGCTCGACCGCCGCCACTGGCGCACCCAGCAAGAGCTGCGGATCGCGATCGTCACCTGGATCGAACGCACCTACCACCGCCGGCGGCGTCAGGACGCCCTCGGTCGACTCACGCCCATCGAGTACGAGACCATCGTCCCCACACTGGCCGCTCAGGCTGCCTGACCCAACCTGTCACCTGGTCGTGCAGCAGTCCCAAAGGAGGGCTGATGAACGGTGGCTGGATGTTCGCGGCGAGCCTCTCTGCTGCCACGATCACTCCCCTGCTGACCTGGTGGGGGCTGACCGAGCTGGCTCGTCGCGACCGAGCAGGCTGGACCTTGTGGTTGGCCAGCAGCCTGGGCGGCGGCCTGGCGGGAGCAGCGGCAATCGCGACGTGGCGGCGAACGGAGATCTGGGAACTGGCGCCGGTCCTGCTCCTCTGGGGATGCGCCATGGTCGCGGCAGCCTCGTGTGACGCGGTCAACCAGCGCATTCCCACTCGGCTCGTCCGGCAGGCCGGCGTCGCGACCGGCCTGCTGCTGATCGTCGGGCTCGCCATGCGCGGCGACTGGGGTGGCCTGCTGCTCAGCGGGGTCAGCACGGTTGCTGCCGGGTTCACCATGCTGCTGTGCTGGCGGTTCGCGGGGGCGGGCTACGGCGACGTCCGGCTGGCAACGCTGGGTGGCCTAGGTCTCGGACACGCGACCAGCGGCGGCCTGCTGTTGGGCCTTGCCGTGTTCGCTGGGGTGTCGTGTGCGCAGGGAGGGATCGCGCTGGCTCGTGGAGGCACCCGACAGACCACAATCCCTTTCGGTCCCGCCCTTGCAGCCGGCTTCCTCTTGGCGGCGACGCTTTGACCTGTAGCACGTCGCGCAGTGCATATGCAGCTGAACTGTCCTGTATCGAGCAGAGCTTCGATCTCGCAGGAAGGCTGAGACCGTGCCCGCACTACGCGAGTTCGACGAGGAGACGCCGCGCCCGCCTGACGCGAGACTCACCTCGACTGAAGCTTCGGCACACAACCGGCGAGCGACTTCCGCATCCCAATTCTCGGCGAGTGGCGTCCACTTCAGGATCCGCAGGTGCAACCGGTCGGGTTCTGAACCTCGGCAGCTCCTACGAAGCCTGAGTCCGCTTCGCTTGGGGCCGGCGAGACAACCGATGGGCGCCCAACAGGACGAGCAGGGCGCCTCCGATGACCGCCGACGTCGTCGCCCCCGTCCAACTGGTGCCGCCGGAGCCATCGGCCACTTCGGGGGTTTCGCCGGTGCGCAGCCCGTCCGCCAGCGATGTCACCGCGCCGCTCCAGTTGCCGTTCAGTACGTCCGGCTGGGCCGCTGCGACGACGAGCTCCTCGATTCGGCTGACGTCCCAGGGGAAGGTGTCCCCCACCCAGTACTGGTAGCCGTTGTCGTCCACGGCCATGGCGAACAGCAGATAAGAGGAGCCCAGGTCGGACTGGGTCGCGACCTGCTCTGCCCAGTCCGCTCCGGCCTCTTCGAAGTTGGACACGACGACCACGTGCAGTGATCCGCCGGTCTTGTCCCGGACGGCCTCCAAGGCGCTCTGGACCTCGGCCGCTTGGGTCTCCAAGACGCCATTCGGGTCGGTCAGCAACTCGTCCACCGCGAAGGGAGGCTCGGCGACCGCCGGGCCGGTCCCGGTCAGTACGAGGACCACGAGGCCGGCGAGGACGGTGATGACCCGGCGTACCCGCTGTCCGCCAAGGAAGTGGCTGGGTCGGGGTGGGCGACGCTGGGAGTTCACGGAGTCGAGGTGTCCGTCGGCGCTCCGGCTCGTCCGTGCACGGCTCGTCGTGCGCGCCGCGCTGCGTCGGCCGCCAGCTGCTCGAGTGGGCCCCGGCCCATCGCCATGCGCCAGGCAACGGCGAACGCGAGCACAGCCACCAGCTGCAACAGGTAGCCCGACGTGGCACTGAACACGTCCAGCGGCGAGTTGATGAACAGGACGTGCGCCGTGTACAGCGTCAGAGTCATGCCCCCGGCCGCGGCGATCGGGAGCAGGAACTTCCCCGCCGGGCGGGCGAGCAGGAGCAGGCCGCCGAGTAGCGCCGCGCTCACGCCGATGGTGTAGGCCAAGTCCAGTGGCGTCGACGTGTGCGGTGCGGTGGTCGCCAGCCACCACCAGGTCCCCGTCGGCGTGGTGCCACCGCTGCCGAAGACGAGTAGATCGCTGACGTCGGTCTCGCTGAGCCCGCTCTGGGCGGCGGTCGCGTAGAGCTGGGACTCACCTCCGAACGCCTTCAGCAGGAGGGTGGACAGGACCCAGGCCCCGACGGCGACGGCCGACCCGACTGCCAGCAGGCGGACGGCGACCCGGTGTTCGGACAGCCGCAGTCGGCCGATCGCAATGCCGATGCAGATGTAGGCCATCCACGGCAGCGCCGGGTAGAGCCCGGTGACGGTCAACTCGAGCAGCAGGCCGACGGGGTCGGTGAACACCTGCCCGAGAGCGATGTTGTCGCCGGATGCTTCCGGCAGCGCCGGACGGACGAGGTGACTGAGCACTGGGACGACGACCGCGATCGCCGTCCCGACGGCGAACAGGACTCGTGTGGACAGAAGGACCACCGGGATCGCCAGGAGGAACAGCACGGCGTAGTAGACGAGGATGACCGTGGCCAGGCTGGCGTCGGTCCAGCCCAGGAACAGGCCGACGGCGGCGATGACCCCGGCGCGGGCGGCCAGCGACGCCGCGGTCGGCTTCCACTCACCAGGCTCCACTCGCCGCCGGCCGGTCATGAAGGCGATGCCGAGCCCAGCCAGTAGCGCGAAGGTGGCGGCCGACTGGCCGGCGGCCAGCGCGTAGTGCCAGGTGACCTCGCCGTTGTCGTCGTAGGCCCACAGGGAGTGCACCGCCATCATCCCGAGCAGGGCCAGTCCCCGCGTGGCGTCCACACCGATCAGCCGGCCCGGGGTCGTCAGGCTGGGCGGCCCGGGATCCTGTCGGGCATCCGCACGCATCCGGTCTGCCCGCGGACCGTGCAGCTCGGGATCCCTGGGCGCACCGGTCGAGGCGGTGTCGGCTGCCGAACATCTGGAGTCCTCGCGGTCCGGCATCAGGACCCCACCCCGGCATGACGCTGCTGGATCACGGACATCGGCGCGGACTGCTGCGGCGCGTGCATGCTCACCACCATGCGTCCGCCGGCTGGGGAGCACATCCCGTCGACCGGCTGCCGGGTATCCGCCGATCGGCGGGTTCCCCGCCTGCCGGTCAGCGGTCGCCGATGGCGCGAGGCGCCGAGTGCCTCAGCGTGCCGGGCGCGCCGACGGCGCCTCCGGGGGGAGACCGGTGCTGCCCACCGACCCGGAGTCAGGTTCTCCGGGGAAGACGGCCTTGACGGTGAAGCCGCCGTCGGCCGTGCGTTCGGCGCGGAACGCACCACCGAGCTGTTCGGCGCGCTCGCGCAGGCCAACGAGGCCGTGTCCTCCGCCTGCCGGGCCGGAGTACGAGCGTGCACCCGGCGGCGGGGCGTTGCGTACGGTCACGCATAGATCAGGGCCGGACGGCGCGACGGTGACCGTGACCTGAGCGCCTCCAGCGTGCTTACCGGCGTTGGTCAATGCTTCCTGCACGGTCCGGTAAGCCGCCCGTTCAACCGCATCGGGCCAGCTGCGACCGGCCGTCCGACGAATGTCTAGCGCGGCGTCCTGGCCGCTGTTCCGGATCAGCCGCGGGATGTCGCTGATGCGGGGTTGGGGGGCGAGTTCCGGCGCCTGCTCGGCCGAGGAACGAAGGACGCCGACCATCTGCCGGAGCTCGGTGAGGGTCTGCACGCTGAGCCGGCGGATGGTGTCGGCGGCCTCACGCACCTGGCCGTCCGACGTCGTGGTGCTCAGCGCTCCCGCCTGCACGGCGATGAGGCTGACCTGGTGGGACACCACGTCGTGCATCTCCCGGGCCAGCCGCGTCCGTTCCTCTGCGAGCACCGTCCGGGACAGCAGCTCCCGCTCCCGCTCCTGACCGGCGGTCAACTCGTCGAACCGGTCGGACAGCTCCCGACGGGTCCGAGCCAGCAGCCCCAGCGCCACCGGCCCTCCGGCGAACACCGTGGCGTAGATGAGGCCAAGCGGGTCGCCGAACAAGCCCACGAGATCGGCGCCGTCGAATGGCCACGGGAGGAGGTACCCCAGTCCGGCGAGAGCGCCGCAGACCGCGGTCGGCCAGCGGTTCCGGGTCGCTGCGGCCACCGTGTAGAGGGCGGTCAACGGCGCGATGAGGACGTAGCCGCTGAACAACGCGGGCACCGTGAGGGCGAAGACCGCGAAGGGATGGCGACGCCGGATCGTGAGCGCCAGGGCGGCGATCACGGACAGGGTCAACGCGCTGCTGGTGGCGTGGGCGTTGCTGAGCCAGGCGTCGAGCAGCGCCAGGCCGACGAGCCCGGCATCCACCAGCACCGCACGCGTCCGCGGAGCTACGGTCACTGGGCTTTGTCTTCAGGTGGCACGATCCCAGCTTCCTGGGCCACCACCGCCGCTTGCACCCGGTTCGCCACGCCGAGGCCGGCGAGGACCGCGCTGACGTAGTCCTTCACCGTGGCGGTGCTCAAGTACAGGCGACGCCCGATCTCCGCGTTGGACAACCCGAGCCCCAGCAGACCGAGCACCTCCCGCTCGCGCGGGCTCATCGCCTCGACCCGCGCCACGCTCGCCGGTGGCCCGGTCCGGCCGCGGTAGCCGTCGATCACCGTGCGCGTGACCGCGGGGGACAACACTCCCTCACCGAGGGCCAGCGCCCGGACGGCGGCGATCAGCTGGGCGGGCTCGGTGTCCTTGAGCAGAAATCCCGCCGCACCGGCGCCGAGGGCCTCGGCGACGAACTCGTCGGAGTGGAAGGTGGTCAGCATCGCGACAACCGGCGCGTCGGGCCAGCCGACCAGCTCACGGAGGACGGCCAGACCGTCGACCTCAGGCATCCGGATGTCCAGCAGCGCGACGTCCGGCCGGTGACGACGGATCTCTTCCACGGCCTCGGCACCAGCACAGGTCGCGATGACGTCGATGTCCGCCGCCGAGCCCAGGATCATCTGCAAACCGGACCGGACCAGTGCCTCGTCGTCCACCACCATGACGCGGTGCATGTGGTCGCCTCCCAGCGCGCCGTCGGGACTCCATCTTCCACACGGCGGCGAGCCGAGCAGAGTTCGCACGACCCGCACCACCGAACAGACCGAGGCCGCCCAGTTGACGGGCACGGCGCCGACTGAGTGGCTGCACTACTCGTGCTCCTCCAGTGCGGTCAGGCGCGCCCGGTACTCCTCGGTGGTCAACTCGCCGCGGGCGTAGCGCTCGTCGAGCACCTCTCGGGCACGACTTCTACGCGGCCTGTCATCGGCGTGCGTGGGGCCCGCCTTGCGGTGGACGCCGCCCCCGATCGCCCGGACCACCACAACGACCACCAGCGTGAGCCCCACGATCAACAGCAGTCCGAAGATCAACATCCAGCCCATGCCCGCTCCCGAACCCATCATGATCTTGCCTTCCTCTCTCTGGACGCTGCTCGGGCGTGGGCGGCCGTCCGTGCGGAGTCGGCAGAGCGCGGGGTCAAGCGACAGCAGCTGATGCGCTTGCTGCGATGAGCCATCGCGTTCGTCCGTTCAGCACCGGTTGCGGCATGCCGGACGTCGCAGCGGCCTCGCGCCCGACCACCGGGGCCCAACGACCTACCGACCGATCGTTCCACGGATGGGCTTTTGGCCTCTCCTGCCCGGTATCAGCGATCCGATCTGGTCTCCGTTGTCTACTATCCGCGTATGCGTGCAGATAGTCGATCAATTCCTAGTCCACTTCCGGGTGATCAGGTCAACCTCGCCGTGGAGGTGTTCCGCATGCTGGCCGACAGCACGCGCATCCACCTCCTCTGGGCACTCATCGACCGGGAGCTGTCGGTCAACGAGCTCGCCGCCGAGGTCGGGAAGCTGCCGGCTTCGGTCTCCCAGCATCTGGCCAAACTCCGCATGAGCCGACTGGTGAGCACCCGCCGGGAGGGCACGCAGATCTACTACCGCCTGGAAAACGATCACATCGCCCGGCTCGTCACCGATGCGCTCTACAACGCCGAGCACGCGAGCACCGGAGTTCCCGAGCACCACCGCACCGACGCAGGCGTCACCGCCCTCACTCAGCCGACCTCCACGACCGGAACGGACACGCCATGACCGCTCCAGGGCAGCCGGACCATCCCCGCGCCGTCAAGCGCGGCCGTTCCTCCGGGCACGACCACGACGACCGGCCGGGCCACGGGCACCAGGGGTCCCACACACACGGCCACGCTCAGGTCCACGGCCACGGCCACGACGAGACGCACGGACACAACCACGGGCGGGGACTGACCGGGTTGCTCCGCGCCGTCTTCCGGCCACACAGCCACGACTCGACCGACTCGGTGGACTCCGCCCTGGAAGCCAGTAAGGAGGGCGTGCGCGCCCTGAAGATCAGCCTTGTCGCGCTGCTGGTTACGGCGCTGGCCCAGGCGGTTGTGGTGTTCTTCACCGGGTCGGTCGCCCTGCTGGCCGACACGATCCACAACTTCTCCGACGCGCTGACCGCCGTCCCGTTGTGGATCGCCTTTGTCCTCGGCCGACGGGCGGCCTCCCGCCGCTACACCTACGGCTACGACCGCGCAGAGGACCTCGCCGGCGTCTTCATCGTCGTCATGATCGCCCTGTCCGCGGTGGTTGCCGGCTACGAGTCCGTCCGCCGGCTGATCGACCCGCAGCCGATCAGCAACGTCGGGGTCGTCATCGCCGCTGGCCTCATCGGCGCGGCCGGCAACGAACTGGTCGCGCTGTACCGCATACGCGTCGGCCGCAAGATCGGCTCCGCGGCGTTGGTCGCGGACGGCCTGCACGCCCGCACCGACGGATTCACCTCACTCGCCGTCGTCCTCGGCGCTCTCGGTGTCCTCGCCGGGTTCCCCCTGGCTGACCCGCTAGTCGGCCTCGGCATCACCGTGGCGATCCTGTTCGTGCTCAAGGGCGCGGCGACCGAGATCTACCGGCGACTGATGGACGCCGTCGAACCCGAACTGGTCGACGCCGCCGAGACCAGCATCACCGCCACCCCCGGGGTGCTGGGCATTGAGCGCCTACGCCTGCGCTGGACCGGGCACCGCATCCGCGCCGAAGCCGCCGTATTCGTCGACCCGGCGATCGGCGTCGTCGCGGGCCACGCGATCGCCGTCGACGTCCACCACCGACTGCTGCACGACGTCCCCCGCCTGATCGACGCCACCGTGCACGTCAGCCCGCTCGACGACGGCGAACAGGATCATCACGCTGCGCTGGCCCACCATCGGGCAAGTACACCGGTCGCCGGCATCACGGGCACCTGAGTGCAAGGAGAGGGATCCCGGCTGGTTGCGACGAAGGCAACAGCCTCGACCGTACGAGCCGATCGACAAAGGGACTGGTGAGCCGCGTGGGCGCCCACTGGTGGTGGACGCTGGCCGGCGTCCTGGGCGGTCTGCTGCTCCTATGAGTGGTGCTCCTGGCTGCGCTCTGGACCGCCAGTCCCGACGAGGTCCAGATTCCCGAGTTGCTGCGCCTACTCCCCGACGTCGTTCGCCTTCCATAGTGCGGACACGCAGCGGCCCCCGGCTTGTCGTGCGCCGGGGGACGCTGCGATCCGTGGATCCGAACGATCAGTCCTGGGTGTTGTTCGGCCCCTCGGGCTGGTCGGCGGCGTCGGCAGGGTCGCCGACGTCCTCAGCCTGCTGAGCCAGGACGTCGCCGTTGCCGGCGTCGATGACCACCTCGGTCACCGTGCCGTCAGCGCCGTTGACCTCCACGATGTAGACCACCCAGCCGTTCTCGTTGTCCAGGTCGGTCTCGGCCACCGTGCCCGGAACCGCCGCCAGCGCAGCCTGCTCGGCCTGCTGCGGGGTCAGCATGGCCAGTGCCTGCAGCGACGCCTGCTCCTGATCCTCGCTGCCCGAGACCTCCTGCCCGTCGGCCTGCTCGGTCTCCGCCGGCGCCGCCACGCTGCCGGTGAAGGCCGGGTCCTGGTCCTCCTGCTCGCTACCCGGGCCGCCGTCGGGACCGTCGTCGGTCTCCCCGTCGGGCTCCTGCTGGCCGACCGCGGAACTGGTCGCCGCCGGTGCGGAGCCGTTGTCCGAGGCGGCCGCGATCGACGCACCGCCACCGACCAGGACGGCGGTGAGCAGACCGGCCGCTGCCAGCTTGCGCTTGTCCATGTTGAGGTTCATGTGTCCTCCTGTGTGACCGGGCGCCGGGGACGGCGCCAATGCACGCATCCGCGGCCCGTACGGCGGGCCACGGCTGGACGAGGGAGCGGACGTTCCTACCGGGTGATGGTGAAGGAGTCGAGGAGGTTGCCGTCCTGGTCGATGGCCCGGCCGACGAGTTGGTCGTCGTAGGCGAGGAGATCCAGGTAGTGCAGCGTTGCGCTGCTGACCGCGGTGAAGTCCTGGTGCCCTACCGGGCGGGTCTTCGCCCCGGCGCCCGAAACGACGTAGATCACGCCGTCCTGCGGCGTCGAGCGCTGGTAATCGTGGTCGTGGCCGGCCAGGACCAGCGGCACCCCGGCGTCCGCGAACAGGGGGCCCCACGCCTCCCGCACTGACAAGTCCGATCCATGGTGGCCGGCGGAGTAGGCGGGATGGTGCATGGCCGCCACGGTCCAGGTTCCGGCCGCCTGTGGAGCGGCAAGCGTCTCGCGCAGCCACTGCGTCTGTTCGGGATCGTCCACGCGATTGGAGTCCAGGACCAGGACCCGTACCGATCCGACCTGTGCCGCATACCAGGGGGCATCAGCTCCCAGGGCGGTCAGGATCTGTTGCTGCTCCCCGCTGCCGTAGTCGTGGTTGCCGAGCACCGGCAGCAGCTGCGCCCCGCTGTCCAGGACCGGCGCGAATGGCTCAGTCACCACGCGGTCGACGAGCGTGGCGTCGCCGACGTCGTAGATCAGGTCCCCGAGCAGCAGCAGCGCGTCGTAGGGCCGCTCCCCACCCTCCGCCGCCATGCGCCCGCCGGTGGCCTCCTCGGCTGGGGTGCCGGTCCCGGTGTCCCCCGCTACCGCGATGCGTACGTCGGGTGCGCCTTCTATCGCCGGGACCTCCTGGCCGGCGCTCGCCGACGGGCGGTCCCCGGTGAGGAGCGGCGTCAACGCCGCCGGGGGCGAGACTGAGAGGTAGCCGACGAAGCCGAGGATGACCAGAAGACCGACGATGCCGCCGGCGCGTCGACGACTCATAGGCCGATCCTCCGCCACTGCCGCTGAGAGCACGCTGAGGACGCCGCCTGTCATGTGGCTCGCTACCCGCCCGGCCCCTGGATGGACACCCAGCCCGGCATGCCGCTGAGTGGAGGGCCAGGCACCGGGAGGTCCAGACGGGGATGAGGGGCCAGCGCCGCAGCGGGCGCGAACTTGACGTCCGGGCCCGGGAGCCGCCGCAGTGTCTCAGCGAGCTCTCAGGTGCACCGCGGCACCGTGAGCATGCATCCAGCCCTCTCCACGGGGGCTCTGGGTGACGGCCGAGAGCCAGACGAGCCCGGCGCACCGTCGGGCTGACAAGGAGACGGGCGCATGACTGTGCTGGCACAGACCACTTCCGGGTCCAGCGGCGACAACCTCACCGGTCTCGCGGGATGGGCCGCCGACACCATGACCAGCCTGGGAGGCCCCGGCGTCGGCGCGATCGTCGCGCTGGAGAACCTCTTCCCGCCCATCCCGAGCGAAGTGGTGCTGCCGTTGGCGGGATTCCTCGCTGGACAAGGCCGGCTCAGCGTCGTGGCCGTGATCGCCTGGGCCACCGCAGGTTCGGTGGCCGGGGCGCTGGTGCTCTACGCGTTGGGCGCGGTCTTCGGCCGGCAGCGACTGCTCCGGATGGCCGATCGCCTGCCGTTAATCTCGATCGACGACGTGCAGCGGGCTGAGCGCTGGTTCGCCCGTCGCGGTGGGCAAGCGGTCCTGCTCGGTCGCTTCGTACCCGTCGTACGCAGCCTGGTCAGCATCCCGGCCGGCGTCGAACGCATGCCACTGCTGAAGTTCACCCTGTACACGACCATTGGTAGCGCGTTGTGGAACTCATTGTTCGTCCTGCTCGGATACGCACTTGGTAGCCGGTGGCAGCAGGTCGGCGCGTACAGCAGTTACATCAACAACGCCGCCATCGGCCTCATCGGCCTGGCCGTGGTCGTCATCGTCATCAGGCGGCTTCGCGCCCGCCGACCAACTCCCGAGTGACAGGCCGGAGGGAATCGGCGGGGACTCGTCCGAGCCTGGTCCAGCGCGGGCGGGGCGACCGGCAGGCACACGCCGCCCGGCTAGACGACGCCCTGTTCGGCCTCGCTCGTCCCGACAGACCGCGCTCCATGGCCATCCCGACGCGTTCATCGGGCTCTCAGCTAGCGCCTGGAACCGTGGCTGGGTAACAACCTCAAGGCAAATCAGGGAGTGACGACCGTGATTCCTAGCGGCTCGGTCACGGCGATCCGTCGAGGTGATGCCGCCCCTTTGGCTCCCCGTGGTTCTCGAGCCCCAGGGGCCTCCTCCTCGCATTCCTGGAGGATGCTGACCACGCTGACCGGGCGGTCGCCGCCCTGCGGAGAGCCGGGTTCAGCGGGCAGGCGTTGAGGGTCTACGCCGGTGAGCAGATCCTCGATGACTACCGGCGCCACATGGCGCAGCGAAGCGTTTTTCAGCGCATCGCAGGCGCCGTGACTGCCGCCCCGGACAGCATCAACCTCTACTTGGGATACGCCCGCGACGGGTGCTCAGCTGTCTGGATCCACGTCCCAGACCACGAGGCGGCCAACCGGACCGTCCGCCACTTGGCGGGATCGCACGCGTTCTGCTTTCGGCATTACGGCCGCTGCCGCCAACGCGACATCATCGTCTGCCGCTCGACCTCCTGAGCGCCTGAGTGCCGCGTTCACGCCCTCCAGCAGCACCTTGGGATCGCTCCCAGGAGGGGCGGTCACTAACTCTCGCTGAACTCAACGCACCGCCAGTCCGTCACAGGGCGCGCCGCTTCGCCAGGGTCTGGTCAGCACCTCCCCGACGCGACGGCGGTGCGCTCCGGGCGCTCGTCCGGCTCGGCGGCAGCACCCACGACCACGGTCGGCCCTTCTCTGCCGCCTCTGCCGTGGTGACATCTGCGACGATCACCGTGATGTTGTCCCTGGCAGGCGCCGTCTGCACGCTCTCCATCAGCCGGACCGCTGCAGCTGAAGCGGTGTACTCCTGGGTGAGAGCCCGGCGGGTCCTCCGCCACGAGGTGTCGCCCCACAGACCGTCGGAGCACAGCAGAACCCGGTCCCCCGGAAGGGCCCGCAATGTGGAAGTTGCCACGTTGACCGTGTCGTCCTCGCGGCCTTGCAGAGCGGCGATGAGCACCGATCGCCACGGATGATTCCGCGCCTGCTCGGTGGAGATGCTGCTGGCGTCGAGCATCGCCTGGACGACCGAGTGGTCTCTGGTCAAGGCGACGAGCTGCCCGCCGCGGAGCAGGTAGGCGCGGGAGTCACCGATGTGCGCTACGACCAAGTGGCCGGCGCCGGAGAGTGCCATCGCCGTCAGCGTCGTAGCCATGCCCGCCAACACGGGCACCTCGGAGCGCAGCCGGCCGAGGCGGCGGTTTGCCCTGGACACGGCCCGGCGGAGCTGCGCCTCCGGATCTCCATCACACGGCAGTGGAAGTTGCTCCACCAGGGAGGTGATGGCCAGCGCTGACGCTGCCGCCCCACCGACATTGCCGCCGACCCCGTCCGCGACCGCCACGAGCTCAGGACTCGCTAGCCCGGAGTCTTGGTTGTCCGGGCGCGGCCCTCGGGACGACAAGGCCGCTCCGGAGAACATGAGCCGAGGAGCCAGTCGTCCTGTCGCCTCAAGCTGGCGACCAGTGGCCGGCGTCGGGCTCCCCGACGAACCTACGGTCCGACCGTCGGCGTTGCTCCGCGGATCACACTGCATGACCGATGCACTCACGACGTCCTCCTCGGGAACGCTGAACGAGCGGTCGCTCGCTGCGGATGACCAATCGTTGCCCGGGAGCACTGAGAGCCGGCTGAGATGTGTGGGGAGTACTCGAACAGCGGAAGTAGTTCGAGCCGTCCGGATCGCGGCAGCCGCGAGATGACAAGTTCGGACGCTCGGCCATCGGAGCCCGCCCCCATCCGTAGGACATCTCAGACCGGGTGGGCGCCAATCCGGAGATCAGGACTTTCACGCCTCGGCCATCCATTCCTCTGGTGCGGCGCCTTGCCAGGACGAGCTCGTGGGCGCCTGCCCAGCGCGCTCGCGCCTCATGGCTGGTTCCACGGTCGTAACTCCAGCTTCTTCAGCCGGGGCGCGCATGGCTGGGTCACCACTCGTCATGGACGATGCAGGTGGCCGCGAGCGACTTGTTCGGTGACGACCCAGATGGCGACGATCTCTACCAGGAGCAGCCCTACGAGGACGAGCAACTGGGCGGCGCCGGCCTGCATCGCGCTTCCTCCGCCAAGGAGGACACCGACGTACGCGCCGGGCAATGTCACCAGCCCGACGGTGCGCGTTTGGTCCAGCGCAGGGACCAATGCGGTGGCAGCGGCCGGACGGACCACCTCGAGGACGGCGTCGCGAGGCAGGAGCCCGAGAGCGAGGGCGGCCTCGACCTCGCCCCGGCGTTGCTGGAGCTCGTCGAACAGCCGACGCCCAGCCAGCGAAGTAGCAGTCATCGCGCCGCCGATGAGGATTCCACCGATGGGGACAACGGCTTCCCCGCTCAGGGGCACGGTTCCGGTGACCATCACCAGTCCGACGACGGGCAGGGCTCCCACGCCGATCGGCAGGACCATCCTCGCAGCACTGGAAGCTCCTCCCGATGACCGCAGCCGGGTCCCGGTCACCCGCCGGGCGGATGTGACAGCGGCAACGGTGAGCATGACGAAGATGAAGACGGTCGACAGCCACAAGGAGCGGACGACGGCGACCAGGACGGCGGACACGGCGGCCAGCTGGAGCACCGCTCGAGCAGCAGCGACCACGATCGGGCGGCTCTGGTGGAAGCCGGAAAGAGCGCCAGCCGTAGCCGCACCCGCAACCAGGAGGAGCAGGACACCCCCGAGCGCCCAGCTCAGCGTGACGATGGTCGACTCCCTGTTCCTGCCACCGGCGGCTCCCCTCGAGCCAGCCGATCAACGGTCGTATCGTTCACCCGACCACAGGCATGGACCAGGCTCCAGCCGGAAACGGAGGTCTCGCGCCCCTACCCGGTTATAGGAGTCTCCTGCCAGGACATGAGGCGGACGCACGGCGACCCCCGAGCGCCGAGCGCTTCGGGGGCCGCCGTGGTCCAGTGGCGAGATCCGATCAGTCCTGGGTGTCGTTCGGCCCCTCGGGCTGGTCGGCGGCGTCGGCAGGGTCGCCGACGTCCTCAGCCTGCTGAGCCAGGACGTCGCCGTTGCCGGCGTCGATGACCACCTCGGTCACCGTGCCGTCAGCGCCGTTGACCTCCACGATGTAGACCACCCAGCCGTTCTCGTTGTCCAGGTCGGTCTCGGCCACCGTGCCCGGAACCGCCGCCAGCGCAGCCTGCTCGGCCTGCTGCGGGGTCAGCATGGCCAGTGCCTGCAGCGACGCCTGCTCCTGATCCTCGCTGCCCGAGACCTCCTGCCCGTCGGCCTGCTCGGTCTCCGCCGGCGCCGCCACGCTGCCGGTGAAGGCCGGGTCCTGGTCCTCCTGCTCGCTACCCGGGCCGCCGTCGGGACCGTCGTCGGTCTCCCCGTCGGGCTCCTGCTGGCCGACCGCGGAACTGGTCGCCGCCGGTGCGGAGCCGTTGTCCGAGGCGGCCGCGATCGACGCACCGCCACCGACCAGGACGGCGGTGAGCAGACCGGCCGCTGCCAGCTTGCGCTTGTCCATGTTGAGGTTCATGTGTCCTCCTGTGTGACCGGGCGCCGGGGGTGGCGCCGATGCACTCACAGTGCAACCCGGCCGCTGTGGAGACCCTGAGAGCAGCTGAGAGCCCTCACAAGGAGCTCATCAGCACAAACGCGGCAGCCGATCTCGTGGGTCGGGCCGGACGGGCCACGTCCTGGAGCTTGACCCGGTTTCCCGGACACCTGACCTGAGGCGAGAATCGCCTGGGAGAGGAGTCCTGGATGCCTGCAGCCAAGCCGCTGGAGTTCCGTCGCCGTGCCGTGGAGCTGGCCCGCCAGCGGGAGAAGCCGATCGCTGAGATCGCCCATGATCTGGGGATCGCGGAGTCCTGCCTGCGGCGGTGGATGAAGCTCGATGACGTCGACGCCGGCCGGGTCGAGGGCACGACCAGCGATGAGAGGGCCGAGCTGGTGCGCCTGCGCCGGGAGCTGCGGGTCGCGAAGATGGAGATCGAGATCCTCAAGCGGGCCTCTGCCTACTTCGCCCGCGAGGTGCTCCCGGACCCAAAATAGCGTTCCGGCTGGTTCGTGAGCTCGCCGCCGACGGCTTCCCCGTGACGGTGACCTGCCGGATTCTGCGGGTCTCCCGCTCAGGCTTCTACGAGTGGAACGGCCGCCCACCATCGCTCCGGGCAGTCGCCGACGCGTCGCTGACCACGACGATCCGCGAGGTGCACGTCAGCTCTCGCGCCACCTATGGGGCGCCTCGGGTGCACGCCGAACTCCGTCTCGGTCTCGGGCTGGCGTGCGGGCGCAAGCGGGTCGCCCGGCTGATGCGCACCGCTGGGCTGGTCGGGGTCTGCCACCGGCGCAAGCACCGCCGCACCGGACCCCTGCCGGCACCGCACGAGGACCTGGTGCAGCGCCGGTTCGCCGCTGACGCACCGGACCGGCTGTGGGCCACCGACATCACCGAACACCCCACGGCCGAGGGAAAGGTCTACTGCGCCGCCGTGCTCGACGTGTTCAGCCGGACCATCGTCGGCTGGTCGATCGCTGACCACATGCGCTCTGAGCTGGTCGTCGACGCCCTGGAGATGGCCCGCTGGCGCCGCCGGCCAGCACCCGGCGCGATCGTGCACAGCGACCGCGGATCGCAGTACACCAGTTGGATCTTCGGGCACCGGCTCCGCTCGGCCGGGCTGCTGGGCTCGATGGGCCGAGTCGCCTCCAGCGTGGACAACACCATGATGGAGAGCTTCTGGTCGACCATGCAGCGCGAGCTCCTGGACCGCCGCCAGTGGTCGACCAGAGCCGAACTGGGCTCGGCGATCTTCGAGTGGATCGAAGGCTTCTACAACCCCCGACGACGCCACTCCGGCCTCGGCTACCGCAGCCCCGCAGAGTTCGAAGCCCTTCACACCGCCGCACTCACCGCGGCATGATCACCGAACCGAACGTGTCCGGAGAACCGGGTCAAGCTCCTAGCTGTTGACCTCGGCGTTGAAGAGGCCATCCGTGCCGTTGTGCACCACATCGACGACGAACCCCTCGGCGCTGAGCCCGCGGCGGACGTTCTCAGCCAACCGGACCTCGTCCTCCACCAACAGCACTCTCATTCCCCACACCTCCTGTCCGGGAGCAGTGTGACCGGCCTTTGCTGAGGGTCGGCTGAGAACCGCGATCCAGCTCGCCGTCGGCGGCACGCACTCGCCCTGCCAGGCTGAGCGCCAAAGCCCTCCTCGTGGCCCATCTCTCTTGCCTTGACGATGGGTCACGTCGGCTGGGCCGTCACGCGCATCTGGCCATGACCCGGCCGGAAGGTCCGACCATCGTGGTGTCATGGGGTGCGGGGGCTGAGAGGAGCGCGGGATGCCGGGCTGGGCATGGGCGTTGATCGGAATCCTGGGCGGCCTGCTGCTGTGCTGGCTGACCCTCGTCGCCGCCCTGTGGTTCACCCGTCCACAGGACCGGCGGCTGCGCGAGCTGATGCGGTTGCTGCCCGACGTCCTGCGACTGCTGCGCCGGTTGGCCGGCGATGCCGGGCTCCCGCGCGGAGTCCGGATACGGCTGTGGCTGCTCCTGGGGTACTTGGCCCTGCCGATAGACCTCATTCCTGACTTCATCCCGGTGCTCGGCTACGCCGATGACGCGATCGTCGTAGCAATGGTGCTCCGCTCCGTCGTCCGGCGAGCGGGGCCGGATGCGCTCATCCGGCACTGGCCCGGCACGCCTGGCGGCCTGGCCGCCCTGCGCCGGGCCACCCGGCTGCCCAGGTGAAACACAACGTCACCTATCGCACCAGGACTTGAGTTCGCCGGTCAATGCCTAGTGGCATCCACCAAGGAAGTTAGTAGTAACGTGCCGACATGCTCAGCCGCGGACCGCGCCGCCCAACGGCACATCGTGCGGTGCTGGAGGTGCATGAGCGCCCACCCGTTCACGCCGCCGTCTGGACCGGCCAGCGGCACCAGACAGCCTGACGACAAACGGCCCAGCCACCACTCCGTGGAATACCCGACTTGTGCCTAGCCGGGGACAGACTTGCGCCTAGCCGGGGAAAGAGTTGACAAGTCCACGGAAGACCTCAGGACTCGCCGGTCGTCCGTGACTTGACTGGAGGCGCTGCCGGGAGCCGGGACACAGGCGCCTCCTCCCCAGAGGTCATTTCCCCAGCAGCAGCTGATCGCCGAGGGAGGGAACCAGCTCGTGTCGGACTTCTTGTTAGTCCTAGGTCTCGCTGCGCTCCCGGCCGCAGGCAACTTCTTCGGCGGCGTGCTCGCCGAGGTCTTCCGCGTCTCCGAGCGCACATTGAGCCTCGCGTTGCACCTCGCCGCCGGGATCGTGCTCGCCGTCGTAGGACTGGAACTCATGCCCGAAGCCTTGTCAGCCAGCCAGCCGTGGATCCCCCTGCTCGCCTTCGTGGGCGGGGGCGCAGCCTTCATCGGACTCGATCGCGCCGTTGGCTACGTCCGAGCCCGGATGGGCGGGGGCGACAAGCAGCGTGGCGCGCTCGCGATCTTCTCGGGGGTGTCGATCGACCTGTTCAGCGACGGCGTGATGATCGGTACGGGCACCGTGCTGAATCCCGCACTGGGTCTTCTGCTGGCCATGGGGCAGGTGCCGGCGGACGTGCCCGAGGGTTTCGCCGCCATCGCCACCCTACGGAGTGCAGGAATCAATCGCAGGAGGCGGATCGCGATGGCGGCGGCCTTCACCATTCCCATCCTGCTCGGCGCCACCATCGGCTTCTGGGCTCTACGTGATGCACCCGAGATCATCACCCTTTCCGTGCTGGCCCTCACCGGAGGGGCACTGTCCGCCGTCGTCGTCGAAGAGATGATCGGCGAGGCTCACGAGGGTGAGACCTCGCAGCTTGGACCGGTGTTCCTCACGGCTGGGTTCGCCCTTTTCGGCGCCATCTCGGTCTACCTGGGCTCGTGACCAGCGGGCACGGCGGAAGCCAGCAGAGCATGCGGCCCCAATCACACTCAAGGCACACCGGGGCCCGAGCGCACGCGCGTCGCACATCGACGCAACACCGGACTTGTAGAAGGCTTCACGACCACCGACACCGTCCACCGCCGTGGCGAAGCACGAACTCTGGCGCCGGGCCCCGGCACGGGCCAGCCGACCAGCGGGCAGACCGGTGTCTGGACGTAAGCGCACGACTCGCTGTTCGGCGCGATTCCCCAACTTGTCCGGTCTGCCGACGGACGACGGAATCAGTCGTCGTCCTCGACCAGTTCTCCTTCCCATGCCTCGCGACCTTGGTGAATGGCGAAGGCCGCGATGATGCAGCCAGCGACCGGGTCGAGCCTCGTCCAGCAAACGAGCGCATGGGGCAGAGACCAATCAGGGTGGCGATGATCGAACAGGACGCACATGCCGGTCTCCGCGGCGTCGGCCAGGTTCAGCGGGTCGCCGCCCTACGCCATCCCGACACGCTTCTTTGCGCCGGCGAGCAGCGGCATGATCACGACCGAGGCGTCCAGCAGGACGCTGCCGACGGTCGAGCAGCCCGGCTCCCCTCCCCCGATCAAACTCGAGCCCCCCTCGACGATCACGTAGGCAGCCAGCACGGAGAAGACGACCGCAACGACCTTGCGCGTGCGCCGCTCCTTGGCCTCGTCCGCCTAGCCACCGCGCAGCCAGGCGGCCAGTAGCAGGCTGACGAGGACCGAGGCTGTGGACTCGATCCCGAGGCCAGGCCGAAGCCGATGAGAGACACCGCCCGGCGAGGAGCCCACCGTGATGGCAATGGCGCCCTCGACGACGTTGTAGACGACGGTGAACTGCGCCAGTCGGAGTCCGCGCTTGGTGAGCCGCTCGGTCTCTGCGGGCATAAGGGGGGTGGCCTGTTCGCGCGTGCCTCTCGACCCCCGTCCGCGGATCGTGACACCGCAGGTCGGGCAGAGGTCGACTGCGTCGCCGGTGCCGGCCAGCAGGCCCTCCGCTGCGCCGAGGAGGCCGATGAGCTCATCCCGATGGCTGAGCGTGGACACGGGGATGCCCTGCCGACGGGACGCGAGTCCACCAGGCCGCACTCCCACAGGCAGGAGAGGTGCTTCCAGACTGTGGACTGAGCCAGCCCCAGATGCCTCGTCAGGTCGATGATGCGGTGCCCCCCCCCCCCCCCCCCCCCCCCAGGCTCACGTGTCGCAGGATCGCCATGCGTGTGGGGTCCGAGAGACTGTGGAACAGCGACGCCGCCGGCGACAGGCCCGGTGCCTCGATGGTGCGGTCACCCGGTGGGCACCCTCACGACGCGTTTGATCGCCGTGCAGCGATGACAGCCCACCTGGGCGTCGGCTTAGGTGGGGGCGTTGGCCGCAGCGGCGAGCGTGGACAGGAAGGCTCAGCGCACCACGAAGTCAGTTGCTGTGGTCGCGGCGGTGAACTCGTCGAGTCGCACCGTGACCGTCAGCGTCCAGGTCCCCGTCATGGGGATGGACATCGCCTCGCTGATCGAGTGCCCAGGACCTCCCGGCTGCAGATCCACCGGCAAGGGGCCGATCTCCTGCGCCGGGGCGGTCAACGACACCTGGATGTCCTGGGCCTGCGCCAGCTGCCCCGCCTCGTCGAAGAGGTACAGGTGCAGCGTGTTGGGTCCCGTGGCCGCCGGGTCGACGGACAGCTGGATCTGCCCGAACCCCGCCGTTCCGTTGGCGTCCTGCAGCGGGAGGGTGACCTCGACGGGCTGCGCGACCGCCGACTTGGCCGGCGGCGTCCCGACGAGCACGGCGGAGAGAGCCAGGACGATTGCGACCACGCTGGCCTCGACGACGACTGACCGGCGCAGGGCGCGCTGATGACGCACGGACGGCGGGACCCGGGCATCTGATGCTGGTGGCGTCAGGTCGGAGCCTGCGGAAGGCCTCGCGCCGACGGTCGCGGCGGCCATGGCGAGTTGCCTGGCCCAGGGACGGACGGGCCCGTGGTGGCGTTGCACCCAGGCGCGCGACGACGCCGCGACAGCCATCAGGAGTACGACCAATACGACCTTCCCGATCAACACCCAGCCGTAGGTCGTGGTCACCAGCGCCAAGGGGGCGCCTACCTCACGGACGGACTGGACGACCCCGGTCACGATGAGCGCGGCCACTGCAGCCGAAGCGAGCTGCGAAAACCTCGCCACGGCGGTCGCCTGGACCCCAGGGTCCACACCCGGACGGATCACGCCGCCGAGGAGTCCGACGAGCCCACCCGTCCAGACCGCCATCGCGGCGACGTGGACCGCCGTCACCGCCACCGCCAACCCCGGGACGGCCCCGGCGACCGGATGGCCGACCGCAGCGAAGGTGCCCACCAGGACAACAGCCACGAACGTGCCACCGGCGACCACCATGCGACGAGGCGCTCGCCCCTGCCGCCAGGCCGACGACAGCGACACAGCCAGGAAGACAGCGAGCGCTGCCCGCACCAGGACGACCGCGCCATAGGAGGACGAGGCAGTCGCCGACAGCAGGGCCGGATCCGTCAAAGAGCCCAACCCGCTGCCTGCTGCGTACGCCCCCTGGAGCACGAAGTTGCCCAGGGCAGCGACGGCGACGACGCCCAGCCCGATGACGGCGAGGCGGCGCATGAAGGGGACACTCCAGCCGCTCCCCCAGCAGACGAGCAGGAAGACGGGGACGCCCACGCCCAGCGCGATACCGGCGAAGCCCGCCCAGCGGGTGACCACCAGCGCGACGGACAGGGCGGAAGTGGAGTCGCCCGCCGCGCTGACGCCGGTCGCTGAGACGAGCTCGGCATCGCCAACGACGAACGCGTACGCACCGGCGATGGGATGTGAGTCGGCCGACATCACTCGGTAGGTCACCACATAGCTCGCCTCAGGAAGGTCGGTCCTGAGGGGGATGCTCACGCGCGCACCGCTCGCGGAGGCGGAACCGGCATCCACACGGCCGCCATCGGCGCCCAGCACCCGGGCGTAGCCCGCACCGAGGGACACCCCTTCCGTGAAGTCGAGTGTCACCTCCGTCGGCGGCTCGTCCAGGCGTGCGCCCTCGCCCGGCGTTGTCGTCACCAGTTCGGCGTGTGCCCGAGCCGGCCGTGCCGTGGCGGCATCGAGGAGCACGGCGACGACGGCCATGACCCCCAGCATCAGGACGAAGGCGATCACCCGTCTCATGCACGCGCCCTTCCGGACGACAGCGGCCGCCACCGCTCCGGAGACCGCCCCTGCCACGCCAGCACGCTGACGGCCGCCACGCCCGCGAGCACCAGCAGGTGGCCGGCGGCACGCTCGATGTGCACCCTCCCGGCGTTGAGGTCGGACAAGGTGAGGGCGGCCAGCAGCAGGGCGAACGCAGCCAGGAACGGGAGAGCTCCAGCCGCGAGCCGCGGCGCGGCGGCCACCGCGACAAAGGAGACCGCAACAGCGACGCTCCAGGCTCCCGTCTCGTGGACCACGTGCGTCGGTGCACCCATGGCGTCGGTGCCGGAGGACAACGACGCCACGGCCAGTGCCGCCTGGTCGACCCCTACGGCCAGCAGCACCCATCGCAGGGGGAGCTCACCGTGTCGGGTCCAGGCCTGCTGGTCAGCGGTCGGGCGACCGCCCGGCAGGCCAGTGAGCACGGCCAGGGTGACGTCAGGGATCGACTCAGCGATCGCCAGCCGGCCCCGGCGCGTCACCTGCTGCGCCAGCTCTTCCCAGTGCCGGCAGTCCGCACAGGACGCCAGGTGGCGCGCCAGGGCGGTATGCGCGAGCTCCGGTGCTTCTGCGTCGAGCCGCGCGGAGATGGCCTCGCGGAAGAGTCCGCACTCGTCGCCGTGCAGCTGACTGTCCATGAAGAGCTCCCGGTTCCCGTGGTGGTGAGACGGCGTGGTTCAGGAGCCGCTGGACTGCCTGCGCCGGAACCACAAGGCCGCGCCGGCCAGCGCAGCGACCACGGCCACCGCGCCGATCACCAGGCCGGTGGACGATGAATCGTCGTCCGTGGCGGCCACCGGTTCGGCGTCGCTCTGCGTCGTGGGCTCAGCCGTCGGACTCACGCTGGGGCTCAGCGGGGTCGTTGTGGGCGCCGAAGGAGCAGCTGCCGGCGCCACGGTGATCGCTGGAGCAGGGTTCGCCGGCTCGGGACTGTCCGCGGTGGGCAGTTCGATCCAGGCGTCTTCGGTGCCGTCGGAGTACCGGACGAGTGTCTTGAAGGGCGTCTCAGGGGCGGCGTCCGCCGGGAGCTTTGCGATCGTGATCCCGAACTCGGCATCCACGCCGGTGGCGATCGCCGGGCCGGCGACTTCGTAGCCGTCGGACGTGGGTGTGAGGACCCAACCGTCCGGCCCGGAGGCCAGCGAGACCGACGACGGAGGAAGCCCGGCCGGCAGTTGCGTCTTGACCCCTACGATCCCGGCAGTCGACGACTCGGCCTCGACTGTGAAGGCGATGACGACGGGTCCCGCACCGGCTCGAGCCCCTTCTGCGGTGGCCTCGACGTGCGCGGCGGCGGACGTGGCGCTCACCGAGACCATCACGGTCGCGGCGGCGGCGGTCAGTGCCGCCCGGTGGCTGGGACGAGGAAGGAGTCGGGTCACGATCTCTCAGTCGTCGGCGGCACCCCACGAGTTCCCCGGCTACGAGACTCCTTCGTAGAGGGCCTCGGTCGGCACCGCTCCCAGCTCGCCGACGACCGCCCGCCGAGGATCAACCCGGTCGAGGTGCGTACATGATCACGGCGACTCCGGCGATGCAGATGAGGGCTCGATCACGTCGGCCCGATCGGGGCGATAGCCGTCCGCGACCATGCCCCAGGCCAGCGAGCCCGCCACGAATACCCCGCCGTAGACAGCGATGATGCGGCCGAACTCGGCATCCGGTTGAAGTGTGGCAACGAAGCCGTAGATGCCCACAGCGATGGTCCGCAGACCGATCCAGAGCCATCCTCGGTGTTCGCGGACTCCCTGCCACACGAGTTAGGCACCCCCGATCTCGAAAAGTGCGGCGATGACGAAGAGGCCGATGGGGCGCGCGACGAGCATGCAGATCCGTTCGGTAGGTGAGACGAGCTCAGGTCAGCGGAGGAAGATCAACTCGACGGACTGCTGCGCCTCGGACGGCGCGCTGACCTCCAGTTGCAGTCCGGAGGTGTTCAGCTCCACTCGGACCGAGAGGAAGGGGCAGTTCTGCTGCTCGTCTAGGACCAGGGCCATGGCCTCCCCTGCGGCCTCGACCGACAGGTCGAGGCCGAAGCCGCCGTCGACGGCTTCACGCGGTGCGTCGCCGAGCAACTGCCGCCACTCGTCGGGCCGGGCGCTGTACTCAGACCCGGTGAGCGAGCAGGCGATCGCCGGTACCGGCCGAGGGACGTCACTGGCGCCGGGGTGCTGCGACTGGCACCTGTCGGGCCGCCGAGGGAGGACCGCCTTCCCACACCTGCAACAGCTGGCGGATCTCGGCCAGCGGCAGGCCGGGGTGCTTGGCGGTTCCGATCAACGCCAGCCGATCAACCGCAGGTGGGCCGTAGTCCCGGTATCCCACCGCTGTCCGGTCCGCGGGGAGCAGGCCCTCCCGTTCGTAGGAGCGCAGCGTCGTCGCAGGCGCGCCGCTCACCGCGGCCAGCTGCGAGCCCGCACCCCGTCCATGGCCGGGCCGGGCCGGGCCGGGCCGGGCCGGGCCGGGCCGTAGACCTTCGACACAGGTCGAAGGTCAAGGCCTGCGGTTCGCGCTGAAGCCGACCCCACCCCCGGGGACGGTGTGCGCACCCGCTGTCATCCCGGTGGGTAGAGCAGGTCCTCGCGTGGCTCGGCATTCTCAGCCTCGTGCGCAGCCAGCAGTGAACGGAGGCCGCGGACCGCGGCCACCGCGCGCTGGCCGTCGGACGCCTGGAGGGCCAGCACAGAGAGTTCGTCGCCATTGCCGAGGAGCAAGGTCGCCCAGGAGGACTTCTCCTCGAACCTGACCGCCTTCACCCGCGACCACGACAGGTGCTGGGTGGAGGCGATGTTGCGCACCCGCACTCCGTGCGCGTCTGCGTCGACCCGGGGCCGGCCCAGGAACAGCATCGCACCGCCCATGGCGAGTCCCAACCCGAAAATCGCCAGCTGATCCACCAGGCCGAAGGCCACCACCCCGACGGAGGAAGACGGGAGCAGGACGGCGATCACCGTCATCGCCCCGACGATGCCGGCGGCGACCACGGTGACCGCGATCCGCAAGAGCCGCGGCACCGCCGTCACCTGATCGGGAATGAGTGCCTTGCCGGCCTGCATCGCGGTCTCCAGTCAGGTGGTCGACGAATCGGGGTCACCGAGCATCTCCGGGCGCTTGCGATGTCGCTCGCCAGCCAGTGGTTGACGTCTGACAACCGACGGCCAACCTGTAGCGTCCCCTACGACGGACAATAGTAGGCCACGGGCGAGGTCATCCCGCCTGCGACCACCCCATCTCCCCGGAGGAGCGCAGTGAGCGCCAATCTGAAGATCTCCGCCGCCCTGGTCGCCGTGTTCGTGGTGGGGCTCGCGATCTTCGGTGTCGTCCGCACTCAAGGGGACGACGATCCCGCGGCAGCGACAGCAGCCGTCGTCCGCGAGGACAGTCACCGCCTGTCCACCGCAGAGGACGGTCGGGTCACCCTGGTGGAGTTCCTGGACTTCGAGTGCGAGAGCTGCCTAGCTGCCTACCCGTTCGTCGAACAGCTCCGCGAGGTCTACGCCGACCGGGTCACCTTCGTGGCGCGGTACTTTCCGATGCCCGGGCACGCGAACGCCGAGAACGCTGCGGTCGCCGTCGAGGCCGCCGCGCAGCAGGGCCGGTTCGAGGACATGTACGACCGGATGTACGAGACGCAGCCCGAGTGGGGCGAGAAGCAGGAGTCCCAGGCTGCCGTCTTCCGTGGCTTCGCGGAGGAGATGGGCCTGGACATGGCGGCATACGACGCCGCGGTCGAGGCACCCGAGACGTTGGCCCGGGTGCTGCGGGACCGCGAGGACGGGATCGCACTCGGCGTGGAGGGGACGCCGACGTTCTTCCTCAACGGCGAGAAGCTGATCGTCGAGACGACCGATGAGTTCATCGCAGAGCTCGATGCAGCCCTCGCTGGCTGAACCGTCGCCAAGGCCGGTGTTCCCCACGGGTCCGGGGTCCCGGGTCGCATCGCCTCAGCCGCCGAACGGGCTGACCGATCGCGGCCTGGCCTGGCTCTTGCTGATCGGCGGTCTCATCGGGCTGACGGCGTCGTTCGTCCTGGCCGTGGAGAAGTACGCCCTGCTCGCCGACCCGACGTACGTGCCCACCTGCAGTCTCAATCCCGTGCTGAGTTGCGGATCCGTGATGGCGAGCGCTCAGGCGGAGGCGTTCGGGTTCCCCAACCCACTCCTCGGCGTCGCTGGCTTCCCCGTGGTCGCCGCCGTGGGTGCCGCGCTGCTGGCCGGCGCTCGAACGGCGCCGTGGTTCTGGGGCGGCCTCCAGGTGGGCGTCACCGGCGGCGTGTTGTTCGTGCACTGGCTGATCTTCAACAGCCTGTACCGGATCGGCGCCCTCTGCCCGTACTGCATGGTCGTCTGGGCAGTGACCATCCCCCTCTTCTGGTACGTGACGCTGCACAACCTCCAGGCGGCGCTGCCGCGGCTGCCCCGACGGCTCACCAACCCGGTGGGCACGGCGCGACGGTTCCACGGAGTCATCCTCACCGGCTGGTTTCTGCTCATCGCCATCGCCGTCCTCGAGGAGTTCTGGCTGTACTGGAGCACCCTCCTTGCCTGACCACAGCCCACCGTCGGCCGCTCCGACGCACGAGGACGGAGGTCGATGAGCGCCCTCGGTGACGCCTTCGCCGGCATCGTCAGCGACGGCTCCCTGCTCCTGGCGGCCGCCGTCGCAGCGCTGGCCGGACTGATCAGCTTCGCCTCGCCGTGCGTCCTGCCGCTTGTCCCCGGCTACCTGGCCTACGTCGCCGGACTGACCGGCGCCCAGTCCGGCGGGGCGAGCGACAGTCCGGCGCCAGAGGACGAGCCCCGTGGAGCGCGCTCCGGTGCGACGGCGACCGCCGCCAGGAGACACATCACCGAGCGTCGGCGCGTGGTCCTGGGCGCCCTGCTCTTCATCCTCGGCTTCACCGTCGTCTTCGTGTCCTTCGGCGCACTCTTCGGCGGACTGGGCAGGCTGCTGCTGGAATGGGCGCCGGTCCTCACCCGGGTGATGGGCGTGGTCACCATCCTGATGGGCCTGGCCTTCCTCGGCGGGGTCCCGTGGCTCCAGCGGGAACGCCGGATCACCCGACGCCCGCCGGCCGGCCTGGCCGGAGCCCCGGTCCTCGGTGTGGTGTTCGGGCTGGGCTGGACCCCTTGCCTCGGGCCGACCCTGTCGGCCGTGAACACCCTGGCGTACACGGAGGCGTCTGCTGGGAGAGGCGCAGCGCTCGGCCTGGCCTATTGCATCGGGCTGGGTGTCCCGTTCCTGCTCGTGGCACTGGGGGCCCGGCGAACGCTGTCACTGTCGGCACTGGCCAGGCGACACGCCCCGACGGTCATGCGCATCGGTGGCGTGCTGCTGCTCGTGCTGGGGCTGCTCCTCGTCACCGGGCTCTGGGACGGGATCATGCTGTGGCTCCGCTCGTGGCTTGCCGCCACCGGGCTGGGGACCTCGTCCATCTGACGACCAACGAGACCAGACGCCTAAGCTACTAACGTGCTTAGGCGAACCTTTTCCAGCAAGATGCTGACTGCTCTCGCGGGTGCCGGGCTGACCGCGACCCTCGCCGGTTGCGGGGCAGACGACGCCCACGTCGCGCACGACGAGAACCCTGCGTCGGTGTCCTCTTCGGTGGACGACAGCCCGTACGCAGGTCGAGAGCTGGCTGAGCCTCAGGCCCGTCCAGCGTTCACCCTGACCGACCAGAGCGGAACCGCATTCGACTTCGCGGCGAAGACCTCCGGTCAGCCGACCCTGTTGTTCTTCGGGTACGCCAACTGCCCCGATGTCTGCCCGACGACCATGGCCGACGTCGCGCTGGCGCTACGTTCGGTACCTGCGGACGTCGCCGCTCGCACCCAGGTCGTCTTCGTGACCACCGACCCGGCCCGTGACACCGCCGACTTCCTCAGCAGCTACCTGGACCGCTTCGATGACGGACTGCCCAACGGCTTCATCGGCCTCACCGGCTCCCAGGCCGAGGTGGAAGCAGCTCAGGAAGCGGCCGGCGTCCCGCTAGCCGAGAACGACGGCACCATGCACGCGACCAGCCTGTATCTGTTCGGCACCGATGACCTGGCGCGCACGGTGTTCTCCGCCGGTGACACCTCCGCGGAGATCGCCCAGGACCTCGAGACCATCGCCGCCGCCTGACAGTTCAGGCTTGCCTGAATTCAGAACGATGTGTACCTTCACTCCGTGATGCCCGTCCTGCACGCCGAGGTCCTCGCACGATTTGGCCACGCCCTGTCCGATCCGACTCGCACTCGCCTGTTGCTGGCGCTGCGCGAGGGGCCGGGCTACCCCTCCGAGCTCGCCGACCTGCTGGACGTGTCGCGGCAGAAGCTGTCCAACCACCTGGCCTGCCTGCGCGGGTGCGGACTGGTCGTGGCCGTACCCGAGGGGCGGCGCTCCCGGTACGAGCTGGCCGATCCGCGGCTGGCACACGCACTCGGCGACCTGCTGGGTGTCGTCCTCGCCGTGGACCCGGCCGCCTGCCCGACCGCTGAGGACGAGGACTGCTGCTGATGGCCGCCGAACCACTCCGACTGTCGACCATCCGTGCGCTGACGACCCCCTCCGCCGAGCGCCGCGAGCTGCTCACCCGCCGCATCCGGCTGTTCGTCGCCGCGACCATCGCCTACAACGTCATCGAGGCCGTGGTCGCCCTCACCGCAGGAGCACAGGCGTCGTCCTCCGCGTTGATCGGCTTCGGTCTCGACTCGGTCATCGAGGTGTCCTCCGCTGCGGCCGTGGCCTGGCAGTTCGCCGGTCACGATCCGGAGGCGCGCGAGCGGGTGGCGCTGAAGGTCATCGGGGCGTCGTTCTTCGCCCTCGCCGCCTTCGTGACCGTGGACGCGGTTCGATCGATGCTCGGTCCCAGCGAGGCCGAGCACTCCTCGGTCGGCCTGGTGCTCGCCGCTCTCAGTCTGGCGATCATGCCGCTGCTCTCCTACGGACAGCGGCGGACCGGGCGAGAGCTCGGCTCCGCGTCCGCGGTCGCCGACTCCAAGCAGACGCTGCTGTGCACCTACCTGTCGGCCGTGCTGCTGGTCGGCCTGGCCCTCAACAGCCTGTTCGGCTGGTCTTGGGCCGACCCGATCGCCGCACTGGTCATCGCCGCCGTGGCCGTCAAGGAGGGCCGGGGGGCGTGGTCCGGCGACGGCTGCTGCTCACCGGCATCGGCACTGCGACTGACGGCGACCGACAGCGCCGACGAGTGCGGCTGCACCCCCGGCTGTTCCTGCTGCACCTCCGCGGACGCGACGTCATGAGCGCGGCGGCCCTCTGGTTCTACATTGGTGGGCTGATCGTGACATTCGGCCTGCGTACCTGGATCCATGCCCGGCGAACGGGTGACACGGGGTTCCGCGGCATCTCCGGGACCCCCGGCTCCCTGCGGTGGTGGGCCGGAGTGCTGTTCGTCTTTGCCCTGCTCCTGGGCCTGACCGCGCCGACGCTCGCAGTCATGGGAGCAACTGCCACGCCGGACGGTCCGCTTGCGGACGTGCTCGGTCGAGCTGGCCTGGTCATCGCGGGCATCGGATTCGTCGGAGTGCTCGCCGCACAGTCCGGCATGGGAACGTCCTGGCGAATCGGAGTGGACGAGACCGAGCGAACGAGCCTGGTGACCGACGGACCGTTCGGGATCGTCCGCAACCCCGTCTTCACGTTCATGCTCACCGCGCAGGCCGGACTGACCCTCGCTGTCCCCACGCTCGTCTCAGGCGCGGCCCTGTTGTGCCTCCTGCTCGCCGTGGAGCTCCAGGTGCGCCTCATCGAAGAACCTCACCTCCTTCACCTGCATGGAGACGCGTACCGCCATTTCGCGGCCCACACCGGCCGGCTCTTCCCCCGAATCGGGTACACGCCCCTGGCTGCCCAGACGACAGGAGAGACGCGATGAGCGGCGGTCATGACCACGGTGCAGGTTCCGGAGCAGGGACTGCGGACCATCGGCGGCGCCTGGCCGTCGTCCTGGCCATCACGACGAGCGTCCTGGTGGTCGAAGTGGTCGGGGCCGTCGTGTCGGGCAGCCTGGCCCTGTTGGCCGATGCCGGACACATGCTCACCGACGCCGCCGGCCTGACCATCGCGCTGATCGCGGCGAACCTGGCCCTGCGCCCCGCAACTGCCGAGCGGACCTGGGGCTACCGCCGCGCAGAGGTGCTAGGCGCAACCCTGCAGGCCGCCGTCCTGCTCGCCGTCGGGGTGTACGTCTTCGTGGAGGGCATCCGCCGGCTCTTCGAGCCGCCGGAGGTCGGCTCCACAGCGATGATCGTGTTCGGGATCATCGGGCTCCTCGGCAACCTCGTTTCCATGTGGGTGCTCATGCGGGGGCGCGGCAGCAACGTCAACATGCGGGCCGCCTTCCTCGAGGTGGTCAACGACGCGCTGGGGTCGGTCGCCGTCCTCCTGGCCGCGCTGATCATCGCGCTGACCGGGTGGCTGCAGGCGGATGCGGTGGTGTCCATGCTGATCGCCCTGCTGATCATCCCGCGCACGCTGAAGTTGCTGCGCGAGACGGTGTCGGTGCTACTCGAGAACACCCCACCCGGCCTGGACCTGGACGATGTGCGGACCCACCTGCTCGGTCAGCCGCACGTCCTCGAGGTCCACGACCTGCACGCTTCGCAGATCACCAGCGAGCTACCGGTGCTCACAGCGCACGTCGTGGTCGACGAATCCTGTTTTCATGATGGGCACGCCCCTCAGATCCTGGACCAGCTGCAGTCGTGCCTGGCTGAGCACTTCCCGGTGAGCGTCGAGCACTCGACGTTCCAACTGGAGCCGCGGATGCACGCAAGCCACGAACACGCAGCTCACGATTGATCCAGCCGCCGAGCCTCATCTGCGGGGCCAGCGGTGGCCACCCCGGCCGTGCTCCCGGGTGCGGGCGTCAGCGACTCGGCTCGAAGAGGGTTCGTCCCCACCAGTCGTCCCCGTCGGTCACCCCGGGCGGGCAGGCGAAGACCGCTGAGGAGCCGTGCTCGACGAAGCCGTTGAGCGCGTCCCCGGCGAGGTTGCGCTGGATCTGCACGAAACCGGTCTGCGGATCACGCTGGTAGGCAATGAAGAAGAGACCGGCATCCAGTCGCCCGTCCCGGCCCGTGCCGTCGACGAAGCTGTAGCCACGGCGCAGGATCGCCGTCCCGGCGTTGGACGGATGTGAGAGGAACAAATGCGAGTCCGGGGGTATCGCGGGTCGCCCGTCCCGCACAGCCGTGAAGTCCGTCGGGTCGAACTCTGCCACCTGGCCCAGTGGCGCTCCCGCCGTCTTCGTGCGGCCCATGACTGCCTCTTGATGTGTCACGGGCAGCACGTCCCAGTCCTCGATCAGCATCCGGATGCGGCGGGTGACGAGGTAGGAGCCGCCACGCAACCAGTCCACGTCGTCTCCCCCGACCCAGACCAAGCGGTCGAGCGCCTGCCCGTTCTCCGCCTTCAGGTTGGCCGTGCCGTCCTTGAACCCGAGGAGGTTGCGCGGCGTGACCTGGGCAGAGCTGGTCGAAGAGGTGCGGCCGAACCCGAGCTGCGTCCACCGCACTCGTACGACACCAGCACCCAGACGCACCAGGTTCCGGATTGCATGGACGGCCACCTGGGGGTCGTTCGCGCAAGCCTGCACACAGATATCGCCGCCACTGACTGCCGGATCCAGCCGGTCCCCCGGGAACGCCGGCAACTCGACGAGCGACCTGGGACGGCGTCGTGCCAGCTCGAACCGGTCCGTCCCGTCCTCAGCCGTGAAGAGCGTCGGTCCGAATCCGATGGTCAACGTGAGCTCGGACGGCGGCAGTCCCTGGGCTTCGCCGGTGTCATCCGGACCCGTCGGTTGCCCGCTCGTCAAGAGGGCAGCGGCCGCAGTCCACGCCTGGAGCAGCGCTGCGACGTCCTCCCGGCTGTCGGTGAGGACGTCGAAGGCAACGAAGTGCAGCCGGTCCTGCGCAGGCGTCACGATGCCTGCCTGGTGATCACCGGTGAACCGGATGATGTCCGCCGGCGAACCGTCGGGGACCGGAGCCGCTTCCGCATCCGCGGTCGTGGCTTCGGCCGTTGTCCGGCCGACGACTCCGCCCGTGACACCGGCGGCGACCATCCCGGCAGCCCCAAGGCCCGCGAAGCGGAAGAGCCTGCGCCTCGACAACCCCGGTGGCGACTCGTCGTCGATGGGCCCCAACGGCCGCGCACCGTCGTCGGACAACAGGACTCCCCCGTCCGAATCTGGGCCGCATCTCGAGGAGCGGCCCTGCGTACTAGCGATGATAGGAGCACCGAGTCGCCGACGGGCTTGGACCGCTGCGACCTGGACGGCACGCCAGCGAGGTCCACCCGGCCCACCTCACACACACCTTCGACGACCGTGCTCGCGCCACCCCACGCCGGAGCAACCGGCAAGCGAGGCGATGTCCTGGCGTGCCGCCGCCCGCTCAGGCTGCGACGGTCATCGTCCCGATCTGGCCCAACGCGATATGGAAGGAGCACTCGTACTGGTAGTCACCGGGCTGTTCGACCGTGAAGTCGAAAGTCTCGCTGCGGCCCGGCGCCAGGATCGGCACTCCCTCGGCGATGTCCACCGGTCCCATCCCCGGCGTGAACACCAGGTTGTGCGTCAGCTGGTCGGCGATGCTGGTGAGGGTCAGCCGGACCTGCCCAGGCGCGACGGTGAAGCTGTTCGGGACGAACAGGTAGTCGTCGCCCACCAGCACGGTGATCTCCTGGACGCCGTCCACACCCACGGTCACCGTCCCGGCTGCGGCCTCGTCGACGGCCGGCTCGGTCGCACCTTCCGGTTCACCACCGCAGGCGGACAGAGCGACACCGGTCAGCCCGACCAGGCCGCCGACCAAGAACGTCCGCCGGGTCAGGTGTGCGTTCACCGCACCAGCTTATCTGAGCTACTAAGCCCGGTCGTACGGCCGTTCGTGGTTGAGACGGTGCCAGTCCCCTCAGATGTTGCAGAGGTCGCTGAGTGCCGCGGACAAGGTGGGCAGTCCGGCGATCAACACGGGGGTGAGCAGTACGGCCCACAGACCACCGGCGAGCAGCCGGTGTCGCCAGGGGTCCATCGGCGTGGCTGGCTCGAGCAGGCGGGAGACCCGGAGGGCAGCCCCCTCCTGTGCCATGGCCATGGCCGCTGCCGGCGCCCGCATCTCCGCCAGGCTGACGATGGCCGAGGCGACGCTGACCCGGTCGACGTGCTCCGCTGCGGCATCGTCGGCGAGCAGTTCGATCAGCTGCCGGGTCTGCGCCGACGCCGTGCGGAACAGCCGTAGGCGCGGGAAGGCCCGCACCAACGCCTGGGACAGCGCCACCGCCAGGTTGTGGCGCGCTCGTAGGTGGGCCGCCTCGTGCGCGAGAACGCCTTGCAACTCGTCGTCGGCCAGAGCAGTCAAGGTCCCGGTTGTCACCACGATGCGTGACGTCCGCCCCGGCACACAGAAGGCGGCCGGCGCGGCCACGTCCACAACCAGTACGCCCAGCTGATGATCCGGTTCGGCGACCAGGTCGATCGAGCGGTGGAGCTCCCGACGACGTCGCCAACCGGAGACGAGTTCGCGCGCGACACAGGACAGCACCCAGAGGGGCAGGATCCCAGCCAGCACAGTCCCCATCAAGGCCCCTGGCAGGAACTCCGCGGACCCGTAGGCACTGGCGATGCTCGCTGCGCAGGCGTGGAACACAGCACCCAAGCCGTCCGCGAGGGTGGTGATCGGGATCAGCTGGGTCACGCCGGCCAGGACGAAGGCGGCCACGGCGGTGAAGGTCAGCGCCTGCCACGCGAGGATGCCCAGCCGGGGTGCCTGGGTGGTCCAGGCTGCGTTCGCCAGCCGGGGCCCCGCGACGAGGATCGCGACACCGGTGGCGGCGAGTGCGAGGCCGGCGATCATGCCGAGCCGCCGCCGGCCGGCCGCGCTCCCTTGCGGGCAGCCTCCACAGCCTCGCGCAGCTGCGCGACCGCGTCCGGTTGCAGCTCGGCGACGAAGTGCATGAGCACCTCCTGCTGGTCGCCTGACTCGGCGAGGACGTTCTGGAGCAGGGCTGCGGCATGCTCAGCGCGGCTTCGGACCGGGCGGTACAGCCAGGCCCGGCCGACCATCTCCCGGGTGACCTGGTCCTTCTTGTGCAGGTTGTCCATGACCGTCATGACGGTCGTGTAGGCGAGGTCCCGGGATGAGTTCAGCGCCCCGAGGACGTCCCGCACCGTCGCCGGCTCACCCCGACGCCACAGCTCGGCCATGATCGCCGCTTCCAGCTCACCGAACGGGCGCACTCCCCCACCTCTCGTGACCGTCTCGTCGACGCCCCTGCGGGACGGCGATGAGCTCGCCGTCCCGTGTCTACTGTCTTGTCTCGCACACAGCCTAGGCATTCGGGGCCGTCATGCTCCGGAAGTGCCGCGGTCGGCTCACCCGCCGGGGAACCGTCACGGCAGCCCCTGGCTCACACCGCGCAGGCACCGCCCAGGGAGATGCCGCGGGCAGCCAGCCATGGGGCCGGGTCGTTGCGGGTGGCATAGAGCCCCCCTGTGTGCAGCTCCACGTGCACGTGCGGCCCGGTGGACTGGCCACGGTTGCCGACCTCGGCGATTTGCTCGCCCGCGGTGACCACCTGTCCGGCCGTGACGAGGGCCTGGTTGATGTGGCCGTAGAGGCTGATCGTTCCGTCCGGGTGCTGGAGGTACACCGCCAGCCCGAAGCCGTTGGCGGCTCCGGCGTGCAGGACCACACCGGAGTCGGGTGCGTAGATGGGCGTGCCGATCGGCGCGGCGATGTCCACGCCGTTGTGGTTGGTCCCCCAGCGACTGCCGAAGCAGGAGGTGACCCGTCCGGCTGCCAGCGACGCGGTCCCTGCCGCCGATGCGGCGGTCACGGCCCGCTGCCGTTCGTCGACGGTGGCCACGGGGTCCGCATCACCCTGGGCAGCCAGGAGCTGGACCTGCGCTGCCTGCAGTTGCTGCTCGAGCACCGCCTTCTCGCCCGCGGCGGCGTCGTAGGCGGTCTGCGCCTGCACCAGCTGGGCCTGGGCGTCGACGGCGACCTGCTGCGCGGTGCGCGCGGCGGCGTCACGGCCGGCGACCGCGTCGCGGGCGGTCTCATCCGCGCGCTGCACCTCTGCCTCGACCGCCCGCAGTGCGTCCAGCCGCTCGGTGCGCTCCTTCCCGATGAGCTCGAGCGTCGCAGCTCGCTCGAGGAGGTCCTCCGGGCTCCGCGCTCCCAGGAGCGTCACCGCGCCGCTCAAGGCGTCGGCACCCATGTAGGTCTCCCGGCCCAGCTCTGCCACGTCCTCCTGGACAACGGCGCCGGCAGCTCGCGCGGCGGCCAGGTCTGCGGCGGTGCTCGCGGCCGCGGCCTGCGCCGTCAGCAGATCCTGCTCCGCCACCCGCGAGGCCTCACCCGTGGCTTCGGCGAGGACGGTGAGTCGCTGCAGTTCCACCTCGGCGCGTCCGAGGAGCTCTTCCACCCGGGCGATCTCGGCTCTGGCGGTCTCGGACGCCGACTGGGGCGAGGTCTGCGCGATGTCGCTGTCACCGGGAGCCGCGACCGCGGAGGTCGTGGTGAGTGCCAGTTGCAGGGTGATGGCCGCGGCGATGGTCAGGGGCGCCCAGCGGGCCAGGGGCCGCCGGAACGTGGACAGGGATGAGATCCGGTGGTGCAGGGTCGCCAAGGCGACGGTTCTCCGTTCTTCCTGACTGCCTACCGGGTTAGCTGACGGGTTCGGACGGGAAGCTGCCCTACCTGCCTTTGCAGGATTCACCCCATGGGACATGGGTCCCCGGTCCACCTCGGGATGCCCGTCGGTGGTTCGGCGTGTCCACCCGAGGTCCTCGAGGCGAGGAGCATGGCCCGGGTGGACCGGAGAGCACGCTACTACGAAGCTGGGTAGTTGTCACGGTCCGGTAACGAACCGCCTCAGGAGACGCCCCCGTAGGAGTGCAGCCCGGTCGACACCAGGTTCACGAACAGCAGGTTGAAGACCAGGGAGGCCAGGGCCACCAGATTGGTCCACGCCGCCGGCCGGCCTCGCCATCCGGCGGTTGTGCGGGCGTGCAGGTACGCGGCGTACAGCGCCCAAGAGATGAAGGCCCACGTCTCCTTCGGGTCCCACCCCCAGAAGCGACCCCAGGCGCTCTCCGCCCAGATCGCCCCGGCGATGACGGCGAACGTCCAGATCGGGAAGCCGAAGATCGCCGTCCGATGTGCCACCTGGTCCATCGTCGCCGCGCTCGGGAGTCTGTCGGCCCAGCCTGCCGATCGGCTCCCGGTCGTCAACGAGGAACGCTCCCGCCGGACGGCGACGAGGTAGAGGGCGCTCGCCACGCCGCTCACGATGAAGACGCCGAAGGACAGGATTGCGGCGGACACGTGCACCACCAGCCAGTTCGACCGCAAAGCTGCCACGAGCGGCCCGGACTCGGCGTACAGGTACAAGCCGATGAGGACCAGCGCGATGACCGTCGGGCCTAGCACGAAGACACCGATCCGCCGCAGAGCCGGCATCCGCATCGCCAGCACCAGATAGGCAACCACTCCCACCAGCACGGCGGCTGTGGCGAACTCGTACATGTTCCCCCACGGCACCCGCCCGGCGGCGACACTGCGGCCGATGAGCACCCCGGCCTGCGCGAGCGCCCCGACGAGGGTCAGCGCGACACCCACCCGGCCGCACCGGGCACTGCGGGGACCTACGGGCACCACTCCGCTCGACGGAGGGGGCAGGGGGCTCGCCCCACCTGCTCGGACCTCGGCCCGCTCGGCCCGGCTGCGGATCGATGGCCGACCGAAGGCGAGCTCGGCGGCAAAGCCGAGCGCCGCGAGCGCGTAGACGGCGACCGCGACGCCGAAGAGCGTGTCGGACAGTTCGGCGAACGTCTCAGTGCCCACGAGGACCTTCCTTGCCGGGGTGACGTACAGGGGTCGAGGGAGCCGGCCGGGTTCGACGGCCGAAGACACGGGGAGCGAGGAGGGCGACGCCGGCCAGGCCTGCGAGAACGGTCTCGGGGAAGGCGCCCAGCCGGGTGGCCACGGTCGTCTGGGTCCGCTGCGCCACGGAGCCGACGAACACGTACGGGCTGAAGAGCTCGGACTGGTCGACGACCGTCCCGTCCGGCGCGATCACCGCCGAGATGCCGCTGGTCGCCGCCACGGCGACGGTGCGGCCGTGCTCGATGGCGCGCATGCGGCTCATGGCCAGCTGCTGCTGACTCTCCGCGGTGTAGCCGAAGGTGGCGTTGTTGGTCTGGACGACCAGGAGACTGGCGCCGCCGTCCACGACGTCGGTGACCAGCCCGTCGTAGGCGATCTCGAAGCAGATGACGTCGCCCAGGCGCACTCCGCCGACATCGAGGACTCCAGGCTCGTCGCCGGGCAGGAAGTCACGCCGTAGCAGGTCGACCTTGTCGCTGAACAGCCGGAAGAAGGAGCGGGCGGGCATGTACTCGCCGAAGGGCACCGGGTGCCTTTTGGCGTAGCTCTCGCCGGGACCGGTCATGGGATCCCAGACGATCCCCGCATTGGTCAGGTAGCGCCCCGGCCCGTCCAGCACGGCACCGATCAGGATCGGTGCGCCGATCGCCCGCGCGGCGCGGTCGATGACCGTCGCCGCGTCCGCGTTCAGGGAGGGGTCGATGTCCGATGAGTTCTCCGGCCAGAGGACGACGTCCGGTTGCGGGCTCCCGCCGCGGTCGACCCGTTCCGCCAGCAGCAGGGTCTGCTGCACGTGGTTGTCCAGCACTGCCCTGCGTTGGGCGTTGAAGTCCAGGCCGGACCGAGGGACATCGCCCTGGATCACTGCGACGGTCGCCAGCTCACCACCCGCCGTCAGCTGCTCCCCCGGCAAGGGGAGCCAGGCCAGCAGGCCGAGACCCGGGACGACGAACGCCGCACCGAGCGCACGAAGTGCTCGTCGTCCCGGCTCTGGCTGGCGGGCGCATCGCCGTCGCCGCCAGTCGGCAGCCCGGACGAGGAGGATTGCGAAGGACGTCCCGGTGAGCGCGACGGTGAAGGTGACCAGCGGGACACCTCCGTAGGCGGCGAAGGAGGCGAACGGGCCGTCCGCCTGGCTGAAGCCCAAACGCCCCCAGGGGAAGCCGCCGAACGGCACGCGCGAGCGCAGCGCTTCCTGCGCCACCCACAGACCGGCCGCCCAGATCGGTGCGGCCGGCAGCCGACCGACCACCGCGACGCCCGCACCCATGGCCGCGTAGAAGGCCGCCTGGACGACCGACAGCGCGACCCAGGGCAGATCGCCGACGAAGATGCCGGTCCAGGTGAGCAGCGGCAGGAAGAACGCGCAACCCATCACCATCCCGAAGCCGGCGCCGGCGCGCGCCGAGCGCCCTCTGACGATCAGCATCAGCGCCATCGGCCCCACCGCCGCCAGCGGCCACAGCCCGAACGGCGGGAAGGCCAGCCACAGTGCGAGCCCGCCGGCCAGGGCGAGGAGCAGAGCGACGAGCAGCTGACCCAGCAGGTGCTCACCCCCGCTGCGGTGGCGTGGTGGCACCGCGGGGACAGCCTGAGCATCGACCGTGGACGTGGAGATGGGCAACGTGATCAGCGCACCGTCGGGCGCTGGCCGGCGGCCAGCCGAGCGAGCTCGGCGTTGTACGCCTCCAGGTCCACCTCGACGCGTCGATCCGTTACTCGCGCCTGCCGCTCGTCCGAGCGCACCCACTGCCAGAACACGATCGCCACAGCGATGATCGTGGGCAGCTCACCGAATCCCCAGACGATGTTCCCCGCGGCCAACTGGTCGGTCATGACATCGACGTCCCAGCTCGCGGGGACCTGCCGAAAGGTCTCGACCAACGGGGTGCTGGCCATCATCACCGCGACGGCGAAGAAGGCGTGCAGAGGGCCCGGCACGACCAGCTCGACCAGGCGCAGGGGTGCCGACACCCGGTGCGGCCAGGGGTCCAGCCCGAATGCCCCACCGAAGGCGAGCAGACCCGTGAACAGGAAGAAGGCCAGCATGAGCAGGCTGCCGGCCCAGTGGCGCATGAGCACGTCGAAGACAGGGGTCAAGTAGAAGCCGTAGAGGCTGCCGATGAAGAGGGTCGTCGTCACCACGGGATGGGTCAGCAGGTTCGCCGTCCGGGACCGCATGACCACGACGAGCAGCGTCCGCCAGACGGCGGCTCGCCCGCGGCGCGGGAGCGTCCGGATCGCCAGGCTGACCGGGGCGCCGAGCATGATGAGCATCGCCGAGACGACGGCCAGGACCATCTTCTGCAGCATGTGTATCGAGAAGAGCATCATCCCGTAGCCCATGACCTGGGTGGCCGTGACCAGCAGGACGGTCACGATGCCGAGGGTGAAGTTGACCGTCCGGCGGCGCGGCCACCGGACACCCCGGCGGCCCAGTGAGCGGACACCGAGCAGGTAGAGGACCAGAGCGAGCAAGGCGAACGCCGGGAAGATCGAAGTGACGTCGACCTGAGGGGTGAAGAGCGTCAACAGGGTCGGCGGGTCGACCGGCATCTGCATGCCCCCCATGTCAGCTGCCACGGGCACGCGTCTCCCACTTCCTTCCGAATCGCTCCACGGACAGCCGGCCCTGGCATCGCCGCAACGCATTAGATCCTAAGACACATAGTAGGTGATCCTGCGAAACGTGCTCCCGCCGTCACACCCGTGGACGACGCAGGTGCGGCGGCCGGCGGCGAGTCGCAGGGACCGAGACAGGAGTGACCTACCGTCGCGTGGTGCCCGGTGCTCGAAGGAGACCGTTGACGGCCCGACGGGTGCTCGTCGTCGCCCTGGCTCTGACGACCCTGTTGCTGGCTGGAGCGCCAGCAGCCCAGGCGCACACGGACCGCGGGGTGGCCGGGAGCAACCGGGCCGGCCGAGTCGCGGAACTGTCCCCACAGATGCCCGGGGTCGACCTCAGCGTCACGCAGTTCGGCGACTGTCACCAGGTTCTCAACGGCTCGTCGTCGACCGTGACCGTGTGCGGGTACTCCAACGAGGAGTACCTCCGCATCGGCCCCGATGGCGTCTGGCGGAACGAGAACAGCCCCGCGACTCGTCTGAAGCTCCGACTGGACGGCCGGACGACCCTGCCGGCCAATGCGGCACCGGACGTGCCGCCCGAATGGCGCCAGGTGTCCACCGGGCCGGAGTGCTCCTGGCACGACCACCGGACGAACTGGATGCTGTCGACCCGGCCTCGGTAGGTGACGGATCCGAGTAGAGACACACGATCATCAACTGGACGGTGCCGCCGACCTACGGCGACACGGCAGTCGCGGTGCACGGCGAGCTGACCTGGTCACCGCCACCCCGGCCGTTGGTGTGGTGGCCGCTGTACCTGCTCATCCCGGTCGCGGGCCGGCTCGCCGGCCTCGTGCCGCGATCAGCGCGACCCCTGACGCTCCTCCTCGCCGCGGCGGTGACCTCTGCTGCCTGGCACGTGACAGCGACGCCGCAGCCGGGGTTGACGGTGACCGATCGAGTGCTGGCGACCGGCGCCGCGTTGCTGCCCACACTGGTGGCGGTGGCTGTGACTGTGACTGGGGTGGCCGTGCGAGCCGCTCGGAGAGACGAGAACCTGCTCGCCGCGATGCTGGCGGCCGTCGTCGGGTTCATGTTGCTGATACAGGGCTTCCGGACATGGACGTGCTGTGGGGCGCGAACGTCATCACCGGGGGACCCGTCTGGCTGGCGCACACGACGGTCGCCTTCTTGATCTTCGGCGGCCTCGGGCTCATGCTGGGAGCAGCTGCTGCGGTCCGACGGTTCCGGCCGCCCCGTCCCCGCACCTGTGCCGGAGGGGACGCAGCTCGCGGCGGTCGGCTGACCGCCCACCGCAGCACGTCCCTAGATGTCGACTCCCCGTTCGGCGAGCCACTTCCTCGGGTCCACCCGGCGTCCGTCGAGTCCACCCTGGAAGACCTCGAAGTGCAGGTGTGGGCCGGTCGACTGGCCCCGGTTGCCCAGCAGCGCGATGGTGTCGCCGGCGGCCACGTAATCGCCTTCCTGGACGAGGATCTTCTCCATGTGCCCGTAGACGGTCACATCTCCGTTGTCGTGGAGGATGTAGACGGCGAGGCCGAAGCCACTGGCCGAGCCCGCCCGGAGGACCACTCCGTCGGCTGCGGCGTACTCGGGAGTGAGCATCGGCGCGGCGATGTCCAAGCCGTAGTGGGTCGTTCCCCAGCGGGCGCCGTATGAGCTGGTCAGTCGTCCTTTCACGGGCAGAACGGCCTTCGGGCGAGCCGCCTCCTCCCGCGCTGCGCGACTGGCGGCCAGCTGATCGAGCCGCTCCGTGACTTCAGCCTGGTTGATCTGCGGGCGAGCGTCGGGTTCGGCCAGGACGTCGACGGCGGCGCCCGCGTATGGGACGACGCCGGGCGATTCGTGAGCGTGCGCAACCGGCGATGTCAGGCCGTATCCGCCCTCCCACAGGCCCGCGACGAGGCCCCCCAATGCAAGTGCACTGAGCAATGTGGGCGCTCGGCGATCCCTCGGCGGACCGAGGTGGCGACGTCGCCGACGCGCCGATGCATCCTGCGACTGCCGACCCATCCGACCCTCCCCTCAACCCGTCACTGTGAGCACTGACGAGATTACGAGAAGTCGGCCTATCGCCTATGGAGGCTAGTAGTCGGCGTGTCTGTTCCCACATCGACGACGCCAGGACGCGGAAGGCAGGAGTGGAAGCCAGCCCATCGGCACCGCATCGCCGTCCCGCGAGGTGAGCGGACCATCAGGCTGATGAGTCGGCGCCCTCGTCCGGCGACCTTTCGGCCTGGTGGACGTGATCGGCCACCTTCGCAAGCTCGGACTCGACCGTTTCCTGGGCGACCTTCCGAACCACCTTGCGTTGCCGACGGCGCTGCAACAGTCCGCCGGTCAGTGGCTCGTGGGTGAGGGTGATCGCAACGTCCGTGCCCTCGTCCGGTGCGTCCGCCAACTCGATGGTCGTCACCCACACCTCGGGAGTCAGCTCCAGACGGGTCGCGACTCGGTGCTCGGGTTCCCATTCGACGATCCGCCCACGGGGTGCTCCGCGAGGTGGTCGCTGACCGTCAAGGCGTCCGGGAACACAGACGAACTCGGTGCCGTGCTTCGTGGACGCGCCATCCACCACGTAGGACACGTCGCAGACGGCGCAGTACGGCTGCAGGACCGCGAGTGCCTGCCAGACGCGCGCACGGGAGAACGGCACTCGACGAGTCCCTCGGACAACGGTGAGCCAGCCCGGCGTGACCCCGGACTGCTGCGCCCGCGGGGTCACCGAGCCACCGCCGGGCGCGGGACCGTTCGGCACGGTCATTGCGGCGCCCCCTCGGCGAGCAGGTGGTCCAGCGCCTCGTACAGATCGTCTTCGGACACGGTGGCGATGTACACCGCCGCCACACGATTGAACCGATCGATCAGGATCGTGGTGGGCACGACATTGGCCGGAAAGCCTCGGAAGGCCAAGGCGACCTCTCCCCGAGGATCGAACAGGGACGGGTAGTCCACGCCGACCGAGTCAACGAAGGCCTGCGCGAGCTGGCGCTGGTCCTTGACGTCGACACCGAGGAACTGGACGCCGTCGTCCTTGACATCGGCGAAGACGGCCTGGAACTCGGGCATCTCCAGCCGACACGGCGCGCACCAGGATCCCCAGAAGTTGAGGACGACGATCTCGCCCCCCAGTGACGTCGAGTCGAACGCCGACTCGTCCAGCAGCTCGCCGGAGAAGCGAGGGGCTGACTGACGTTCCGCCTCTGGGATGACCTTTCCTAGTGGCGTGCTGCCGGTGAAGTCGAAACCGCCCGACTCCCCGCCGGCCGATGAGGCTTCCTCGGATCCCGCACAGCCGGTCAAGCCACCCAAGGCCACTACGCCCAGCACCGCGAGAGCATGCCTGCGCGTCAGGTGGCCGCTCATGAAGAACGGCTCCACGGGGCCCTCGCCCGCGCGCCTCGTCCTTGTGGCGCCTGGACGCATGTCTCGCCCGACCCTCACCCGATCCGCTCCCCCCGTGCAACGACGACCATTCCTCGCTGCCCCGCGCGACAGCCCCTACGAATGAGCTTAGGAGGGGTGTTCCGCGCGAACCCCTCCGGGGCACCACGACCGCCGTTGCCCAGGCCGGCCCAGATCGCATCCAGGTAGCAGCGCTCCCCCGTGCCCGTCCCGATGCACGACTGGGGATCAAGGCCCACTCGAGCTGCTGGACTTCGTTCCCAGACGGCGACCTGGGTCGTGAGTGGCGTCATCGGACCCACTGCCGCGAAGTGCGCCAAGCCGTGACATGTGAGCTGCGGCGTCTGGAGGCATCCCTGAGAGGACGGAGCTCGAATGTCTCCTCCCTCTGGGCGACTCACGGCGAGCCGTCGAGGGCTCGCCGATGAAGTGACCACAGTCACAACGACAGGTCCGGTCCGCGTACATAACGTTTCGGTCGCGCCCACCCCCTGGGCGTGGCGCCGGTCCGCCAAACCCTGCCTGCCGGTCGTCATCCTGAACAGTTCATGGCAGGGGTGGGGGACCCACCGCACACGGCGCGCCGACCCGACCAGGGCGCGCCTCGGGGTGAAGCCGGCATCGCCGGCCGGGCACCGATCGCCCGAACCCGACAGCTAACCCCGGCGGCGGTGATCGGAGATCACCATGCCCAAGCACCGCGCACCTCGCTTCGTCCGCACCCGGCAGATCGTCGTCGGCCTCCCCGTCGCTGCCGGCGTCTCCGCCGTCACGCTCGGCGTCCTGGCCTTCCCGGCGCAGGCCCACACCACCACTGCCGCGCCGCCCGCGCTGGCGGCTGCACCCGCAGCCGCCCCGGTGGCCCAGTACGCCGTCCAGCCGGGCGACACGATCGCCAAGATCGCGGCGGCCCACGGCCAGCCCTGGCAGGACCTCTACCAGCGCAACATCGGGGTCATCGGCGGCAACCCCAACGTCATCACCCCGGGGCAGGTGCTGGCCGTCTCCGGCGTCGGGACTGCCGCGCCGGCACCGGCACCGGCACCGGCACCGATCCAGACGTTGGTCGCGGCCCCGCAGTCCGCGGTCGCCTCTATCACCAACGGTGCCGGCCCCGTGCAGCCAAGGGCAGCGGCCGCCGCCAACGCCGTTGTGAGCAACGTGCCGGGCGCCGCCGGCATCACCATCGGCGGAACCCGCCCCAGCGCAACTGACCCGGGCGGCCATCCCTCCGGGCTGGCGCTGGACTACATGGTCCTGTCCGACACCGCGCTCGGCGACGCGATCGTCCAGTACCACGTCGCGAACTGGGACGCGCTCGGCGTGGACTACATCATCTACCAGCAGCGCATGCTCACCTCGCCGAACGGCTCCTGGAGCCCCATGGCGGACCGCGGGAGCGTCACGGCGAACCACATGGACCACCCGCACGTGAACTACCAGGCAGGCTGAGCCACCCGGCACCGGTCGCCCCGGAGCCGGACCCACAGACAGTGCCCCCACCCGTGCCCATGGGTGGGGGGCACTGGTCTATCCGCCCTGTCGATGTGGGTTGTGGGCCTGCCTCGACTCTCACTGCCCTGGTCGGGCGGCATGACCAGGCCGCGTTGAGTGCGAGGTTGAGTGTCCCGTACTCGACTTCGGCGCGTAGCCGACAGAGACGACATTGCCAGCGTCAGCAATGGATAGAGCCCTCGATCAACGTCTCGAACGCAGACAGGGGCCCATGCAGGTGATCCGGTGTTGCTGGTCCGCGACGTTCTTCCGCAGCAAGGACGGCGCAGGGCATCGCCGATCTCGCGCTTCGGCGGCTGTCATCGATGGGGCTGCCCTGCCGCCTCTTCTGCCAGAAGGGCACGCCAGAGAGGCGGGCCCGCGGACGCTGATGAGGGGCGCGACATGGCCGAGCCGCAGCTGCTCAGGGACGTGCTGGCGGAAGATCCGCTGCTGCTGACCGCTGCACAAGCCGCGAAGGCACTCAGCATCAGCCGCACGACCCTCTACACGCTGATCAACGTCGGCGCTCTGCGTCCTGTGCACATCGGACGAAGCTGCCGGTTGTCCCGAGCTGAGCTCCAGCGCTACGTCGATCGCCTCGAGACTTCCGCTTGACCGGCAGCTGCCGCCGGCGGCACTGGCTCCCACGGGCCACGAACCCCCTCGGCGAGGGCCAGGAGCCAACCCGGCAGGGGCGACTTCGACCGTAGGGGCGAGAAGCAGTGGGCAAGCGAGCGAACGGCGAAGGGTCGGTCTTCAAGCGAGCCGACGGAAGGTGGTCCGCCGAGCTCAGCTACCGCGACGAGCACGGAATCAGCAAGCGCCGCACGGTCTACGGCGCGACGCAGGCCGAAGTGCTGACGAAGCAGAAGGCGTTGCGCGAACGACTCGACGCCGGTGCCCCGGTCAAGGACACGGCGATGACGCTCGCCGCGTGGTTGGACGACTGGATAGCCAGCAGCCTACCGGCGAGTGACCGCAAGCAGGCCACCATCGACCTGTACAGCACCGTCGCGCGCAAACACCTGGCGTCAGCTCTCGGCGGACGACGCCTGAACCGGATCCGACCATCGGACGTGGAAGCTCTCATCGTGGCCAAGCGCGCCGCAGGCCTGGCGCCATCGACCGTCCGCACGATCTACACCGTCCTACGCGCCGCACTCGACATCGCAGTACGCGACGGCCTTCTTCGGCAGAACCCGGTTGCCGCTGTCCGCCGCCCGACCGTTGAGCGGAAGGACGCCGCCTACCTCACCGTGGCCGACGCCCATCGCCTTCTCGAGTCGATGCGAGGTGAACGGCTGGCCCCACTGTTCCGGCTGATGCTGGCGACCGGGCTCCGCCGTGGTGAAGCACTCGGTCTGCACTGGTCCGATGTCGACCTCGACGGTGGCACTCTCCGCGTGCGCTGGACGCTGACCCGAACGTCGAAGGGTCTCCAGCTCGGCGAGCCGAAGACCGAGAAGTCGCGCCGGACGGTCCCGCTCCCCCGCTCGGCGATCGAGCTCCTTCGCGCACACCGTCAGCAGCAGGCCGCAGAACAGCTCGCGGCCAGGGACGTCTGGCACGGCAGCGACTTGGTCTTCACCACCGAGGCCGGAACACCCCTGGAGCCACGCAACGTCCTCAGGCGGTTCGAAACCCTCGCCCAACGCGCCGGTCTCCGCGATGTCCACCTGCACACGCTGCGGCACTCGACCGCGAGCTTCCTGCTGGCGGCCGGCACGCACACGAAGGTCGTGCAGGAGCACCTGGGCCACTCGTCCTACGCCATCACCGCGGACATCTACAGCCACGTGGCACCGGCCCAGCGACGAGAGGCCGCCGACCGCCTCGACGAAGCGCTCGAGTGGTGAGCGTTGCTGTCCCGGTCCGCGTTGTTGTGTCGGCCGCCTCACGCACGCACGAACCAGATTGAAGCGCTCAGCGCACGAACCGCTCCCGAGTCACCTCGTACGACCGACGACTGACGCGAGCAGTCCTGGACCTCCGAGCAGATGGGGACACGCGGGACGCGTCGTTGCTGCCCCCCACTGACTCGACTGCGCCACTCACCGTGATGAGCAAGCACACCAGCCCGCCGTCACCGTGCGAATGGACACGCGCACACCCAGCAGTCAGCCGTCGTCCGGCTGTACGGACCGGGTTCACCGGACGGGTCCGTCCGCTTCACCTCGGCTTGCCAGCGTCGCGGATGCCGCCGGTCACCGGCGGGCAGGCCCACCGTCCACTGGGAGAGTCATGCAGCAGACACATGCCTCCGGATCGCGCCGCTGGCCGCTGGCCATCGCGGTCGGCGCACTGTCAGCGACAGTCGCGTTCACCGTCGGCGGGGTCAGCACTGCGGCCGCCGGCGACGACAACCGCGGCCAGGGAGCACGCGACCAGGACGAGGCACAGAACGCCATCCTGGAAGAGGCGGTCGACGAGCAGGCACACGCCAACAACGCCGAGAAGACCATCGAGGCCGTCGCCCTGATGGACGAGGCCGTGGCGGTCGCCAAGGAGTTCGCCGAGCAGGACGACGACACGCTGCTGGTCACCACCGCCGACCACGAGACCGGCGGCATGGCGGTCGAAGACACCGGCACCGAGGACGAGAGCGGCATCGCGCCGTCGACCGCGGACGGACCGTTCGACGTCGCCGACTCCGAGTACCAGTTCGTGGTGGACTGGACGACGAGCGGCCACACGAACGTCGACGTCCCGCTGACCGCGATGGGACCCGGCGCGGAGCGGCTCACCGGCTACTTCGAGAACACCTTCGTGCACCAGGTCATCCAAGAGTCACTGTTCTCGGGCGAGGCCGACGGCGGGAACAACCCCGGCACGGTCGTCACCCGCAACCAGGTGATGCGCTGGCTCCACCGCGTCGACTTCCCGGTCGCCGGGTCCGACCTGGTGCAGGCGGTACGCGACCGCGGTGCACCCGAGGCCGTCGTCGCCGAGCTTGAGCGACGCCTGGGAGACAAGAACTTCGCGGGGATCGACGACGTGACACGCGCGCTGGATCGCTGACCGAGACCGGTCCTGGTGCGGAGGCACCGGATCCGCACCAGGACTGATCCCTGGTCTCCCCCCGCGCGGGCGACGGTGACGATGCCGTCGCCCGCGCGGGCCGCATCCTGCACGACCGTGGCACCGCATCGATTGCAACGGCCATGGGCGACGACCGAGGCCGTGCTCACGGACTGAGGACACGAGCGAGAGGCGACGGCCGTGAGGAGAAGCCCCGAACAGGGATCGGCGCCCTGGAAGACGTAGCGCAGCTCAGCTCAGCGATCGCGGCACCCCGATCGCCGAGAGCGCGGCCAAGAAGGACAACATCTGCGCCAACCTGCACCGACACCTCCCACCTCGAACGTCTCAGCCGCAGACGGCCGCCGGCGTAGAGCCCGACCGGACCTCCATTCAGCTGCCGGAGCCGGACAGCCCAGCGGCCGGCCCCGCGCCCACGCGGAGTCGGCACTCTCGACCGCCCCCGACGTCGGAATGCTGGCAGGACAGCGCACCGCGGCGCCGAACCGCTCGATGCGCCTGCGTGGCCGGTCGGCTACTCCCCGCCTGCCCGGCATGCGCCCACCCGACCACCGGGCTGGAGGAGCAGTACGCCCGCGCCCACGGGAGCCGCGAACCGATCATCGTGGCCCTCGCCTAACCCTGCGGCTGCCTCGTCGATGAACAGGCCGTTGCCCTGCAGGCCAGCGCGCCGGCCACCTGAATACGAGCAGGACGCTACATGCGGCCGATCCGGGCCACCATCCATGCGGCGCAGCGTCGGCACACGAAGACGCCAGGAGTGGCGCCGAGCTCGTGAACCGACGATCGAGGCAGGTCGTGGGCACAGCAGCCGCACCTGACGCGCGGGCCCGTGTCAGCCGGTCGCCGTCTCACGAGCCTCATCGCCGGACCTCCCTTGTCTGCGGCGCAGCGGCCGACTCCGGTCACGCTAACCGGGCTCGAGGCCGGCAGCAGGCAGTTCGGCGGGGATGACGTGACAGACGGCCATGTCATCGCAGTGGTCGGGGTCCAGGCCGTTGGCGCGGTCGCGGAGCCGCCGGACTTCCTCGCGCAGGGCGCTCAGTTCGGCGATGCGTCGGTCGAGGTCGGCGGCGTGCGTGTCGAGCAGGTCGGTGACGTGGCGGCAGGGCGGGCCGCTGAGGTCGCGGACGGCGATGACCTGGCGGATCTCGGCGAGGGTGAGCCCGGCGGCTTGGGCTGCCTTCACGAACCGCAGCCGAGCCAGCGCGCTGTCGTCGTAGTCCCGGTAACCAGAAGGCTGCCGCTCAGGCTCGGGCAGCACCCCTGCGTGCTCGTAGAAGCGGATGGCCTTGGCCGTGAGACCCGCCTTCGCCGCCAGTTCACCGATGCGCACAAGCCGACCGTATTGGGCTTGACCTTCCACTGCAGGGGAGGCTTTACGGTCCGCTCCGACCGTCTTCTTCGACTGCATGCAGGAGCGACCGTGGACCAACTGGACCTGGTGATCATCGGCACCGGGGGCGCCGCGATGGCGGCGGGCATCCATGCCCGCGCCCAGGGCAAGAACGTCGTCCTCATCGAGCGCGGCGTGGTCGGCGGGACCTGCCTGAACGTCGGCTGCGTGCCGAGCAAGACGCTGCTGGCCGCCAGTGGTCAGCGCGAGCACGCCCTGCATAACCCGTTCCCCGGCGTGCCGACCAGCGCCGGACGAGCCGACCTGCAGTCGCTGGTGGGGCAGAAGGACGACCTGATTGAGCAGATGCGTGCCGCCAAGTACCTCGACGTGGCTGACGCGCACGGGTTCGACATCCGCCGCGGCGAGGCCCGCTTCGCCGACCCGCAGACCCTGCTGGTCGACGGAGAGCCGCTGCCCGCCGCCGCCTACATCGTCGCCACCGGTTCGGAGCCCACCACCCCGGGCCTGCCGGGCCTCGGCGACACGGACTGGCTGACCTCGACCACCGCCATGGAACTGCAGGAGCTGCCGGAGAGCCTGATCGTCATCGGCGGCGGCTACGTCGGCATGGAACAGGCCCAGTTGTTCGCCGGGCTCGGCACCCGCGTCACCCTCATCGGTTGCCTGGCTCCCCACGCCGAACCAGAACTGGCCGAGGTGCTCCGCGAAGCGTTCGACCGGGTGGGCATCACCGTCGCCGAGCAGCGCGCGGTCCAGGTTGCCACGGAGGCGGGCGCAGTCAGCGTGACCACCGACGACAGGCAGACGGTGACTGCCCAGCGGCTTCTGATCGCGACCGGCCGCAAGGCCCGGACCGACGGGCTCGACCTGGCAGCGGCCGGGATCGAAGTCGATGAGCGCGGGTTCATCGCCGTCGATGCACGGCAGCAGACCAACAACCCGAAGGTGTGGGCAGCAGGGGACGTGAGCGGCGCCCCGCAGTACGTCTACGTCGCCGCCGAGACCGGCCGCGCCGCCGCCGTCAACGCCCTCGGCGGCAAGCGCGAGATCGACTACACCGGCCTGCCCGCCGTCATCTTCACCCGCCCGCAACTCGCCAGCGCTGGACTGACCGAAGCCGAGGCATTGGCAGCCGGGCACACCTGCGACTGCCGGGTGCTCGGAGGCGAGGACATCCCCAGGGCACTCACCAACCAGGACACCCTCGGGGCGCTGAAGATCGTCATCGATGCAGACACCGGGAAGGTCCTCGGCGTGCACGCCGCCCTCGACGGCGCCGGAGACGTGATGCTCGCTGCCACCTACGCGATCAAGGCCGGGATGACCGTGGACGACATCGCCGACACCTGGGCGCCCTACCTGACGATGAGCGAAGCCCTGCGCATCGCCGCCGGACTCTTCCGCACCGACAAGCCAACCAGTTGCTGTGCGTGACCAGCTAGATCGAATGCACGTTGGGGCCAGCAACACCTGCTCGCCCCCAACGCTGCGCCCCGCGGGCCGAGCACGACCTCGACGGTCCACCTCCTGCCACTCGTCCTGCGCCATCACCGCTGACGTCTACACCCCACATGCACGGGCCCAGCAACGAAGATCCGCCGACCGCCTCGACCAGGCACTCACATGGCGATCGTTGCTGTCCCGGCCCGCGTTGCTGTACCGGTTGCTGTACGCACGCGAGAGGCGGGCCGGACCGTTCGGCCGACCCGCCTCTGAACTGCGGTTTCACTGTCGGGCTGACAGGATTTGAACCTGCGACCCCTTGACCCCCAGTCAAGTGCGCTACCAAGCTGCGCTACAGCCCGAGCTCCGGGTGCCTTGCGGCCCCGGAAGCTGCCCCGTGAGGTTACCGCACCCGGTCCCGCGCCCTGGTGGCCGGGTCAGCCCTTGCGCTCGCGCGCCTTCGTCTCGCGCACCTTGACCGAGACGTCGATCGGCGTCCCGTGGAAGCCGAACTGCTCGCGCAGCTTGCGCTCCAGGAACCGCCGGTAGCCCGCCTCGAGGAAGCCGGTGGAGAAGACCACGAACCGGGGCGGCCGGACGTCGGCCTGGGTGACGTACTTGATCTTCGGGGCGCGACCGCCGCGGGCCGGCGGCGGGGTCTCCTGCACCAGCGCCCGGACGAACGTGTTGAGCTCGGCGGTGGGCACCCGGGTCTCCCAGCCGGCCAGCGCCGTCTTCAGGTGGTCGGCCAGCTTGTTGACCCCCCGCCCGGTGACCGCGGAGATGTTCACCCGGCTGGCCCACGTGATCCGGGCCAGGTCGCGGTCGATCTCCCGCTCGAGCTGGGCGTGCCGGTCCTCGTCGAGGGTGTCCCACTTGTTGAAGGCGATGACCAGCGCCCGGCCGGCCTCGATCACCTGGGTGATCACCCGCTGGTCCTGCTCGCTGATCACCTCGTCGGCGGCCAGCAGCACCACGGCGACCTCGGCGGCCTCGATCGCGGCCTCGGTGCGCAGGCTGGCGTAGTACTCGGTGCCGCTGGCGGTGTTGACCTTGCGGCGCAGCCCGGCGGTGTCGACGAACCGCCACTGCTCACCGCCCAGGGTCACCAGCGAGTCGACCGGGTCGACGGTGGTGCCGGCCACCGAGTCGACGACGGAGCGCTCCTCCTTGGACAGCCGGTTGATCAGGCTGGACTTGCCGACGTTCGGCCGGCCGACGAGGGCCACCCGGCGGGGGCCGCCCAGGTCGTCCTGCTCCCGGGGCGCCTCGGGCATGGCGTCAAGCACGAGGTCGAGCAGGTCACCGCTCCCCCGGCCGTGCAGCGCGCTGACCGAGAACGGCTCGCCCAAGCCCAGCGACCAGAGCTCGGCGGCGTTCGACTCGCCCCGCTCGTCGTCCACCTTGTTGGCCACCAGGATCACCGGGGTGGTGCTGCGCCGCAGCACCCGGGCGGCGGCCAGGTCGGTCTCGGTCACCCCGACCGAGGCGTCGACGACGAGCACGATGACGTCGGCGGTCTTCATGGCGTGCTCGGCCTGCCGGGCGATGGAGGCGGCCATGCCGGTCGCCTTCGGCTCCCAGCCGCCGGTGTCGACGACGGTGAAGTTCTTCCCGTTCCACAGCGCCTGGTACGGGATGCGGTCCCGGGTGACGCCCGGGACGTCCTGGACGACGGCGGCGCGCCGGCCCAGGAACCGGTTCACCAGCGTCGACTTGCCGACGTTCGGGCGCCCCACGATGGCCACCACCGGGAGCGGCCCGGTGGGCCCGTCCCCGCCGGGGACGTCGGTGTCGGTGTCGGTGCTCATGCTGCTCCCACTGCAGTGCGCGCCAGGTCGAGCACACGCTCGACCACGGCATCGCGGTCCAGCCCGGTGCTGTCGACGACCACGGCGTCGACGGCGGGGCGCAGCGGGCTGTCGGCCCGGCTGCTGTCGTACTCGTCGCGACGCCGCAGGTCCGCGGCGATCTCGGCGATCTTGGTCGGGTCGGTGACCCCCAGCTGATCGGCCCGGCGCTGGGCGCGGGCCTCGGGTGCCGCGGTCAGGTACACCTTCAGGGTGGCGGCGGGCAGCACGACGGTGCCGATGTCGCGGCCCTCGACGACGACCGCGTCGGCCTCGGCGACCAGCGCACGCTGCCGGTCCACCAGCATCCGGCGCACGGCCGGGACGGCGGAGACCGGCGACACCGTGCGGGTCACCTCGGCGCCCCGGATGCGGGCGGCCACGTCGACCCCGTCGACCCGCACCAGCTCGGCATCGGCCGCCGTCCCCACCTGGATGTCGGCGGAGGCGACGGCGCGGGTCACCGCGTCGGTGTCGGTCAGGTCGACCCCGGCGTCCAGCACCGCGACGGTCGCCGCCCGGTACATGGCGCCGGTGTCGAGGTAGGCCGCGCCCAGCCGGGCGGCGACGTCCCGGGCGACGCTGGACTTCCCGGTGCCCGAGGGCCCGTCCAGGGTCACCTGCCCGCGGAACCCGCCCACCGCTGCACTCCCCTGCTCGTCCACTCCACCCACTGCGCTCACTGTGCTGTGCTGCTGCGCGACGACGTTCGCTCCGCTCCTCGCTCGCTGGCGCTCGCTGCGATGCTCACTCACTGTGCGATGTCCCGGCGGAGGGCGACCGCACCGCGCAGGTAGACGTGCTGGACGTCGGCCCGGTCCAGCTCGGTCTCGACGTGCGCCATCAACCGCAGCACCCGCGGCAGGGCGTGCGGCACCGCGATCTCGGTGGCGCACATCAGCGGCACGTCGCCGAGCCCGAGCTCGCGCGCGGCCAGCGCCGGGAACTCCGACACGAGGTCGGGGGTGGCGGTGAACAGGATGCTGATCAGGTCAGCGGGGTCCAGCTCGTTGCGCGCCAGGACGGTGCTCACCAGCTCCCGGGTGGCCCCCAGGACCTCGTCCCGGTCGTCGGCGGCCACCTGGGTCGCACCGCGGATGGCTCGGACGGCCACAACACTCTCCTCGATCGATGCGGTGCACGGGTCGCCGGGCACCTCGATCGAGTCTACGGAGCCCGCGCCACCTCTCCCGCCCCGACGGCGGGAGAGGTGGTCGATCGGTCCGGCCCGGGAGCGTCAGGCCCGTCGGGCGGGGCCGTCAGCCCAGTCGGGCCCCGGAGCCGGCGGAGAACAGGTGCACGTGGTCCGGCCGGGCCGTCACGTGGACGACGTCCCCGGCGCGCGGGGGACGACGGCCGTCGACCCGGGCGATGACCTGCTGCTCCTCGTTCTCGAACCGGGCCCGGCCGTACAGGTACGCGTCCGCTCCCAGCTCCTCGACCACGTCGATCTCCACCGGGAGGCCCTCGGCGGAGAGGTCCAGGTCCTCGGGCCGCACGCCGAGCACGACCCGGGACTCCGAGCCGAGCAGGTCGCGCGCCACCGGCTGCACCGCCGAGCCGAACCGGACACCGCCGTCGACGACCGGCACCTCGAACAGGTTCATCGCCGGCGAGCCGATGAAGCCGGCCACGAAGGAGTTCGCCGGGTGGTCGTAGAGCTCCCGGGGGCTGCCGGCCTGCATGAGGAGACCGTCCTTGAGCACCGCCACCCGGTCGCCCATCGTCATCGCCTCGACCTGGTCGTGGGTGACGTAGACGGTGGTGATGCCCAGCCGGCGCTGCAGCGAGGCGATCTGCGTGCGGGTCTGCACCCGCAGCTTGGCGTCGAGGTTGGACAGCGGCTCGTCCATCAGGAACACCTGCGGCTGGCGCACGATCGCCCGGCCCATCGCCACCCGCTGCCGCTGACCACCCGACAGCGCCTTGGGCTTGCGGTCCAGGTAGGGCTCCAGGTCCAGCAGCTTGGCCGCCTCCTCCACCCGGGTGCGGCGCTCCTCCTTGCCCATCCCGGCGATCTTCAGCGCGAAGCCCATGTTCTCGCCCACGGTCATGTGCGGGTAGAGCGCGTAGTTCTGGAACACCATCGCGATGTCCCGGTCCTTCGGCGGCACGTCGGTGACGTCGCGGTCCCCGATGAGGATGCGCCCCGCGTCGATCTCCTCCAGGCCGGCGAGCATCCGCAGCGAGGTCGACTTCCCGCAGCCCGACGGCCCGACGAGCACGAGGAACTCCCCGTCCTCGACCGCCAGGTCCAGTGCGTCGACCGCAGGTCGCTGACCCCCTGGGTAGATCCGGGTCGCGGAGTCGAAGGTGACGGTGGCCATGGTGTGTCCTCCTACCGGCAGGAACGTGCCGGACGATCCGAGTGGGTGGATTCACGGTGGTGCAGTGGTGATCGTGCACCCTGGCGGGTGCCGGACGTCGCGCGGGTCACACCCGCGCGGCGGTCATGTCCCGGACCTCGGCGTAGCGCTCCCGCACGTGCGGGACCGGGTCGGCCTCGTAGGTCTCGGTGCTCGTGGTGGGCCAGGCCGGCGGGGTGTCCCCGCCGGCCAGCACCCACGCGGCCTGACGGGCGGCGCCGTCGGCGACGTACTCCCCCGGCGGCGGCACCAGCACCGGCACGCCGAGCACCGCGGGAGCCAGCCGGCGCACCGCCTCGGAGCGGGCACCGCCGCCGACCAGGAGCACCCGGCGCACCGGGTTGCCCAGGGCGGCGATCGCCTCCAACCCGTCGGCCAGACCGCACAGCAGCCCCTCCACCGCCGCGCGCGCCAGGTGCGCGGGGTCGGCGGTGGTCAGGGTCAGCCCGTGCAGCGCGCCGGTGGCGTGCGGCTGGTCCGGCGTCCGCTCCCCCTCCAGGTAGGGCACCAGGACCAGGCCGCCGGAGCCGGCCGGCGCGGTCAGCGCCAGCCGGGACAGCTCGTCGTGGCCCACCCCGAGGAGACGGGCCGTCGCGTCCAGCACCCGGGCGGCGTTGAGCGTGACGACCAGGGGCAGGAAGTTGCCGGTGGCGTCGGCGAACCCGGCGACGGTGCCGGTCGGGTCGGCCGACGGGGTGGTGGAGACGGTCGAGACGACCCCGGAGGTGCCGATGGAGAGGACGACGTCCCCCGGCTCGGCGTTGATGCCCAGCGCCGCCGCGGCGTTGTCACCGCTGCCGGGGCCGAGCAGCGCACCGCCGTCGGCGGCCAGCGCACCGGCGGCCACCTGCCCGGCGCGCTCGGCCGGGCCCAGCACGCGGGGCAGCACCGGCGCGTGCCCGAGGGCCCGCTCGAGCAGGTCGGTGCGGTACTCGCCGGTGAACGGCGACCAGTAGCCGGTGCCGCTGGCATCGCCCCGGTCGGTGACCAGCGCGTCCAGGCCCGGCGAACCGGCCAGCCGCCAGGTCAGCCAGTCGTGCGGCAGCGCCACCGCCGCCGTCCGCGCGGCGTTCTCCGGCTCGTGCTGGGCGAGCCAGCGCAGCTTGGTGACGGTGAACGAGGCCACCGGCACCAGGCCGACCGCGTCGGCCCAGGCCCGGCGGCCGGCGCCGTCGTCCCCGTCGCCGAGCTCGGCGATGAGGTCGGTGGCGGCGCCGGCCGACCGGGTGTCGTTCCAGAGCAGGGCCGGGCGCACGACCTGGCCCGCCTCGTCGAGGCAGACCATGCCGTGCTGCTGCCCGCCGACGGCGACCGCGGCGACGTCGCCCAGCCCACCGGCCGAGTCGATCGCCTCCCGCAGCGCCGCCTCCCAGGCGGCGGGGTCGACCTCGGTGCCCTCCGGGTGGCTCGCCCGGCCCTCACGGACCAGACGGCCGGTCTCGGCGTCCCGGACGACGACCTTGCACGACTGGGTCGACGAGTCGACCCCCGCCACCAGCGTCATGACCTGCTCCTGCTGCTCTCTGTCGTCGGGATGTTCAGCGGGCGCCGAGCAGGTGCTCGATCATCAGCTGGTCGACCCGGACGACCCCGGCACCGCGCTTGGCCACGGCGTCGGCGTCGAAGTCCTCGAACGCCGACCGGTCGGCGAGCAGGTCCTCGATCGTCTCGTTCTCGCCGAGGGTGGACCGGCGCAGCTCGGGCACGCGGGCGGCGGCCAGCGCCTCCTGCACCTCCGGGTCGGCGCGGAACGCCGCGGCGCGCTCCTTGAGCAGCAGGTAGGTGCGCATGTTCGCCGCGGCCGAGCGCCACACGCCGTCCATGTCCTCGGTGCGCAGCGGCTTGTAGTCGAAGTGCCGCGGGCCGTCGTAGGCCGGAGCGCCGTCGGCGCCGCCGTTCTCCAGCAGGTCGACGGTGGAGAAGGCCTGCAGCAGGTCGCCGTGGCCGAAGACCAGGTCCTGGTCGAACTTCGGGCCGTGCTGGCCGTTCAGGTCGATGTGGAACAGCTTGCCGGCCCACAGCGCCTCGGCGATGCCGTGGGTGAAGTTCAGGTTGGCCATCTGCTCGTGCCCGGTCTCCGGGTTGAGGCCCACCAGGTGGGAGTGCTCGAGCTTGGCGATGAAGCCCAGCGCGTGCCCGATGGTGGGCAGGAAGATGTCGCCGCGGGGCTCGTTGGGCTTGGGCTCCAGGGCGAAGCGCAGGCCGTAGCCGCGGGCCTCGGAGTAGGCGGCCAGGGTGTCGATCGCCTCGGCGTAGCGGTCGAGGGAGGCGATGAGGTCCTTGGCCATGTCGACCTCGGCGCCCTCACGACCGCCCCAGAGCACGTAGGTCTGCGCGCCCAGCTCGGCGGCCAGGTCCATGTTCCGCATGACCTTGCGCATCGCGTAGCGGCGCACCTCGCGGTCGTTGGCGGTCAGGCCACCCTCCTTGAACACCGGGTGGGTGAACAGGTTGGTGGTCACCATCGGGACGACCAGGCCGGTCTCGTCGATGGCGGCGCGGAAGCGCTTGATGTGCGCGTCCCGGGCGGCGGTGTCGCTGCCGAAGGGGATCACGTCGTCGTCGTGGAAGGTGACGCCGTAGGCGCCCATCTCCGCGAGCCGGTGGACCGACTCGACCACGTCGACCGGCTCGCGGGTGGCCGTGCCGAACGGGTCGGCGGCCGGCCAGCCGACCGTCCAGAGACCGAAGGTGAACTTGTCCTCGCGGGTGGGCGTCAGGTCGGGCATCGGGCAGATCCTCTCGAGGACTCGGGAACAGGAGGGCGTCCCCGCCGGACGGCGGAGGACCGGACCCGGCAGGTGGTGCCACCGGTGTCCTGGTGCTCGACGACGAGGGCGGCACCGACAGTGTCGCCCCCCGGTCGGCGGGGGGCCAACGGCCCTTGCCGACCCGACGAGTCGAAGATGTGGCCCGAAAGTTGCGGGCGGTTTTCGACAACGTAAGACGCGGCAGGGTCAGTGTCAACGGGATCACACCGAGGAACCGATGCCACGGTCAGCGCAGCGCGCGTCCGCCCGGTCCGTCGCCCGACGATCGCCGCTGCCGCCGGGAGTCTGCTCGGGTCGCTCGTGTCGGTGCACGCATCGCCGGAACACTTTCGAGAGGAGAGGCTCGAAGTTACGATCACCGCGCCGACACCCGGCGCCCTCCCGGCTGCCACCTGGGGCCCGTCCGGGCTGCCACCGAGGCCCGTCCGGGCCGGGCATCGCGGCACGACCCCAGGAGGGCTCCGTGACACAGCACGCGAACCGACCCACGCTGGCGGTGATCGCCGCCGCGGCGGGGGTCTCGTTGCCGACGGTCTCCAAGGTGCTCAACGGCAAGCAGGACGTCGCAGCCGCGACCCGCGCGCACGTCCAGCAGGTCCTCGAGCAGTACGCCTACGTCCCCCTGACGCCCCGGGGCCCGACCCGTCCGCTCGTCGACGTCGTCTTCACCGCGCTGGACAGCCCGTGGGGGATGGAGATCCTGCGCGGGGTGACCGAGGCCGACCTCGAGGTCGTGGTCACGACGCTGTCCCGCTCGTCCTCCGGGGACTGGGTCCGTGAGCTGATCACCGGCGGCCGTCAGGGCGCCATCGTGGTGACCTCGCGCCTGACGGCGGCCGACCAGCGGCGACTGGGCGGCTCCCAGCTGCCGGTCGTCGTCATCGACCCGGTCGACATGCCCGGCCAGGAGGTGCCCAGCGTCGGTGCGACCAACTGGTCCGGCGGCCTCGCCGCGACCGAGCACCTCATCGAGCTCGGGCACCGGCGGATCGCCGTGATCGGCGGTCAGGAGGACTACCTCTGCAGCCGGGCCCGCATCGACGGCTACCGGGCGGCCCTCGACCGGGCCGGCATCCCCTTCGACCCGGCGCTGGTGCGGCATGGCACCTTCTCCCACGAGGGCGGCCACCAGCAGGCGCGAGCGGTGCTGGAGCTGGCCGACCGCCCCACCGCCGTCTTCGCCGGCAGTGACGAGCAGGCCTTCGGGGTGCTGGAGGCCGCCCGCCAGGCCCGCCTGTCCGTGCCGGGCGACGTGAGCGTGGTCGGCTTCGACGACCTGCCGATGGCCCGCTGGTCCTCGCCGCCGCTGACCACCGTCCGGCAGCCCCTGGCCGACATGGGGCGGATGGCCGGCCGCATGCTCCACGACCTGATCACCGGTACCCGCCTGGACACCCAGCGGGTCGAGCTGGCCACGCAGCTGGTGGTCCGCGCCTCCACCGCCCGTCCCTCCTGAGCCCCGCCGGGACCGCCCGTCCCGGCAGGTCCCGGCGGGGGTGCTCAGCGGAGGGAGACCGCCGTCCACGAGACCGGCGGCAGGGTCACGCGCAGCGTGCCGTCCACCACCGTCGCCCGCGGGTTCGGCCGCAACCCGACCCGCGCCGGGTCCTCGCTGGTGTTCGCGGCGTGCGGGTCCGGGTCCGAGAGCGTCAGCGCCTCCTCGACGGTGCCCACGCCGAGCGCCGACACGTCCACGGACACCTCTGCCTCCTCGGTCTGCGACCGGTTCACCAGGAACAGCGCCGCGGTGCCCGCGTCGGCGTCGGCGGTGGCCGCGGCGTCGACCAGCGGCACCTCACCGTGCTCGGCGGTGACGTGACTCGGGCCGTCGACGGCCACCTGGAGGGCGACGCCCCGCGCCAGCCGGGAGGTGGTCGCGAAGGGGAAGAACGTCGTCTTGCGCCACGCCGGCCCCTGCGGCTCGGCGGCGATGGGGGCGATCACGTTGACCAGCTGGGCCATCGAGGCGCTGGTCACCCGGTCCGCGTGGCGGATCAGCGACATCAGGACGTTGCCGACGACGACGGCGTCGGCCACGGTGTAGGCCTCCTCGCTGATGGCCGGCGCGACCGGCCAGTCGTCGATGCGCTTCGGCAGGCCCGACTGCACCCGCGAGGCGTACCAGACGTTCCACTCGTCGAAGGAGATGGACATCCGCTTCGGGCTGCGGCGCACCGACTGCACGTGGTCGGCGGTGGCCACGACCGTCTCGATGAAGTGGTCGGTGTCGGTCGCCGACGCCAGGAACGAGTCCAGGTCGCCGTCCTTCTCCTCGTAGTAGGCGTGGCAGGAGATGAAGTCCACGTCGTCGTAGGCGTGGGTGAGCACGACCCGCTCCCACTCCCCGAAGGTGGGCATCCCCGCGCCCGACGAGCCGCAGGCGACGAGCTCCAGGTCCGGGTCGACCTGGCGCATGGCCTTGGCGGTCCGGGAGGCGAGCTTGCCGTAGTCCTCGGCGGAGAGCTGGCCGAGCTGCCAGGGGCCGTCCATCTCGTTGCCCAGGCACCACATCCGCACGTCGAACGGCTCGGTGCGCCCGTTGCGGATCCGCTGCTCGGCGAGCTCCGTGCCGGCGGGCACGTTGGTGTACTCCAGCAGGTCGAGCGCCTCGAGGGTGCCGCGGGTGCCGAGGTTCACGGCGAGCATGAGCTCGGCGCCGACCTCCTCCAGCCACGAGGCGAACTCGTGCAGGCCGACCTCGTTGGTCTCGGTGCTGTGCCAGGCGAGGTTGAGCCGCACCGGGCGCTGGCTGCGCGGTCCGACGCTGTCCTCCCACCGGAAGCCGGAGACGAAGTTGCCCCCGGGGTACCGGACCGTGCTCACCCCCAGCTCCCGGACCAGGTCGAGCACGTCCCGGCGGAAGCCGTTCTCGTCCGCCGTCGGGTGCTCCGGTGAGTGGATGCCGCCGTACACCCCGCGGCCCATGTGCTCGACGAACGCGCCGAAGAGCCGCCGGGACACCGGGCCCACCGGTCGCGCCGGGTCCAGCGTGAGTCGTGCGGTGAGCATCAGGTCCCCTTCAGCGTGGTCGGCTCGGCCACCGCGGGGCCGGAGAGCAGGTCGCGCAGCCAGGTGAGCTGCTCCCGCTGCTGGTGGAACTGGCCGCCCTCGTGGTCGTTGAACGGGTAGACCCGGATGTCCTTCGGGCCGGCGTAGGCGTGGTAGGCCGCGAACACCGTGGACGGCGGGCAGATCTGGTCCATGAGGGCCACGGAGAACAGCGCCGGCGCCGAGGCCCGGCGGGCGAGCACCGCGCCGTCGAAGTAGCTCAACGTCGCGAAGACGCGGTCGACGCGGTCCCGGTGGGCCTTGAGGTAGCGGACCAGCTCCCCGTAGGGATCGCCGGGGGCGATGCGGGTGGCGCGCGGGAAGTCGCAGAGGAACGGCACGTCGGGCAGGACCGCCCGCACCCCGGGCGCGAGCGCCGAGACGGCCAGCGCGATGCCGCCGCCCTGGCTGATGCCGGCCACCGCGACCCGGTCGCCGTCGACGTCCGGATGACCGCGGAGCACCTCCACGGCCCGGACGGCGTCGGTGTAGACCCGCCGGTAGTAGTAGTCCTGCGGCGACAGCACCCCCCGGGTCAGGAAGCCGGGCTGCGCGGCGGCCGAGCCCACCGGGTCACCGGTCTCCCCCACCGTCCAGCCGCTGCCCTGCCCACGGGTGTCGACGACCAGCTGGGCGAACCCGGCCGAGGCCCAGAAGACGTGCTCGTGCGGCAGCCCGCGGCCGCCGTTGTAGCCCTGGAACTGGACCACCCCGGGCAGCGGCCGGTCCCCGCGCAGCGCGCGGGCGGGCAGGTGCAGCCAGGCGCGCACCGGCGAGCCGCCCGCGCCGGCGAACGACACGCCGAGGGTCTCGACGGTCGTCAGCCCGGAGTCGACCGGCGTCCAGGAGGCGTCCAGCGGCCACCGCCCCGCCTCCTGGAGGGTGGCGTCCCAGAACTCCTGCAGGTCCTCGGGCGCGGGCAGGTCCGGGGCGTAGCGCCGGAGCTCCTCCAGGGGCAGGTCGGTGTGCGGCATCAGCCCTCGCGCCCGTGTTCGACGACCGTGTCGGGGTGCAGCTGGCGCTCGAACCCGACGGTGCGCCGGCTGCCGGTGAGGGTGCACCGGAGGACCTGCCGCACGTCGGTGCTGGACGCGCCCACCCGGAGCTCCACCTCGCCCGGTTCGACGATCCGCGTGCCCGCACGCCCGGTGAAGGAGGTGAGGTCGGCGTGCAGCCGGAAGCGCACGGTCGCCGCGCAGCCCGCCGCGAGGTCGACCCGCTGGGCGGCCATCAGCGCCTGCACGGGCCGGACCACCTCGGCCGCGACGTCGTGCAGGTAGACCTGCACCACCTCGGTGACCTCGCGGTCGGTGTCGTTGCGGAGCTCGACCTCGACCTCGGTGGTCCCGGCGGTGTCCCACTCCGCGCCGGTGCCCAGCCGGACCTCGCCCCAGGTGGCCGAGGCGTACCCCAGGCCGTGCCCGAACGGGAACAGCGGCGTCGGGTCGACACTGCTCACGTCGGTCTGCCGGCCGAGGGCCGCGGCGAGGTAGGTCCCGGGCTGGCTGCTGCCGGCGCGGGGGAAGCTCACCGGCAGCCGGCCCGACGGGCCGACCCGGCCACTGAGGACGTCGGCGACCGCGGGGCCACCCTCCTCGCCGGGGAAGAAGCCGCACACCACCGCGGCGAGCCGGTCGACCTGCCGGGACAGCTCGTACGGACGGCCGACCAGCAGGACGAGCACCACCGGGGTGCCGGTCGCGAGCAGGGCCTCCAGCAGCTCCTCCTGGCGCCCCGGCAGCCGCAGGTCCACGGCGTCGCAGCCCTCACCGGAGGTCCCGTTGCCGAACAGGCCCGCCTGGTCACCGAGGACGGCGACGCACACGTCGGCGTCGGCCGCGGCGCGCGCGGCGGCCGCGATCGCCTCGTCGTCGCCGCCCACCACCGGGCAGCCCTCGGCGACGACGACGTCGTAGGCCTCCGGCGCGGCCTTCATGGCCTCGGCGAGCGTCGGGATGTCGACGCCCACCGGCACCTCCGGGTGGTGCACCCCCACGTGCATCGGGAAGGAGTAGCAGCCGAGCATCGCCTGGGCGGTGTCCGCGCGGGGACCCACCACCGCCAGCTTCGCGCCAGGGCGCAGCGGCAGCGTCCCGTCGTTGGCCAGCAGCACGACCGAGCGGCGGGCGAGGTCGCCGGCCACCGCCCGGGACTCCGCGGAGTCGAGCGAGACGGCCCCGTCCAGGACCGCCGGCGAGTCCGGCGACCAGTCGGCGTCGAGCAGGCCGAGCTCGCACTTCTGCAGCAGCACCCGGCGCAGCGCCCGGTCGACCAGCGCCTCGTCCACCGCACCGCCGCGGACGGCCTCGACCAGCGGCTGGCCGTAGCAGGCCACCGTCGGCAGCTCCACGTCGATCCCGGCCTCCAGCGCCAGCGCAGCGGCCTCCGCAGGCGAGCCGGCGACACCGTGCAGGGCCTGGAGGAAGGCGATGGAGAAGTAGTCGGCGACGACCGTGCCGGTGAACCCGTAGGTCTCCCGGAGCAGCGACGTCAGCAGCGCCGGGTCGCCCGCCGAGGGCACCCCGTCGATGTCGGTGTAGGAGTTCATGACCGACCGCGCCCCGGCCTTCAGGGCCATCTCGAAGGGCGGGAGGAACACGTCGGCGATCTCCCGCGGCCCGGCGGAGACCGGGGCGAGGTTGCGGCCGGCCCGCGAGGCGGAGTAGCCGACGAAGTGCTTGAGCGTCGCGACGACGCCGGTGGACTCCAGGCCGCGGACGTAGGCGCTGCCGATCGTGCCGACCAGGTGCGGGTCCTCGCCCATCGTCTCCTCGACCCGGCCCCAGCGCAGGTCACGGGCGACGTCGAACACCGGGGCCAGCCCCTGGTGGACGCCGAGGGAGCGCATGTTCTCCCCGATGAGGGCACCCATGCGCTGCACGAGCTCCGGGTCGAAGCTGGCCGCCCAGCACAGCGGGGAGGGGAAGACGGTCGCCGTCCACGCGGCCAGCCCGGTGAGGCACTCCTCGTGCACCAGCGCGGGGATGCCGAAGCGGCCGGCGGCCATGATCTGCCGCTGGCTCTCCGCCAGGCCCTTGGCCCCGACCAGCGGGTCGACCGGTGCCGTGCCGAACGGCCTGGTCAGCTGGCCCAGCCCGCTGCGGATCAGCTCCTCCCAGGCCACCGGCGCCGCGGCCATCTCGTGCTGGTGCGGCGCGACCTCACCCTCGGTCGCGTCGATGCCCACCCACACGCCGTAGAGCTGCGCGACCTTCTCCTCCAGCGTCATGCGGCCGAGGAGGTCCGCCACCCTGTCCTCGGACCGGGCGCCCGTGTCGCGCCAGAGCGCAGGGCCGTTGTCGACGTTCGTGACCATGCTTGCGAGAGTCCGTCCTGTGTCGTCGTTGCTGGTGCGGCGATCCGAGAGGCCGCGTGTGCCGGGGGGATCCGAGAGGCCGCCTGTGCCGGGGGACGGCCACGGCGGGCGCTGCGCCCGCACCATCCTGCCCCGGCCTCAGGGTGGTGCACCGGTCAGGGCAGGGTGACCACCGCAGTCGGCGCGTCGGCCCGCAGCTGCCAGGAGGCCGTGCCGCCCGCCGCCGAGACCGCGTAGTCGCCGGCCCAGCCGCGCACGGCCACCCGGCCCTCGCCGTCGGTCCGCAGCCGCGTCGGGGCCAGCCACCACTCCTCCTTGACCAGGCCGCGGAGGGCGTCGTACGCCGGCTTCGGCGTGCCGTCGGCGCGCACCAGCCCCGCGGGGGCGCCGAGCCACGCGCCCTGGTCGGTGATCCCCCAGTAGGTCACGGCCTGCACCGCAGGGTGGGCCAGCAGGGTCCGGTAGTGCCGGACGACGTCCTCGGCCTGCCGCTGCTCACCGGCCGGCGTGGACGGCCACTCGTCGACCTGGTGGTCGTTGAGGTCCACGATCTCGGCCGGCATGAGGTCGCCGGCGACCAGGGTGGTCTCGGTCCAGTGCAGCGGCAGCCCGTAGCGGGCGAACCGGTCGCAGACCTCCTGCGTCCGCTCCTCGCCCCAGTAGCCCTGGTGCATGTGGCTCTGCAGGCCGATCGCGTCCACCTGCACCCCGGCTTCCAGGACGCCCTCGATCAGGCACTCGTAGGCCGTGCCGAGGTTGAAGTCGTTGAGGACCAGCGTCGTGGCCGGGTCCGTGCCGTGCGCCTCCTCGAAGGCGAGCCGGATGGTGGGGATCCGGCCGATCCGCCGGCACAGCCGGGTGATCGCGTTCTGCCGCTCCTCGTTGCTGAACACCGGCATGATCACGACCTCGTTGATCGCGTCCCAGGTGTCCACCAGGCCGGCGAAGGAGGAGACCTCCCGCCGCACCCGGGCGCGCACGATCTCCTCGACCTCGGCGTCGGTGTGCTCCCGCAGCCAGTCCGGGGCCAGCGTGTGCCAGACCAGCGGGTGGCCCTTGACCGCCACGCCCCGGTCGCGGAACCAGCGGGCCGCGGCCTGCAGGCGTGCGGTGTCCGGCCGGCCCTCCGCGGGCTCGAACCCGGCCCAGTAGAAGGGCAGCGTCGCGGTGTTGAAGACGTCGAGGAACAGCTCCTCGAGCCGCCCGGCAGCCGCCGGGTCGGCGCCGCCGAACACGTTCTCCCGGCCCGCCCCCTGCTCCTGGTTGGCCAGGCCGACGAAGTCGAACCCGATGTTGCCGAACGCGAACTCGTGCCGGGTCTGCTCCACCAGCACCTCGGTGTCGGCACAGGGCGAACCGTCCGGGCGCCGGACCGTGAGGGTGGCGTCGATCGAGCGGACCGCGTGGACGGCTGTGTCGGGGGTCATGTGCGAAATCGTTATCGACATCGATTGACAACGCAAGTGTGCGCTGCGACCTTCGACAACGTGTTGCACGCCACTTCGGCGTGCGAAGTGACGAAGGGGTCAGACATGCGGCGTTCGGGGCGAGCAGCTCTCTCGGTGCTGTGCGGCAGCGCGGTGCTGTTCACGGCAACTGCCTGTGGTGGCGGTGAGGACAGCACCGCAGCAGGAAGCGACGACAACACGATCACCTGGTGGCACAACTCCAACAACGAGCCGGGCCGCGGCTACTACGAGCAGGTGGCCGCCGACTTCGAGGAGGCCAACCCGGGGACCGAGGTCGAGGTCGTGGCCATGGCCCACGAGGACATGGTCGACCGGCTGGCGGCCGCCTTCCAGAGCGGTGACCTGCCGGACGTGTACATGGAGCGCGGTGGCGGCGAGCTCGCCGACCACGTGGAGGCCGGCCTGGTCCAGGACCTCTCCGAGGAGTCCGCCGAGGCGATCGACAAGCTCGGCGGCAACGTCTCCGGGTGGCAGGTCGACGGCCAGACCTACGCGCTGCCCTTCTCCCTCGGCGTCGTGGGCTTCTGGTACAACACCGCGCTCTTCGAGCAGGCCGGGATCACCGAGGCGCCGCAGACGATGGAGGAGCTCTACGCCGCCATCGACAAGCTGAAGGCCGCGGGCATCACGCCCATCTCGGTCGGCGCGGGCGACAAGTGGCCGGCCGCCCACTACTGGTACTACACGGCGCTGCGCGCCTGCGGCCAGGACGTCCTCGAGGACGCGGTCACCAGCCTCGACTTCACCGACGAGTGCTTCGTGCAGGCCGGCGAGGTCCTGTCGGAGCTGCTGGACACCGAGCCGTTCAACCCCGGCTTCCTCACCACGCCGGCGCAGGAGGGCGCCTCCTCCGCCTCCGGCCTGCTCGCCACCGACCAGGTCGCGATGGAGCTGGCCGGCCACTGGGAGCCCGGCGTGATGCAGGGCCTGACCGACGACGGTGCCGGCCTCGGCGAGAACACCGGGTGGTTCGCCTTCCCGGCCATCGAGGGTGGCGACGGCGACCCCGAGGCGCAGCTCGGCGGCGGCGACGCGTGGGCCGTCTCGACCGGCGCCACCGACGGGTCGGTCGACCTCGTCAACTACCTGCTCTCCGACGAGGTGCAGACCGGGTTCGCGGAGAACGACATGGGGCTGCCGACCAACCCGGCCGCCACGAGCGCCGTCTCCGACCCGGCGCTCGCCCAGCTGCTCGAGGTCCGCGACGCGGCCCCGTACATCCAGCTGTACTTCGACACCGCCTTCGGGCAGTCGGTCGGTGGCGCGATGAACGACTCGATCGCCCTGCTGTTCGCCGACCAGGCGACGCCGCAGGACATCGTGGACGCGACCATGCAGGCCGCCGAACTGGAGAAGTGATCCACCGATGACCGAAGTGACCGCTGCGCCGGCGGCGACGTCCTCCGGCGCAGCGGTCACCCGGGGCGGCGCAGACGCCCCCCGGGTGACCGGCCGTCGTCAGGGCGCCAAGCGCCGGCAGCGCCTCGAGATCCTCCTGTTCGTGACGCCGGCCCTGGCGTTGATGGCGCTGTTCGTCCTCTACCCGGTCTTCTCCGCGGCCCGGATGTCTCTGTACAACTGGAAGGGCTTCGGCCCGATGGTCGACTTCGCCGGCCTGGACAACTACACGCGCGTGCTGCGCGACGAGGTGTTCACCGACGCGGTCATCCACAACTTCATCATCGTGTTCGCGTCGATCGCGGTGCAGCTGCCGCTGGGCCTGGCGCTCGCGCTTCTGCTCAACCGGCGCATCAGGGGACGCGGGCTGCTGCGGACGATCGTCTTCGTCCCCTACGTGCTGGCCGAGGTCATCGCCGGTGTCGTGTGGTTCCAGCTGCTGCAGCCCCGCACCGGGCTCCTCGAGCAGGCCGTGTCCTCGGTCGGGCTCCCGGTCCCCGACCAGGGGTTCCTGGGCACCCCCGACCTCGCGCTGGCCACCGTCTTCGTCGTCCTGACGTGGAAGTACCTCGGCCTGGCGGTGCTGCTCTTCCTCGCCGGGCTGCAGGGCGTCCCCGACGAGCTGCACGAGGCAGCGCAGCTCGACGGCGCCTCGTGGTGGCAGGTCCAGCGCCGGATCGCCGTCCCGCTCCTGGCACCCACCATCCGCACCTGGGTCTTCCTGTCGATGATCGGCTCGCTGCAGCTGTTCGACATGGTCTGGATCCTCACCGGCGGTGGCCCGGCGAACGCGACGACGACGATGGTCACCTACCTGATCAGCATGGGCACGCAGCGCAGCAACTACGGCATCGCGGGTGCGGCGTCCGTCGTGCTCTTCCTCATCGGCTTCGTCATGGCGCTGGCCTACCAGTTCCTGGTGCTGCGCCGCGACACGAAGGCCGACGCATGAACCACATCGAGCAGGCACCACGAGGGGGACGGCGCTGATGGCACGGCGAGCAACCGCGTACGGACGGGGCGGCCCGTTCGTCTACCTGGTGGCACTGCTGGTCGTGGCGGTCACGCTCGGCCCGGTGCTCTACGGCGCCCTGGGCGGCTTCCGCACCAACGCCCAGCTGGCCCGCGATCCCGCCGGTCTGCCCGACCCGTGGGTGTTCAGCAACTACACCAACGTGCTGAGCAACCCGTCCTTCTGGCAGTACACGCTCAACTCGACCGCGATCGCCGTGATCACCACCGCGGTGGCGGTGCTCGCCGGCGTGATGGCCGCCTACCCCCTGGCCCGCTACCAGTTCAAGCTGCGGGAGCCGCTGTTCCTGGTCTTCGTGCTGGGGTTGCTCTTCCCGGCCGCGGTGGCCATCATCCCGCTGTTCATCCTGGTGACCCAGGACCTGGGGCTCGGTGACACCTGGTGGGGCGTCGCGCTGCCGCAGGCGGCGTTCGCGCTGCCGGTCACGGTCGTGATCCTGCGGCCGTTCCTGGCGGCGCTGCCCAAGGAGCTCGAGGAGGCGGCCATGCTCGACGGCGCGAGCCGGGTGGGCATCTTCTGGCGGATCGCGGTCCCCCTGTCGATGCCGGCGCTGGTCACGGTCGGCGTCCTGGCCTTCGTCACCTCCTGGAACGCCTACCTCCTCCCGCTGCTCCTGCTGCGGGGCGAGACGCGGACCCTGCCGCTGGGCGTCGCCGACTTCTCGACCCAGTACTCCGCCGACACCGCGGGGGTGCTCGCGTTCACCACGATCGCGATGATCCCGGCGCTCATCCTGTTCCTCGCGATGCAGGGGCGGATCGTCAGCGGGCTCCAGGGCGCGGTGAAGGGATGAGCCGGGCGACCGGGACCGGTTCCGGAGCAGGAGAGGGTGGTCGGTGAAGCTCGACTCGACGCCGGACGACGTCGTCCCGGCCCTGCTCGGGGGCGGGGGTGCGGGCACGACCATGCCCGCTCCCCCGCTGCGCGGCCGGGTGACGATGCAGCAGGTCGCCGCGGAGGCCGGGGTCTCGATCTCCACCGTGTCGAAGGTGATCAACGGGCGGTACGGCGTCTCGGCGGACACCGTCGACCACGTCACCCGGGTGATCGACCGGCTCGGGTACGAGGCGAGCCTGATCGCGCGCAGCCTGCGCAACCGCCGCACCAACGTCGTGGGCGTGCTCGTCATGGACTTCGAGCCGTTCAGCACCGAGGTGCTCAAGGGCGTCGCCGACGCCATCCACGGCACCGGCTACGAGCTGATCGCGTACTCCGCCGGTGGTCACGTGGAGGCGCGGGAGGGCTGGGAGCGGCGGTCGCTCACCCGGCTCATGGCGACGCTGGTCGACGGTGCCGTGCTGGTCACGCCGACGGTCACCGACGTGCAGGCCGACGGCCCGGTGGTGGCGGTCGACCCGCAGGCCGGGCCGTCCGCGCTGCCCGCGGTCGCCGCGCACAACCTCCAGGGCGCCCGGCTCGGGGTCGAGCACCTGCTCGAGCTCGGGCACACCCGGATCGGCATGATCACCGGTCGCTCGGACCTGATGTCCGCGCAGCAGCGGGAGCAGGGCTACCGCGAGGCGATGGCGGCTGCGGGGCTGGACGTCGACGAGGCGCTCATGCCCTCCGGCGGGTTCGAACCGGACCTCTCGCAGGTGGCGGCCCGTGAGCTGCTGTCCCGCGCTGATCGGCCGACCGCGGTGTTCGCGGCGAACGACCTCTCCGCGCTGGCGACGCTGGAGGTGGCGCGAGAGCTGGGCATCGAGGTGCCCGGTCAGCTGTCGGTCGTCGGCTTCGACAACATCCCGGAGTCCGTGCTCGCCGAACCCCCGCTGACCACGGTGCAGCAGCCGATCCGCCGGATGGGCCAGGAGGCCACCGAGATGCTCCTGGCCCTGATCGCCGGTGAGGACGTGCACGACCTCGACCGGACCCTGGACACCTCGCTGGTGCTGCGCTCGTCCACCGCGCCGCCCCCGTCCTGACCTCCCGCGAGGTCGACGTCCGGCCCAGGTCATCCGGCCCAGGTCATCCGGCACCGGGCCGGTGACCTGGGCCGGATGCGTTCCACGGGCGCGGGGCGCATTCCGGCGCGGGGCCCTCGGGCCCCGCGCCGGCTACATGCCGACGAGCTCGTGCAGGGCCCCGACCTCGGTGCGGGTGAGCTTGCGGATCGTGCCGCTGCGCATCCGGGCCAGCTCGATCGGGCCGATGGCGGTGCGGGTGAGCCGGTTGACCGGCAGCCCGACCTCGTCGAGCAGCCGGCGCACGACGTGCTTGCGGCCCTCGTGCAGCACGACCTCCACCACCGACTGGCCGGCGTGGGTGTCCACGACCTGGAACGAGTCGACGACGACGGGGCCGTCCTCCAGCTCCACGCCCTTGCGCAGCCGGCGGGTGACGTCCCGCGACACCGACCCGCTGACCTGCGCGAGGTAGGTCTTCTTCACCTCGTACGAGGGGTGCGCCAGCCGGTGGGCGAGCTCGCCGTCGGTGGTGAGCAGCAGCAGGCCCTCGGTGTCCTGGTCCAGCCGCCCGACGTGCACCAGCCCGCTGGCCAGGTCGCCCATCATGTCGCCGACGGTGGGCCGACCGCGGTCGTCGCTCATCGAGGTGATGACGCCGAAGGGCTTGTTCATCGCGTAGGTGACCTTGTCGTTGCGGATGTCGATCCGCCGGCCGTCCACGGCGATGACGACGGAGTCCGGGTCGACCCGCCGGCCCTGCACCCGCACGACCTGGCCGTCCACCGAGATCCGGCCCTGGTCGATCATGTCCTCGCACACCCGGCGGGAGCCGACGCCGGCCCGGGCGAGGACCTTCTGCAGCCGTTCGCCGGTGGCGTCGTCGTCGGGCTCGGTCGGCTCGGCGTCCCGGGGGTGCGCCGGGGCGAGCTCCATGTCCTCGGACCAGCCCTCGCCGCTGGAGGTGGTGGGCGTGTCGTCTGCAGTCGTGTCCATCCCCACCAGTCTCCCACCTCGCCGGGCCGCCGATCACCACACGGCGGACGCGCGACGGCGGCGGCTGAGCGGGCGGCGGCCGGGGGACGGTCGTGGCCGGCGGTCGGCGGAGCCGCGACGGGGGCGGGGCGGCGGGGGCGGGGCGGTGGTCAGCCGGCGTCGGCGAGCACCTCGGCCAGGGCACGCTGGGCCTGGGCGACCATGCCGGGGTTCGTCGTCCAGTAGTACGGCAGCGCGATCACCGCCTGCGCCAGCGCCCAGCCGCGGCCGCGGAGCCGGACGGCCTCGTCGGCGCCGAGGGCGGACAGGAAGACCGCGCGACCGGCGGCGTCGAACAGGTTCCAGGCCGGCAGCAGGTCGACGGCCGGGTCACCGATGGTGAGCAGGCCGAAGTCGATGACCGCCGAGAGCCGGCCGTCGGTGAGCAGCAGGTTGCCCGGCAGCAGGTCCGCGTGCAGCCAGACGTCCGCACCCGACCACGGCGGCACGGCCACCGACTCCGCCCAGGCGGTCCGCACGGCGACCGGGTCGACCCGGTCCCCCAGCGCCTCGACGGACGCCCGGACCGCGGCGTCCAGGTCGGCGAGCGGGCCGCCACGACCCCCGGGCCCCCGGCGGGGCGCTCCCGTGGTGTCGATCCGGTGCAGTGCGCGGATGAAGGCCGCCAGGTCGCGCGCGGCCAGCTCGGACGCCGCCCGGTCACCGCCGTCGAGGGCCCGGGCGTCGGTACCGGGCAGCCAGCGGTACACCGACCAGGCGTGCGGGTAGCCGGCGTCCGGCTCGCCCAGCGCCACCGGCTGCGGGACCGCCAGCGGGAGGGACGGCGCCAGCCGCGGCAGCCAGGTCGCCTCCCGGGCCGCCTGACCGGTCGCCGCCGGGACCAGCGGCAGCCGGACCACCAGCTCGCCACCCAGCCGGTAGAGGTCGTGGTCGGTGCCGGCCGACGCCACCGGGCGGACCGGCAGGCCGGCCCACCCGGGGAACTGCCGGGCGACCAGCCGGCGGACGAGCGCGGCGTCGGTCGGGGCCTGCCCCGCGTGCATCGGGGTGCGTGGCATCGGCGCCACCCTGCCCGCCGCCGCAGTGCGGCGGCAACCCGGTTCCGGGCGCTCAGGCGTCGGGGTGCTCGTCCACCATCGCGCCGGTGTCCGGCAGCAGCGGAGCCAGCTCGGGCAGCTCGTCGAGGCCGGTGAGCCCCAGCCGCTCGAGGAACAGCGGCGTCGTCACGTACAGGCCGCCGCCGGTGTCCGGGTCGGAACCGGCCTCCCGGATCAGCCCACGGGAGACCAGCGTGCGGACGACGGCGTCCACCCCCACCCCGCGGATCGCCGACACCCGCGCCCGGGTCACCGGCTGCCGGTAGGCGATGACGGCGAGGGTCTCCAGCGCCGCCTGGGTGAGCCGGCTGCGCTGGCCCTCCAGCAGGTGCCGCTCCACGACCGCGGCGTGCTCCTCCCGGGTGTAGAGCCGCCACCCCTCCCCCACCCGGCGCAGGGTGACGCCGGCCCGCCGGCCGTCGTAGTCGGCGGCGAGCGCCGTCAGCTCCGCCCGCACCCGGGGCACCGGGCAGCCCAGCGCCGCGGCCAGTGAGCCCTCGTCGATCGGGGAGTCCACGACGAACAGCAGCGCCTCCAGCCCGCCGCGCAGCGCCGCCGGGTCCAGCTCCTCGGCCGTCGGCCCGTCGGTGACCGGGTCGGCGGCGACGGCCTCCTCCACCGGGGCCTCGGGCTCGGGCACCACCTCCAGCTCGACCGGCGGTGCCGCCGGTGCCCGGCCCAGCGGAGCGGGCTCGGTGTCGGGCCCGTGGTCGGTGCCGGGTGTGGGCTCGGGTCCGTGGTCGGTGCCGGGCGCGGGGACGCCGGTGCCCGGCCGGCCGGTCGGGGCGCCGAGGTCGGCGGCCAGCTGGGCGGCCACCTGCCCCCAGCCGGCGGCGACGGCCTCCTCGTCGTGCTCCTCCAGCGTCGCGGCCAGCTCGGCGGCGACGGCGTCCCAGGAGAACGGCGCCGGCGCCGCCTTGTCCGCACCCTCGACGTCGTGCGGCCGGGCGCCGTCCGCCGCAAGGCCGTCCGCCGCAAGGCCGTCCGCCGCAAGGCCGTCCGGGTGCTCCGTCGTCTCGACGTCGCCCGGCGGGAGGGCGTTCGACGGGTCGCCGTCCGGCTCGGCGTCCTCCGACGGGACGTCGTCCCGCTCGACGTGGTCCGACGGGACGCCGCCCAGCTCCACGTCGCCCGGCGGGACGCCGTCCGGCTCGGCGTCGTCCGGCTGGTCGCTCATCCGTACTCCTCCAGGTGTTCGGCGGTGTCCGCGTCGATCTCGTCCGGCAGCCGGCCGCCGACCAGGGCCGGCCCGGTCCAGCGCACGTGCAGCTCCCCCAGCGGCGCGACCTGGTCGAAGGTCACGAGCTGCTGGCGGTAGAGCTCCAGCAGGGCCAGGAACCGGGCGACCACCTCCAGGGTGTGCGCGCAGTCGCTGCTCAGCGCCCGGAACGTCGCCGTCCCCGCGGTGGCGATCCGGCTGCGGACCAGCAGCAGCTGCTCGGTGACGCTGACCGCGGGGGCGTGCAGGTGGGACACGCTCACGGTCGGGGGTGGCTTGGGCACCAGCGCCGCGTGCGCGATGGCCGCGAACTGCTCGGGGGTCACCCCCAGCAGCACCTCGGGCAGCAGGTCGGCGAAGCGCTGCTCCAGGTCGGCGTTGCGGGGGAAGCGGCGGGCCGCCTGCGCCTCCCGGCCGCGCAGGAACTCCGCTGCCCGCTTGTAGGCCCGGTACTGCAGCAGCCGGGCGAACAGCAGGTCGCGGGCCTCCAGGACGGCGAGGTCGTCTTCGTCCTCCACGTCCGCAGCGGGCAGCAGCCGGGCGGCCTTCAGGTCCAGCAGGGTGGCGGCGACGACCAGGAACTCACTGGCCTGGTCCAGGTCGAGCTCGTCGCCCAGGGCCCGCAGGTGGGCGATGAACTCGTCGGTGACGGTGGACAGCGCGATCTCGGTGACGTCGAGCTTGTGCTTGCCGATCAGCTGGAGCAGCAGGTCGAACGGGCCCTCGAAGTTGGTCAGCCGGACGGTGAACCGCCCGTCGCCGGCCTCCCCCGTCGTCATCGGACCAGCCTAGGAGCCCGTCCCGCGCCCTCGGCTCCCCAGCCCCGGCCGGCCCTCCTGCAGGGTCCTGCCACGAGCGCGCGGGGGGTGGGGGCAGGAGGGCCCGTCGTCAGTGCTTGCGCAGCCGGCGGACGAGGACGGAGTTCTCGCCGTGCACCTCGAGGTCGTCCAGCAGGACGGCGATCGCCTCGCGGACGATCCGCCCACGGTCGGTGGCCACGCCGTGCTGGCCGCGCAGGGTCAGCCGGGCGGTCTCCAGGGCGAGCAGCTCGTCGGCCGAGCAGTAGACGGTGATCTTCTCCTCGTGCCGGGTGCGGCCCTTCTCGGTGCGCGCCCGGGTCTGCTGCGGCCGGAGCGGTGCGGCTGCGGGCATCGTGGCCCGGTGCGCGGCCAGCTCGTCGACCACGATCCGCGGCGCACCGCCGGCGACGTCGGGCACCAGGGCGAGCGGGGCGGGCTCGGCGGGGGTCGCGGGCTGGCCGTCGCCGGCCCGCGCGCCGTTGGAGCGCAGTGCCGGCGAGGACTGCGTCGCGGCCAGCGTCGTCAGCTCGGTGACCGGCGCCGGCTGCGCCGCCGGGGTGTCGGTCATCCGGAACAGCTCCGAGGCGCCCGGGAGCACCGGCCGGCGCGTCACGAGGTCACCTCGACGCCGTCCGTCGACCGCACGACGTGGGGTGCACTGCTCGCCGACCTGCTCACAGGGCGAGCACCTCCTTGGCGAGGTCCCGGTACGCCGCGGCGCCGGAGGACGTGGGCGCCCACTGGGTGATCGGCTGCCCGGCGACGGTGGTCTCCGGGAAGCGGACCGTGCGGGAGATGACCGTCTGGAAGACGGTGTCGCCGAAGGCCTCGACGACCCGGCTGAAGACCTCCCGGCAGTGCACGGTCCGGGTGTCGTACATCGTGGCGAGGATCCCGGAGATCTCCAGGGACGGGTTGAGCCGCTCCTTCACCTTGTCGATCGTGTCGACGAGCAGGGCGACGCCGCGCAGCGAGAAGAACTCGCACTCCAGCGGGATGATCACGCCCTGCGCGGCGGTGAGCGCGTTGACCGTCAGCAGCCCGAGGGAGGGCTGGCAGTCGATGAGCACGTAGTCGTAGTCCTGACGCACCGCGGCGAGCACCCGCATCAGGGTCTGCTCGCGGGCCACCTCGCTGACCAGCTGCACCTCGGCGGCGGACAGGTCGATGTTGCTGGGCACCAGGTCCAGCCCGGGGATGCCGGTGGCGACGCGGACGTCGGCCAGCGTGGTCGCCGGCTCCATCAGCGCGTTGTAAATCGTGCGGTCCAGCCCCTGGGCCGGGACGCCGAGCCCCACCGACAGGGCACCCTGCGGGTCCAGGTCGACCAGCAGCACGCGGCGGCCCTGCTCGACCAGGGCGGCACCGAGGTTGATGGTGGACGTCGTCTTGCCGACGCCGCCCTTCTGGTTGCACATGGCGATGATCTGCGCCGGCCCGTGCGAGGTGATCGGCTTGGGGTCGGGCAGCTTCCGCTGCCGGGCCCGGGCGGGGTCGACGCGGCTCGTCGGGACGCCCATCTCGGCGTCGTCCGCCGGGGCCCCTCCGCGCGGGAGCGCGACGGCGGAGGCCGCCGCCTCGGCTCGTCTCGACGACATCGCTTCTGCCTCTTCCCTGGACTGTGCGGACCACGGCTCCCGGACGGGAGCGCGGCGGGGAACGCGCGCTGCCGGCAGGGGGAAGCCGCCGGTCCGTTCTCCCGGCCCTGTTCTCGGCAGGCCCGCCGCCGACCGTGACCACCCGGGGCAACATGTCGACATCCGGTTCTCCCGACCGCTCCTGACCGCCCCGGCGCCCGCACCGGCGCCCGTCCCGGCGCCCGCCCCGGTCCACCGACGAGATCGGGCTGGGGGCTGCCTCCCGGACTCCGAGACAGCCATCAGCCCGATCTCGGTGCGGGGCTCGGCGCTCAGCGCCGGCGAGCGGGGCTCAGCGCAGGGCGCGGGGGTGGCTGGTGGCGTAGACCTCGCGGAGCCGCTCGACGGTGACCAGCGTGTAGACCTGCGTCGTCGTCACCGAGGCGTGCCCGAGTAGTTCCTGCACGACCCGGACGTCGGCGCCGCCGTCGAGCAGGTGGGTGGCGAAGGAGTGCCGCAGCGTGTGCGGGGACAGCTCGGCGGAGATCCCGGCCCGCTCGGCGGCGTCCCGCAGGATCGACCAGGCGCTCTGCCGGGACAGCGCCCCACCGCGGGCGTTGAGGAACAGCGCGCCGCCGCGGACCCCGGACCGGCTCTTCTCCGCCAGCGCGGGGCGGGCCCGCACCAGGTAGTCCTGCACCGCCGTGACGGCGTAGCTGCCGACCGGGACGACCCGCTCCTTGCCGCCCTTGCCGGCCAGCCGCACCGCGGCCGAGGCCAGGTCGAGGTCGTCGACGGCGAGCCCGACGGCCTCGGAGATCCGCGCGCCGGTGCCGTAGAGGAGCTCCAGCAGCGCGCGGTCGCGCAGCCCCCGCGGCCCCTCGACCGACGCCGCGGCGCTGAGCAGCGCCTCGACGTCGGCCACCGGGATCGCCTTGGGCAGCCGCCGGGCGGGGGCGGGTGGGCGGACCTCCGCCGCGACGTCGTCGCTGACCAGCCCGTCGAGCAGGGCGAACCGGTGCAGCCCGCGGACGGCGACCACCGCGCGCGCGGCCGAGGTCGCCGACAGCGGCGGGTGGTCGTCGTCCCCGGAACGGAGGGCGACGAGGAACGCGCTGACGTCGGACTCCCCCACCTCCCCCAGCCCGCGCACCCCGCCGGCGGCGAGGAACTCCGCGTACCGGCGCAGGTCCCGCCGGTAGGAGGCGATGGTGTTGGCGGCCAGCCCGCGCTCGACGGTGAGGTGGTCGAGGTAGCCGGTGATGGTCCGCTCGACGGCGGGGCCGGCACTGGTGACGGCCGTCAGGACAGCACCTCCTGCCACGGGACGCTGGGCAGGCCGTGCGCCTCGGCGACGCCGGCGTGCACGAGCTGCCCGCCGGCGACGTTCGCGCCCCGGGCGAGCGCCGGGTCGGCGGCCAGCGCGGCGGCCGTGCCCTGCTCGGCCAGGGCCAGCACGTAGGGCAGCGTGACGTTGGTCAGCGCGTAGGTGGAGGTGTGCGGCACCGCGCCGGGCATGTTGGCCACGCAGTAGAAGACCGAGTCGTGCACGGCGAACGTCGGGTCGTCGTGCGTGGTCGGCCGGGTGTCGGCGAAGCAGCCCCCCTGGTCGACGGCGATGTCGACCAGCACCGAGCCGCGCTTCATCCGGGAGACCAGCTCGTTGCTGACCAGGGTGGGCGCCTTGGCGCCGGGCACCAGGACGGCGCCGATGACCAGGTCGGCCTCCAGCACCGCCCGCTCGACCTCCAGGGCGTTGGAGGCGACGGTCTGCAGGTGCCCGCGGTAGAGCCGGTCGGCGGCCCGCAGCTTCTCCAGGTCCCGGTCGAGCACGGTGACCTGGGCCTGCATGCCCAGCGCGATCGCGGCGGCGTTCATCCCCGACACCCCGGCGCCCAGGACGACGACCTTCGCCGCGTGCACGCCGGAGACGCCGCCGAGCAGCATGCCGCGGCCACCGGAGGCCCGCTCCAGCGTGTGCGCGCCCACCTGCGGGGCCATCCGGCCGGCGACCTCGGACATCGGGGCCAGCAGCGGCAGCGCGCCACCCTCGGTCTGCACGGTCTCGTAGGCGATGGCCGTGGTGCCCGCGGCCAGCAGCGCGTCGGTGCACTCCCGGGACGCGGCCAGGTGCAGGTAGGTGAAGAGGGTCTGGCCGGCGCGCATCCGGCCGAACTCCTCGGCGATCGGCTCCTTGACCTTCAGCAGCAGGTCGGCGGTGCCCCACACGTCGTCGGCGGTGGACAGGATCTTGGCGCCGGCCGCGGTGAAGTCGGCGTCGGGAATCGAGGAACCGACCCCGGCGTCGGCCTCGACGACCACCTCGTGCCCGGCGGCGACCAGCTCGGTCACCCCGGACGGGGTGAGCGCGACCCGGTACTCGTGGTTCTTGACCTCTCGGACGACTCCGACCCGCATCTCCACCGACTCCTGATCTCGGCAGCCGGCCACCGGGATGTCGGTGGTGCCACCGCGTCTGGGCGTCCCGGTCCGGGCGCGCCTCGCGCGGAGTGTAGGCACGGACGGCGCCCGGGGTGTGTCAGCGGCCACGTCCGGCCGGTCGTCGGGTCAGCCGACGCGGTCGTCGTACGCGGCGCGCCGGGCGAGCACCTCGTCCATGTGCGACTGGGCCCAGGCCTTGACGCCGCGGATCGTCTCGTACAGCGAGAGGCCGAGGTCGGTCAGCTCGTAGGTGACGGTGACCGGCACCGTCGGGGTCACGGTGCGGGTGAGCAACCCGTCGCGCTCCAGGGAGCGCAGCGTCTGGGTGAGCATCTTCTGGCTGACCCCGGCCAGCAGGCGGGACAGCTCCGAGTACCGCATGGCCCGGGGCCCGCCCGTGCACCCGCCGCCGTCCGGATCGGGGCCGCCGGTGCCGAGCGCGCCCAGGACCAGCGTCACCCACTTGTCGGAGATGCGGTCCAGCAGCTGGCGGCTGGGGCAGCCGGCCAGGAACGCGTCGTACTCCGCCTTGCTCTGCGCCCGCTGCTCGGCCGCCGTCATCGTGACCATGCCCGCCCCTCTCACTCCTGGGTGCCCTACGCACTCCCAGGTGCCTGCTTCCCGATGGGGAGTCCGGTCGGCATCTTCGTCCCCACAGCCACCAGGCACCATCCCCCACCCGAGAAGGCAGCACATGACCACGCTCTCCACCTCCCTCCCCGGCGGCAGCCGGACCCTCGGCGACCTGCGCGTCACCCGGTTCGGCTACGGCGCCATGCAGCTCGCCGGCCCCGGGGTGATGGGCCCGCCCGCCGACCGCGACGGTGCGCTCGCCGTCCTCCGCGAGGCCGTCGCCCTCGGCATCACCCACCTCGACACCAGCGGCGCGTACGGGCCGCACGTCACCAACGAGCTGATCCGCGCGGCGCTGCACCCCTACCCCGGGTCGCTGCACGTGGTCACCAAGGTCGGGGCCACGCGGGACGGCGACGGCGGCTGGCCCGTCGCCCGGAAGCCGGCAGACGTGCGCCGCCAGGTGCACGACGACCTGGGCACCCTGGGGCTCGAGGCCCTCGACCTGGTGTACCTGCGGATGGGCGACGCCACCGGGCCGCGGCCGGAGTCGCTCGCCGAGCCCTTTCAGACCCTGGCCGAGCTGCAGCAGCAGGGCCTGGTCCGGCACCTCGGCGTCAGCAACGCGACCCCGGACCAGGTCGCCGAGGCGCGGTCGATCGCGCCGGTCGTGGCGGTGCAGAACATGTACAACCTGGCCCACCGGCACGACGACGCGCTGGTCGACGACCTGGCCGCCGACGGGATCGCCTACGTCCCCTTCTTCCCGCTCGGCGGCTTCACCCCGCTGCAGTCCGCGGCGCTGTCCACGGTCGCCGCCCGCCGGGGTGCGACGCCCATGTCGGTCGCGCTGGCCTGGCTGCTGCAGCGGTCGCCGAACGTCCTGCTGATCCCGGGGACGTCGTCGGTGGCGCACCTGCGCGAGAACGTCGTCGGCGCCGGGCTCCGGCTCGCCACCGAGGACGTCGCCGCCCTGGACCGGATCGGCCGCTGACCGACCCGGCCGGCCCGGTGCGGCGCGCACGGGTGATCGGTGGCCGTCCCGCGCGCCGGGTGGACTCCGGTCAGGCCGGGGACGGCGGGCGCTGGACCGTGTACCGAGCGCAGGCCAGGTCGCCGTTGCGGACGACCTCCTGGAGCGCGAGCTCGACCCGGCGCGGCAGCAGCGGTGCCCCGGCGCCCAGCGTGACCGGGGCGATGGCCACCACCACCTCGTCCAGCAGGCCCCGGTCGGCGAACTGGCCGGCCAGGTCCCCGCCGCCGACGACCCAGACGTCGCGGCCGGCCGCCGCCTCGACCATCGCCGCGTGCACCCGGGACGGGTCCTCGGCGGTGAACCGGAGGTCGGCGCCGGGTGGCGGCGTGAGGTCCCGGTGGGTGAACACCCAGGCGGGCTTCTCCGGCAGCCAGTCGGGGTCGTGCTCCCGGACCCACAGGTAGGTGGTCGCGCCCATCGCCAGGGCGCCGATCCCGGTGATGAAGCCGTCGTACCCCATCGGGCCGGCGGAGTCGGTGTCCCGGCTCAGCAGCCAGTCCAGCGAGTGGTCGGTGGTGGCGATGAAGCCGTCCAGCGAGGTGGCGGTGTAGTAGACGGTGCGGGTCACGAGCTCCTCCTGCTCAACCAGTCGATCGGGTCGCCGGCGTCCACCCCGACGCCGGCGGCACGGAACCAGTGCCGGGCCAGCTGCCGGCGGTGCGCGCCGAAGGTCAGCACGTGGGCGACCACGCTGCCCAGGACGAAGGTCTCCGGCGGGTCGCAGAGCGCATCGACCAGCCGGTCACCCCAGGCGCCCCGGCGGGAGACGTCGCGCACGAAGGCAAGCCACCGCGGCGCGGCCGCGTCGTGGCGGGCCAGCAGGGCGACCGGGTCGTCCGCGGCGCGGTCGGGGTGGTCGGCGCCCTCGACCGAGGCCAGCCACACCTCCGTCGTCCAGACCAGGTGGTCCAGGACCGCGGCCAGCGACTCCTCCGGGCCGTCCCAGGGCAGCACCTCCAGGCCCGGCACCCGGGGCCGCCGGTACTCCTCGTCGGGCAGGCCCTTCGCGAGCTCGAGCAGGGCGCGGGTGTCCTCCAGGGCGTGGTGCACCAGCAGGGCGGTGACCTCGTCGCCGCCGCGGGGACCCTGCACACCGGTCACCCACAGCGAGGTGGGCGGGTGGAAGTGGACGCCGTTCGGCGCGGGCAGCCAGTGGGCATCACGACTCCGCGCGGTGCCCGGCTGGCCCGGGGTCCGGCCGTAGGCCCGGCGGAACGCCCGGCTGAACCCCTCCACCGACTCGTAGCCGGCGGCGAAGGCCACCTCGGTCACGCTCGCGCCGCCGGCCAGCTGCCAGGCCGCGCGTTCCAGCTCCACCCGGCGGCGCAGCGCCACCGGCGACTCCCCCACGCCCCGGGCCACCTGCCGGCTGAAGTGCCAGGGCGAGGAGAAGGCGTCCCCGGCCATGTCGGCGAGCGTGCGGTTGTCCTCGTCCAGCACGGCGTCCAGCAGCTCACGGAGCCGGTCGCGCCCGGTGGGGACCTGGTCCGACGTCATGGGAGGAGTCTGTCCGTCAGCCGGGCGCCGGCGCCCGACCGTTCTTGCTCGGATCGCCGTCCCGGCCGCGGTGACGGACCATCCCGGGGACCGTGCCGCCACACCACCGTGCCGCCACACCACCGTGCCGCCGACCCACCTCCGGAGCTGCCCGATGCGCCTGTACGCCGACCACCCCGCCGTCCGCACCCGGCAGCTGGCCGCCGACCTGGGGCTGCTGGTCTGGGCGGTGCTGTGGGTGCTGGTCGCCCGGGTGGTGCACGGCGCGGTGCTGGTGCTGGACGCCCCCGGCCTCGCGGTGGCCGACCTGGGCCGGTCGATCTCGGACTCGATGGGCACGGCGGCCCGCGTCGCCGACGGGACGCCGCTGGTCGGCGACGAGCTGGCCGCCCCCTTCGGTGCGCTCAGCGACGCCGGCAGCTCGGTGACCGGCGCCGGCCAGGACGCCTCCGACGCCGTGCACACCCTGGCCGCCGTGCTCGCCGTCGTCCTGGTGCTGCTGCCGGTGGGCTGGCTGCTGCTGCGCTGGCTGCCCTGGCGGCTGGGCTGGCTGCGGGAGGCCCGGGCGACCGACCAGCTGCTCGGCGGGGTGCCGGACCTCGACCTGCTGGCCGCCCGCGCGCTGGCCACCGCGCCGCTGCCGCAGCTGGCCCGCCTGCCAGCCGGCACCGGGGCCGGCTGGCGGGCGGGCGACCCGGCCGCGCTGCACGCGCTGGCCGGGCTGGAGCTCGACCGGCTCGGGCTCCGCCGGTCAGATGGCGATCAGCTGACCGGGTAGTCCCGGTCCGCTCCTCGGTCGCTGGCGCTCCCTGCGATGCTCCCGGCGTCAGCTGACGGACCCCCTCGGTCCGCTCCTCGGTCGCTGGCGCTCCCTGCGATGCTCCCGGCGTCAGCTGACGGACCCCCTCGGTCCGCTCCTCGGTCGCTGGCGCTCCCTGCGATGCTCCCGCCGTCAGCTGACGGTGTACCCGCAGGCCGCGACCGCGGCGGCGCAGACGTCCTCGTCCTGCTGGCCGGTGCCGCCGCTGCCGCCCAGCGCGCCGAGCAGCGTGCCGTCGGAGTACACCGGCACCGCGCCCGTCTGCGGGGTGAACTTGCCGTTGGTCATCGTGGTGATCGCCGAGGCGAAGTTGGGCATCGGCTCCATCTTCGCCTTCTGCGCCGCGCTGGGAGCGCCGTACGCGGCCGCCGTCCAGGCCTTGCCCTGGGCCACGTCGGCGGAGATCCACGGCGCGCCGTCCATCCGGACGAGCGCGACGAGGTGGCCACTGGGGTCCATCACGGCGAAGGACATCGGGACGCCGAGCTTCGTCGACTCCTCGCGGGCGGACTGCAGCAGGGACAGGGCCTGGTCATGTGTCAGCACCGGGACACCTTCCCCGTCGGCGGGTCCGGGGGCAAACCGGCAGGCCCCTGTCCGACGACGGCTGCGCCCCCGGACGTCCTGGAGAGGCGGGGCGATCGAGGTCCGGCCGCCCGAGGACGTGCTCCGGCACGCCGGCCGGAGAAGGCGACTTCCCGGCGGGGAAAACGGTCGCGGGCCGTGTCGACCGGCGTAGCTTCCCCCTCATGAGCGGCATGTCGCTGCCGCGCCGCGCTGCCCACGCGGTCGCGGGGAGCTCTGTCTCCGAACGGGTGGCCGACGCCCAGGCGTTCGTCTACGCCCCCCTGCTCGACTGGGCGCGACGCAGCCCGCTGCACAGCGACGTCCTCGGGCACTCCCTGCACCCGGCGCTCACCGACCTCACGATCGGTTGCTGGACCAGCGCGACCCTCCTCGACGTCGTCGGCGGGTCGGCCTCTCGCCACGCGGCGACCCTGCTGACGGGCGCAGGGGTCGCGGTGGCGGTGCCGACCGCCCTGGCCGGCGCCGCCGACTGGGCGGAGATGACCGGCAGCCGGCGCAGGGTGGGAGCCGTGCACGCCGCGGGCACCGACATCGCGACCTTCCTCTTCGCCTGGTCACTGGCGGCGAGGTTGGGCGGTCGGCACGCCACGGCGGTCCGGCTGGGAGTGGCTGCCAACCTGGTCATGGCGGCCGCCGCGTTCCTGGGCAGCCACCTCGCACTCAACCGGGGCACCGCACGCCGGCCGTCGGAGGGGATCAGGCAGCCCGTGCGCCCCGGCTGACCGCGTCGTCCGTCAGACCCCGTCGAGCGGGCGGAGCTGCGGCGAGCCGGCCCGCACCTGCGCGGCGGCCAGCACCCCGATGACGGCGAGGGAGTTGCGGATCGTCCCGTCGAACACCCACTGGACGGCCTGGGCCAGCGGCACCCGCTCCACCGTCATGTCCAGCTCCTCGTGCTCGACGGTGAAGCCGTCGGGGCGGGCGACGTCGCTGAGCCCCTCGGCCAGGTAGAGCACCACGAGCTCGTCGCAGAAGCCCGGCGAGGGGTGCTGGGTGGTCAGCAGCGACCAGCGTTCGGCCGACAGCTGCACCTCCTCCGCCAGCTCGCGGCGGGCGGCGTCCACCGGGGGCTCGCCGTCGACGTCGAGCAGCCCGGCCGGCACCTCCCACAGGTGCGCCCCGACGGGGTGCCGGTACTGGCGGAGCATGACCACCCGGTCCTGGTCGTCCAGGGCCACGACGCCGACGGCGCCGGGGTGGTGCACGACCTCGCGCACGCTGTCCCCGCCGCCGGGCATCGCCACGGTGTCCTTGCGCAGCGAGATGATCCGGCCGGCGTAGACCTCCTCGGAGGCCACGACGTCGTACTCGTGCGCCATCAGATGCCGACCTGCTCGTCCTCGGGCACCGGCAGCCGGGCGGCGTCCTGGTAGCCGGCGGCGGCCTGCACGAAGGCGGCGAACAGCGGGTGCGGCCGGGTGGGCCGGCTCTTCAGCTCCGGGTGCGCCTGGGTGCCGACGAAGAACGGGTGGACGTCAGCGGGGAGCTCGGCGAACTCGACCAGGGTGCCGTCGGGCGAGGTGCCGGAGAAGACCAGCCCCGCCTCGGTCAGCCGGTCCCGGTAGGCGTTGGCCACCTCGTACCGGTGCCGGTGCCGCTCGGTGATCTCGGTCGCGCCGTAGGCGGCCGCGACGACCGAGCCCTTCTGCAGCGCGGCCGGGTAGCTGCCCAGGCGCATGGTGCCGCCCATGTCGCCCCGGCCGGCCACCACGTCGAGCTGGGTGGCCATGGTGGAGATGACCGCGTCGGGCGTCTCCGGGTCGAACTCGGTGGAGTTGGCGTCGGCGATGCCGGCCAGGTCCCGGGCCACCTCGATGACCATGCACTGCAGGCCCAGGCACAGGCCCAGGGTGGGGATGCCGTTGACCCGGGCGTGCCGGATCGCGCCCAGCTTGCCCTCGATGCCGCGCACCCCGAAGCCGCCGGGCACGCAGACGCCGTCCACCCCGGCCAGCGCGGCCGCCGCGCCCTCGGGGGTCTCGCAGTCGTCGGAGGGAACCCAGCGGATCTGCACCCGCGAGCGGTGGGCGAACCCACCGGCCCGCAGCGCCTCGGTCACCGAGAGGTAGGCGTCGGGCAGGTCGATGTACTTGCCGACCAGCGCCACGGTGACGGTCTGCTTCGGGTCGTGGACCCGGTCCAGCAGGTCGCCCCACACGGTCCAGTCGACGTCCCGGAACGGCAGGCCCAGCCGGCGGACGACGAAGGCGTCCAGGCCCTCGCGGTGCAGCACCTTGGGGATGTCGTAGATCGACGGGGCGTCGGGGCAGGAGATGACGCCCTCGGCCTCGGTGTCGCACATCAGGCTGATCTTGCGCTTGAGGCCCTCGGAGATCTCCCGGTCCGAGCGGCAGACCAGGGCGTCGGGCTGGATGCCGATGCTGCGCAGCGCGGCGACCGAGTGCTGGGTCGGCTTCGTCTTCAGCTCACCGGAGGGGGCGATGAAGGGGATCAGCGAGATGTGCAGGAAGAAGCAGTTGTCCCGGCCGATCTCGTGCCGCACCTGCCGCGCGGCCTCGAGGAACGGCAGCGACTCGATGTCGCCGACCGTGCCGCCGACCTCGGTGATGACCACGTCGACCCGCTCGGGGCCGTCGGCCCCGGCGAGGATGCGCGCCTTGATCTCGTTGGTGATGTGCGGGATCACCTGCACCGTGTCGCCCAGGTACTCCCCGCGCCGCTCCTTGGCGATCACGTCGGAGTACACCTGGCCGGTGGTCACGTTGGCCCGGCCGGTCAGGTCGGTGTCCAGGAACCGCTCGTAGTGCCCGATGTCCAGGTCGGTCTCGGCGCCGTCCTCGGTGACGAACACCTCGCCGTGCTGGAACGGGTTCATCGTCCCCGGGTCCACGTTCAGGTACGGGTCGAGCTTCTGCATCGTGACCCGCAGGCCACGGCTGGAGAGCAACGCCCCCAGAGAACTTGCTGTCAGTCCCTTGCCCAGTGACGACACGACGCCGCCGGTGACGAAGACGAACTTCGTCGGCTGGGAGTTGGGGAGAAGAGGTCCGCGGTCACGAGGTTCTGCCAGTCGACCCACGGACGCCCACGTTAACACGGGCTCCCGGGGCCTCCCGCGCAGAGCCTGACGACGCCTCCGGCGCAGAGCCCGGCACCGGTCCCGGCAGCTGCCGGTCGGCCCGGTCGCCGTCCGGTGCGCCGGCGACCAGCCACACCAGCAGCGGCACCAGGACGGTGGCGGCGGTGGCCGGGAGGGCGACGCCGCTGTCGTTGACCAGTGCGCCCAGGGTCAGGCTGAGCGCGATCGCGACGAGCGCGGCCCGCAGCACCCGCAGGTCGTCGGCGGGCAGGCCCGCCGCCGACCGGCCGGGGCGGCTGCGCAGCAGCCCACCGGGGCGCAGCAGCCACACCGCGGCGACCAGTGCGACCAGCAGCATCCAGGCCAGCGGGCTGCCCAGCAGGATGTTGAGGTTGGCCTGGGCCTTCCGGCTCACCACGGTCCAGGCCTGGCCGTCCAGCAGCTGCCCGACGAAGCGGCCCAGGTGGCTGCGCTCGTCGGCCGGGCCGAGCCAGTCGAGCACCGCGACGGTGCCGACGGCCAGCACGGCGACGGCCAGCACCGCCACGAGCCGGACGACGGTGACCCGGATCCGGCCCAGCAGCATGCCGAGCACCAGGAACCCGGGGACGGCGGCCAGCACGCCGCCGAAGTCCCGGCCCAGTGACGGCGCGCCGATCACCCCCACGGTGCCCAGCCCGGCCACCAGCACCGGCAGCAGCCAGTGCCGGCGGCCAGGCGTCCCCGCCCGGCGGGCCACCGCGGCAGCCGCCGCGGCGGTGAGCAGCAGGGAGCTGACCGCCAGCAGCCCGAAGCTGAGGTTGCCGTACCCGGTGAACCGACCGGCCACGATGGCGTCGTAGCCCAGCAGCCCGTCGAGCTCCAGGTGGGAGCCGGTGAGCACATCGCCCACCAGGGTGGCCAGGGTGACCACCAGGACGGCGACCGCCGGGCCCAGCCGGGTCCGCCGCCACGGCCCCAGCGCGGCCACCGCGGTCACCGCGAGGGCGCAGCCGAGCACCGAGCCCGCCAGCGCCACGCGCGGCGCCGGGCTGAGCTCCCAGGGCACGAGGTTGGCCAGGTAGGTCGACACCGGGACGGCGGCCACGGCCAGCGCGGCGACCCGCAGCGCCGCCGTCCGCCGCGGTCCCGGCGTGCGTCGCTGCAGCCAGCTGCGCACCCGCCCGCGGCCCCGGCCCGGGAACCACCCACCGGCCCAGCCACCCAGCCCGAGCAGCCCCAGCACGACCACGGCGCCGTTGAGCACCACCAGCAGCCAGAAGGTGGTGCTGGTGCTGCGGTAGTGCACGACGGCCCGGGTGTTGATCTGCTCCAGCTCGGCGATCGCGGTCGCGAGGTCCGGCCGGTCGCCGGCCACCCGGAACGGCTGCCCGTTCATGGAGGCGACCCGCTCCAGGCCGAGTGCCTGCAGGATCGTGGGCGCGACGTCGATGAGCTGGACGAAGGGCGCCCGTCCGGTGCTGGCGCTGGTCAGCCAGCCCGGGGGGACGCCCGGGCCGTGGGCCAGCCCCACGTGCAGCTGCGGCCGGCCGCCGTTGACCTCCGACACGCCCTGCAGCAGGACGAGGGTGTCCCCGGGCAGCTCGGCCACCGCGTCGCGGACCCGGCCGACCGTCTCGTCGATGACCGTCAGCGCCGCCTCCCGGCGGGAGGGCTGGGTGCCGGTGTCGCTCTCCTCGACGACCGGGGCGGCGGCGTCGGTGAGCTGGTCCAGCGAGACGACGGTGAGCGGGCAGGCGGCCAGCAGCGCGGCGACCTCGGCGGGCTCGGTCGGCAGCCGGTCGCGGACGGTGAACTCACCGGTCTCCCCCGCCACCGCCAGCGAGCCGGCGCGGCCGACCACCGTGCTGCACTCCACCGCCTCACCGAGCGCACCGGGCTCGGCGCCGAACCGGGCGGTCGCCTCGTCGGCGGCCACCCGGGCGACGGTCCGCCGCGGCTCGGCGAGCCCGACCTCGGCCACCTGCTCCTCCAGCCCGCACCAGGACAGCCGGGTGTCGGGCTGGACGGCGGCGGGGTCCTCCTCGGCGCCGTCCAGCGCCACGCCGTCCTCGTCGAGCGGGACGCTGGGCACGGGCACCGGGGGCACCGGCTCGACCGCGCCCGGGTAGCGGGCCCGGTTGCCGGCCCCCAGGGTGGCCCAGCCGTCCAGCAGGCAGGTGGTGGGCCGGGCGGCCCGCACCGACAGCGCCCCGATGGCCGACTCCTCGGCCAGCGCCCAGAGCTCGGGGGTGCGCTCGGGGTCCAGGTCCGACCAGGTCAGCCCGGCGACGCCGACGTCCACCACCCGGGTGGCCGACCACGGTCCCTCGGGTGTGGCAGCGGCGGCGGGGCCGGCCGCGCCCCCGAGCAGCCCACCGAGCAGGGCGAGGAGGACCAGGCAGGCCGGGAGCAGCCGCGGGAGGGCCCCGGCCCGGCTCATCGTCGCCCCTCGGGCGGCCCGAGCAGCTCCCGGTAGAGCTCGACCAGCGCGGCCGCGGTGGCCGCCTCGTCGGGCCAGCTGGCCGCCTGACGGGGGCCGGCCGCCCCCAGCCGGGCGATCTCGGCGGGGTCGGTGAGCACCCGGGCAACGGTCTCGGCCAGGGCCGCGGCGTCGCCGGCGGGCACCAGCTCCGCGGCGTCCCCGACCAGCTCCGGGATCCCGCCCACGGCCGTGGCGACCAGCGGCGTCCCGGCCCGCAGCGCCTCCTGGGCGGTCAGCGACCGCGCCTCCCACACCGAGGGCAGCACGCAGGCGTCCGCGGCGCCGAGCAGGTCGGCGACGTCGGTGCGCCGCCCCAGCAGGGTCACCGGCAGCCCCTCGGCGGCGATCCGCCGGGAGAGCTCGTCGGCCAGCGGACCGTCCCCGGCGATGGCCACCAGCGGCTCCGGCCGCAGCCGCGGGTCGGCCGACCACCGGCGGACGGCGTCCAGCAGCGAGTCGTACCCCTTCTGCGGGTGCAGCCGCCCGATGGCCACGACCAGCGGCCGGCGGTCGTCGTCGAGCCCGAACTCGCGCCGGACCTCGCGACGGTCCCGCCGGGCTGGCTCCAGCGGCGGGGCGGAGACCGGGGCGACCCGCACGTCCCGTGCACCGAGCCGGCGGGCGTTGTCCGCCAGGTCGCCGGACGCGGCCAGCACCACGTCGGCGCTCCGGACGGTGGCCCGCTCGGCGGCCTGCAGCACCCGGCGGCGGACCCCGCCGCCCTCGGGCAGCGCGTTGTGCAGCGTCAGCACCAGCGGCCGGCGACGCCGCCCGGCCGACGCACGGGCCGCCGCGGCGACCAGCCCGGCCCGCAGCCCGTGGGCGTGCACCAGGTCCGCCTCCGCGGTGGCCCGGCGCAGTGCGCGGACGGCCCGCAGGTCGGCGACCGGGTCGAGCCCCGCGGAGATGCCCACCGGGCGGAACTCCGCGCCGGTGGCGGTGAAGCCGAACAGCTCCTCGGTGGCCTGCGGGCCGCAGACCCGCACGGACGCACCGGAGCGTCCCAGCGCGGACAGCACCGAGCGCAGGTGCGTGCCGACGCCCCCGGTGCTGGTGGCCAGCACCTCGGCGATCCGGCGTCCGGCCAGGAGAGGCTGTTCGCTCATCGGTCCCCTCCTGGTGCCCCGGCGCCCCGCAGGCCCTGGACGGCCGCGGTCAAGGGCCGCCGGGAGGTCCCCATCATGACCGCCGCGGCGACCACGAGCACGACCCCGCCGGCCGCCAGCCCGATGCCGACCGCGGCGAGCACGCCGTCCTCGGGCACGGGGTCGGCGCCGAGTGCCCGCGCGGTGAGCAGGCCGGCCGCACCCGCGAGGACGCCGGCCAGCAGCGCCGGGCCGCCGGTGCGGGCCAGCCCGGCCAGCGCACCGGCGCCGACCTGCCGGGCCACCACGAGCACGAGCGCCGCCCCGGCCACGGTGACGCCGATGCTGTGCCCGGCGGCCAGCGCGAGCGCGCGGTCGGCCGGGGGCAGCACCGCCGCCAGCACGAGGTCCGCGGCGACGGCCACCAGCCAGCCACCGACCACGCAGACCGTCGGCGCGCGCCACGTCCCCCGGGCGTACAGGGCGCGGGTGAGCAGCGCCACCAGCCCGTAGCCCACCAGGCCGGGGGCGAAGGCGGCGATCGCCGACTGGAGCGCGCCCGCGGCGCCGGCGTTCTCCGGTGCGGCCAGGAACACCCGGGCCATCGGACCGGCGACCGCGACCAGGCCGGCCGCGGCCACCGCACCGCTCACCACGGTGAGGACGACGGCCGGCGCCAGCGCCCGCCGGTACCCGTCCTCGTCGCCGACCGCGGCCCGCTCGGTGAGCCCCGGGTAGACCGAGGTGGCCAGGGGCACGGCGAGCGCGGCCCACGGCAGCAGGAAGACGGTCATCCCGGCGAAGTAGGCGACCTGGGTGCCGTCGGGCGCATCGGCGGCCAGCCGGATCGCCACCAGGGCGACCAGCTGCTGGCCGGCGAGGGTGAGCACCCCGGCCAGCGCGAGGCGGCGCACCCGGGGCGCCGCCCCGACCGGGAAGCGGAGCGAGGGCCGCAGCCCCAGCCGCAGGCCGCGCAGCGGCACCAGCAGGGACGCCGCGAGCGCGAGGACCCCCAGCGTCGTCCCCACCCCGAGCACCAGCTCGGCCGTGGTGGACAGCTCCCCCACCGTGCGGCTGCCGTCGAGGCCGGCGAACAGCAGGTAGGCGGAGGCGACCACCAGGGTGGACAGCAGCGGCGCCAGCGCCGGCCCGGCGAACCGGCGGTGCGCCTGCAGCACGCCGGTCAGCACCACCGCGATGCCGTAGAGCACCACCTGCGGGGCGAAGACGAGCAGGAAGCGGGCGGCGAGCTCCACCTCGGCCGGGTCGTCCCCGAGCAGCGCCTCGGCGATCGGCCGGGCGAACAGGGCGAGCAGCCCGGCCAGCGGCACCAGCACCAGCAGGGCCCAGCCCAGCAGCGCGCCGGCCGTGCGGCGCACCTGCTCCCGGTCCCCAGCGGCGATCCCCCCGGCGAGCATCGGCACGACGAGGCTGGCCAGCGCACCGCCGGCGACCACCTCGAAGACGATGTTCGGGACGTTGTTGGCCGCGACGTAGGTGTCCGCCGTGCTGCCGGCGCCGACGGCGTTGGTGAACACCACGGTGCGCCCGAACCCGGCCAGCCGGGCCAGCACGGTGAGCACCGAGATCAGCAGCGCCGCCCCGGCCACACCCTGCACGGCCCGCCGGCGGGTGGTGCTGGTCATCGCCGGCCCCGCCCGCGGGGACGTCCCCCCGGGTGCTGCACGACGGTCACGCCCGGCGGCGGCCGAGCCGGTCGAGCTCCCGCAGGCCTGGGGTCGACTCGATGACCCGGGTGAAGCTGACCTTCTCGCTGGCCAGGGTGAGTGCAGTGACCGCACCGAGCAGCCCGGCCCGGGAGCCCCGCCCCGGCAACGCGGCCAGCCGCAGGCCGAGCAGGGCGCCGACGGCGTTGGCCCCGCAGTCGCCGAGCATGACCCGCTCCCCGAGGTCCGCGGGCAGCACGGCCAGGCCCGCGCCCAGCGGGCCGGCGACCAGCCCACCGGCGGGGCCGCCCACGGTGGCCGCGGACAGCAGCACGGCGGCCTTGGCGGCCCGGCCGGGACGCAGGTCCAGCAGGTTGACCAGGTTCGCCGTCCCGGCGACCAGACCGGTGGTCAGCACGGCGTCGACGACGGCGGCGGCCCCGGTCCCCCGGCGGGTCAGCACGGCGGCGACCGCCGCGGCGGCACCGATCCCGGCGACCTTCACCGCACCCGCCGACACCCGCCCGGCCCGCAGCGCGGCCAGGTGACCGGCCAGCCCCTTGTCCCGGGCCTGCTCCGGCCGGGCGCCGGCCAGGTCGTCGTAGCCGCCCACCGCTCCGGCGACGGCACCGACGACGGCGGCCGCCACCCGCTGACCCGCCGGGGCGCCGAGCACCGCCGACCCGGTCGCGGTGACGGCCAGCACCGGGCCACCCAGCAGGGTCACCGGGCGCCCGGCGTAGTTGGTGCGCCGCCACGGCGCCCCCACCGGGCGGGTGGTGAGCGTGTCGGCGCCGGCCAGGCCGGCCAGCGCAGCCCCGGCGGCGCCCGCGGCGAGCGCGGCGCGCGTGCGGACCGACCCGGTCACGGGACGGGCGTGGGCACCGGCTGGGCGCCCTCGCCGATGCCGTACTGGCCGGAGGTGCCCGTGGCCTCGGCGGCCAGCGCGAGCACGGTGCTGATCTGGCCGGCCGGGGTGTCGGCGTTGTCGATCGTGGACAGCCCGTCGGAGAGCGGCCGGTCCGCGCGGACCGCGCCGACCAGGCCGCCGTCCTCGACCGCGGCGAGGTCACCGGCGATGACGGCGCCGGAACCGCGGGCGTCCAGCGCGGTGGCCAACTGGACGATGGCGGTGGTGCGCTCCTCGGCGTCGTCGCCGGAGGCGGTGCCCGCGGTCAGCAGCACGGCGAAGTCGGCCGGGGCCACCGAGGAGGTGTCCCGGCTGAGCACCTCGAGCTCCTCGAGCCCGGCCAGCACCGAGGCGGTGGCCGAGGGGTCGGGGACGACGCCGGCGTCCTCGCTGCCGGTGCCGGGGACGACGAGCACGTCGGCCAGCACGTCGGCGAGGAGCTCACCGGTGTCGTCGCTCTCCGCAGGCGTGACGCCGGGCGGCAGCCCGGGGCCGGTCAGGTAGCTGCGCAGGGCCGCCTCGTTGGCCGGGTCACCGAACCCCGCGGGCAGCCGCACGGTGCCGCTGACGGTGGCCCCGGCGTCGGCCAGCAGCGCGGTGACGCCCTCGACCGTCTCGGCCGGGACCTCCTCGCTGCCGACGACGAGCAGCACGCTGCGCTCGGCCAGGGTGTCGGCGACCAGCGCGGGGCCGACCGCCTGCTCGAAGCTGCCGACCCGGTCCAGCGCGGTCTGCAGCTCCTGGGTCTCGTCCTCCAGCAGCCGCTTGTCGTCCTGGAGGGCGGCCACCTGGTTCTGCAGGTTCGTCAGCACCGGCCCGTTGAGCTGCGTGGTGCCGATGACGATCCCCAGGGCCACGGCCAGGAAGACCGCGATCAGGGAGACCAGGTGGTAGCGGAAGTCGATCACGAGAAGAGGTTCTCCAACCAGAACACGAAGCTGTCCCATTGGTCGATGAGCAGGTCGAGGTAGACGCGGCCGGCGGTGGACACGGCGAGCGCGGCGGTGATCGACAGGAGGGCGGCCAGCACGAGCAGCACGAGGGCCAGGGTGGAGATCCGGCTGCGGTACAGCCGGCTCACGCCCTTGGCGTCGACGAGCTTCCCGCCCAGCCGGAGCCGGGTGAGGAAGGTCGAGGCCATGCCCCCGCGGCCCTTGTCCAGGAACTCGACCAGCGTGGCGTGGGTGCCGACGGCGACGATCAGCGTGGCGCCCTTCTCGTCGGCCAGCAGCATCGCGATGTCCTCGCTGGTCGCCGCGGCCGGGAAGGTGATGGCCTCGACCCCGAGGTCGGTGACCCGCTGGAGGCCGGGCGCGCGACCGTCGGGGTAGGCGTGCACGACCACCTCGGCGCCGCACCGGAGCACGGAGTCGCTCACCGAGTCCATGTCGCCGATGATCATGTCCGGCTGGTAGCCGGCCTCCTTGAGCGCGTCGGCGCCGCCGTCCACCCCGATGAGCACCGGGCGGTAGTCCCGGATGTAGGGGCGCAGGGCCTGGAGGTCCTCCTTGTAGTCGTACCCGCGGACGACGACCAGCACGTGCCGGCCCTCGATCCGGGTCGTGACGTCGGGGACGCCCACCCCGTCGAGCAGCAGCGCGCGCTCGCGCTTCATGTACTCCATGGTGTTGGCGGCGAACGCCTCCAACTGCGCCGACAGCCCGGCCCGCGCCTCGGCCATCGCGGCGGCGACGGTCTCCGGGGTCTGCTCGACGCCCTCGGCCACGACGGTGTCACCGGCGTAGAGCTGGTTGCCCTCCAGCCGGACCTCGGTGCCCTCCTTCAGCTGGGCGAGGACCTCCTTGCCCACCCCGTCGACCAGCGGGATGCCCGCCTCGACCAGGATCCCCGGGCCGAGGTTGGGGTACCGGCCGGAGATGCTCGGCGAGGCGTTGACGACGGCGGCGACCTTGCCCGCCACGAGCGAGTCGGCGCTCACGCGGTCGATGTCCAGGTGGTCGATCACGGCGATCTCGCCCGGCCGGAGCCGCTTGGTCAGGTTCTTGGTCCGCCGGTCGACGCGGACGGTGCCGGTCACGCCGGGAGCCGTGTCGGACGACCGTCCGCGCCGCAGGGTGCCGATGCGCATGGGGTCGATGCTCCCACGGGCCGATCGGACCCTTCCCTCCCGACGCGCGAGTGCGACCAACCCCTCACGCTCGGTGAGCGACACCAGGTGTCGGCCGACTCGCCGGGGCGATGACCGGGTGTCGCTGCCCGGGGACGGGACCGGCCCGTCACTAGCGTGACTGCTGTGACTGCAGGGGCCTCCGCGCGCCGGAGTACAGCGACCGACCTGCTCGCCGACGACGCCGCCGCGCCGGACGTCGAGCCCACCAGCACCGCCGCCGGCGACCCGGCGAACACCGCGCCCGGAGCGGCGGAGCCGCCGTCCGCCCGGGTGGTGCCGTTGCCGTCCCGGCCGCCGGTCCCCGCCGCCGCGACTCCCCCTGCGGCGGTGGCCCCGAACACGACAGAACGGCTGCCGGCCGAGCCCACCGGCCCGGCCGGCAGCGCCGCCCAGCCGGCGGGCGAGCCCGCGGACGCGGCCGGCCCCGGCCGGCGCGCCCGGCGGCGGGAGCGGCGCGGCCCCGACCTCCGGGAGCAGCGCCGCCAGCGCACCCGGGAGGCCATCGTCGACGCGGCGGCCGAGCTGTTCGCCGAGCGGGGCTTCGACCACGTCAGCGTGCTCCAGATCGCCCAGCGGGCCGGGGTCGTGGAGAAGACCGTCTTCAACCACTTCCCGGTCAAGGAGGGGCTGGTCTTCGAGGCCGACCCGCCGATGCGGGCGGCGCTGCTGGACGCCGTCCGCCGGCGCCCGGCCGGGGAGTCGGCCGCGGCTGCCGCCGGTGGCTTCGTCGTCGTGGCGGTGAGCCAGCTCGGCTCCCCCGCGGCGGCCGAGGGCGTCGCCGAGATGGCCCGGATCATCCGCGGCAGCCGGACGCTGCAGGCCCGGGAGCGGGAGATCCTCGGCGCGCTCACCGACACCCTGGCCGAGCAGATCACCCTGGAGACCCGCGCCGCCCCCGGGGACCTGGAGCCGTGGCTGGCCGCGAACGCCGTCCTGGGCCTGTACTCGGCGCTGCTGGAGCTGGCCCGGGACCGGGTGCTGGCCGGCGAGTCCGGTGCCGAGCTGGTCAGCGAGCTGCGCGCCCGCGGCCGCCGCGGGCTCGCGCTGCTGCAGTTCGGCCTGGCCGGCTACGCCAAGCGCTCTTGAGGGACCCCGCACTCCCCGCACCGCTCGCGGGCGGTGCGGGCAGTGCGGGCCTGACGGTCTACTGCCGTCCGGCCGCCACGGCGAGGAGTTCCCGGGCGTGGGCCTGGCCGGTGTCGCTGTCGGCCAGGCCGGACAGCATCCGGGCCAGCTCCCGCACCCGGTCCTCGTCCCGCACCGCCCGGATGTCCGTGGCGGTGACGCCCAGGGCGGTGTCCGGTGACTTGTCCACGACCAGGTGCGTGTCGGCGAAGGCGGCGACCTGGGCCAGGTGGGTGACGACGACGACCTGGTGCTCCCGGGCCAGCCGGGCCAGCCGCCGGCCGATCTCCCCGGCCGCCTGACCGCCCACCCCGGCGTCCACCTCGTCGAAGACCATCACCGGCACCGGGTCGGCGCCGGCGAACACGACCTCGATGGCCAGCATCACCCGGGACAGCTCACCGCCGGAGGCCCCCTTGTGCACCGGACGGGCCGGGGCCCCCGGGTGCGGTGACAGCAACAGGACGACCTCGTCCGCACCGTCCGGCCCGGGCTGGTCGACGTCGGTGTCGATCCGGAAGGAGACCTGCGCGTTCTTCATCGCCAGCCCGGCCAGCTCGCCGCCCACCTCGGCGGCGAAGCCCTCCGCGGCGGCCTGGCGACCGGCGGTGACCCGGGCGGACAGGGCGGCCAGCTCCGCGCGGGCGGCGTCCCGCTCGGCCTCCAGCGTCGCCAGCGCCTCGTCGGAGACGTCGAGCTGGGACAGCCGGTCGGCCGCGTCGGCGGACCAGGCCAGCACCCCGGCCAGCCCCTCCCCCGGGTCGGCGTACTTGCGGACCAGCGCGGTGAGCGCGGCCCGGCGGTCGAGCACCTCGGCCAGCCGGGCCGGGTCGGCGTCCAGGTCGGCGACGTAGCTGGCCAGCTGCACGCCGACGTCGGAGACCACGGCCACGGCGTCGGCGAGGTCCTGGGCGAGCAGGACGAGGGTGGGGTCGTCGGAGCCGGCCAGCGCCCGCTCGGCCGTGGCCAGCGCGCTGGTGGCGTCCTGCGGGAGGTCGCCGTCGCCGCCGAGCTCACCGGTGACGTCGCCGACGAGGGCCAGCCGGGCGGTGTCGGCGACCGAGCGGAGCGCGTCGGCGTCACCGAGCCGCTTGGCCAGGGTGTCGAGGTCGACGTCCTCACCCGGCTCCGGTGCCACGGCGGCGATCTCCTCCAGGCCGTGCCGCAGGACGTCGGCGGCCTGCGCGAGCTCCCGGGCCTGGCCGCGGCGGCGGTCCAGGTCGTCGGCCAGCGCACGCCAGGTCGCGTGGGCGGCGCGGTGCTCCTCGACGAGGGCGAGGTGCGCGGCGCCGGCGTACCGGTCCAGCGCACGCCGCTGCTCCGCGGGGCGGGTCAGCCGCAGCTGGTCGGTCTGCCCGTGGACCGCGAGCACCTCCTCGGCCAGCTCGGCGACCACGCCGACGGGCACGCTGCGGCCACCCAGGTGGGCCCGAGAGCGCCCCTCGGCGCTGAAGCTGCGGGCGAGGATGAGGCTGCCGTCCTCGTCGGGCTCGGCTCCGGCGTCGGCGGCGCGGGCCCACACCGGGGAGTCCGGCGGCAGGACCAGCCGGCCCTCGACGCCGGCCCGCACCCCCGCGCGCACCCGCCCCTGGTCCGCCCGCCCGCCGAACAGCAGGCTCAGGCCGGTCACCACCATCGTCTTGCCGGCGCCGGTCTCCCCGGTGACCACGGTCAGGCCGCGGCCGAGCTCCAGGGTGACGTCGTCGATGGAGCCCAGGCCGTGGATGTGCAGCTCCGACAGGGCTCCGTTGTGCCCCGGTGTCGGCTCCGGCTGGGGAGCCGGCCGCTCACGCCTTGCCGTCCGGGTGGCCACCGCCCACCTCCTCCGGGGTGCGCAGTGCGCCGTCGCTGGTGTTGACGTCGCCGGTCAGCACGTTCGTGCGCCCGGTGGGCGCCTCGTGGCCGGGCCCGTGGGAGCGGGCGTCCCGGAAGCCCCGCACCGGCAACCCGAACTTGGCGACCAGCCGGTCACCGAACGCGGTCGGGTTCATCCGGGCGATCCGCACCGGCCGCTCGGAGCGCCGGACCTCGACCCGGCCGCCGTCGGGCACGTCGACGACCCGCCGGCCGTCGGCCGACACCCGTGCCCGGGTGCCGTCCGGCGGGACGGCGATGGTCAGCACGGAGGTCGGCGAGGTGACCAGCGGCCGGGCGAAGAGGGCGTGCGCGTTGGTCGGGACGAGGAGCAGCGCCTCGACGTCGGGCCAGACGACCGGGCCACCGGCGGAGAAGGCGTAGGCGGTGGAGCCGGTGGGGGTGGCGCACAGGATGCCGTCGCAGCCGAAGCTGGTCAGCGGGTGCCCGTCGACCTCCAGGACGACGTCGAGCACCCGGGAGCGCTCGACCTTCTCCACCGAGACCTCGTTGAGTGCCCAGGTGCCCTCACCGGTGGGCCGGCCCTCGGCGTCCAGCACGGTGGCCTCGAGGGTGAGCCGCTCCTCCACCGCGTACTCGCAACGCTGCACCGCCGCGATCATCTCCTCGACCGCCTCGGGCTCGGTCTCCGCCAGGAAGCCGACCCGGCCCAGGTTGACCCCGGTGATCGCGGCGTCGGTGCTGCGCGCCATCTCGGCGGCCCGCAGGAAGGTGCCGTCGCCCCCGAAGACCAGCACGACCTCCACGCCGTGGGCCGCATCCGGGCCGAAGGGGCAGACCTCCGCGCCGGGCACGGCCATCGCCTCGGCCTCGTCCTCCAGCAACCGGACCACGATGCCGGCCTCGGCGAGCCGGGCAGCGGCGGAGCGGGCGAGCCCGACGATGTCGGCGCGCCCGGTGTGCACCGCCAGCAGCACCCGCCGGGGAGCCGGCCGGTCCTCGTCGGCGGCGCCCGCCGGTGCGCCTGGCTGGGGCTGGGTCACTGTGGTCCTTCCTGTACTGCTCGGTCGATGTCGGCCCGGTCCGGTGGGGGTGCGTCCCGGCGGAGCCGGAGGAAGAACTCCACGTTGCCCGCCGGTCCGGGCAACGGGCTGGCCACCACGCCTGCGGTGCCCCAGCCGAGCTCGGCGGCGGCCGCCGCCACGGTGGCGACGGCGTCGGCGCGGTGCGCCGGGTCACGGACGACGCCGCCGGAGCCGAGCCGGTGCCGACCGACCTCGAACTGCGGCTTGACCATCGGCAGCAGGTCGGCGTCCGGCGCGGCGCAGCCGGTGAGCGCGGGCAGCGCCAGCCGCAGCGAGATGAACGACAGGTCGGCCACCACCAGGTCGGTCGTTCCCCCGATCGCCTCCGGGGTCAGCTCCCGGACGTTGGTGCGTTCGTGGACCGCGACCCGCTCGTCGGTGCGCAGCGACCAGGCGAGCTCGCCGTAGCCGACGTCGACCGCGACGACCTCCCGCGCACCGCGGCGGAGCAGCACCTCGGTGAAGCCGCCGGTGGACGCGCCGGCGTCCAGCGCGCGCCGGCCCTCGACCGGGACCGAGAAGGCGTCCAGGGCGCCGATCAGCTTGTGCGCCCCGCGGGAGACCCAGCGCGGTTCGTCCGGATCGGTGCGGACGACGACCGGCGTGCCCGCCTCCACGCCGGTGGCCGGCTTGGTCGCGGCCTGACCGCCGACGGTGACCCGGCCCTCGGCGATGAGCGCGACGGCGTCCTCACGTGAGCGGGCCAGCCCGCGGCGCACGAGCTCGGCGTCGAGCCGGCTGCGGCGGGCCATCAGAGCTGGTCGATGGTGGACAGTTCGCGCTGCAGCCGCTCGTGCTCGGCCTCGAACACCCCGACGTGCTCGGCCACCGGCCGCCCGTCCAGGTCGGCGAACGGGGACGCCGCGGGAGGCACGGGCACCGCCGACTCGTGCGTCGCGGGGGCCGGGTGCCTGGCCGCCTCGTGCTGGGCCGGCTCGTGCGCCGGACCGGGCCGGGCTGGCTGCTGAGCCGGACCGGGCCGGGCGATGCCTGGCGGGCGCGGGACCGGGCGGGGCTGGCCGGGCACGCTCACGGGCTCCTCCTCCACGCCGGTCACTGCCGGAGCCGACGGTGACCGGCTCCGGGCCACCGGGACTCGGCGACCACCTGGCAGGCTACCGGCCGGCACCGACCGGCGACGGCGCACCGGAGGAGCCGGTGGACGAGCGGACCGCACGACCCGCAACGTGCACCGTCACCGTGCGGCACCCGCCGACACCGCGACGCGCCCCGGTCACCGCGCAACGCACCCCGGGTCCCCACACCACGCGCCCCGGACACCGCGCAACGCACCCCGGGTCCCCAGACCACGCGCCCCGGTCACCGGGCAACGCACCCCGGGTCCCCACACGACGCGCCCCGGTCACCGCACGACGCACCCCGGGTCCCCACACCACGCGCCCCGGACACCGGGAAACGCACACCGGGTCCCCACACGACGCGCCCCGGTCACCGCACGACGCGTCCGGGTCCCAGGCGGCGTACGCCGGATCGCACTGCCGGCACAGGACCGCGGAGCCGGCACCGGCACCGTGCCCTGGACCGCCCGCTTCGACTGTCCGTCCCCGCCGGTAGCGTGCCGCTCCGACCGCCCGGCCGGGACGAGCCCGGTCATCGGCTGGAGGAGGCACCACACGTGGCGACGCTGGACGAGTGCATGACCGCCCTGGACGACTTCGTCGGCACGCTGGCCGCCAAGGAGGGCGCACGAGACCTGGACCGCAGCGTCTCCTGCCGGCTGACCGACCTGGAGCAGGTGGTTGCCGGCCGGCTGGCCCGCGGCTCGGTGCACGACATGGCCGCCGTGCCGGACGGGCCGGCGGTGCCCAAGGCCGACATCCGGCTGACCATGACCAGCGACGACCTGCTGGCCCTGACGTCGGGGCAGCTGTCCTTCGCGCCCGCGTGGGCATCGGGCCGGATCAAGCTCGAAGCGGGCCTCCGCGACATGCTGCGGCTGCGCTCGCTCCTCTGACCCGCCGGTCTCGACCCTCCGAGCCGCCGGCCTCGCGCCTCTGAGCCGCCGGTCTCGACCCTCACCCGGCGGGTCAGGGGCCCAACCGGCCACACGTCGGCCGCCACGTCACCTCGGCCGCCACGTCGCCACCGGCGCCGGCCACCGTCGTCACCCAGCGGTCAGGCCCCAGCCGGCCAACATCTCGGCAGCCGCATCGTCCCCGGCGCCCACCGTCGCCGTCACCCGGCGGTCAGGCCCCAGCCGTCCAGCGCCTCGACAGCCGCATCGTCCCCGGCGCGTACCACCGCCGGACGTCCCTCCTCGGGGTGCCGGGACCAGTGGGCGACGGCGAGCGCACGCAGTCCGTCCAGCCCGTCGGCCCCGTCCCGCTCCGGCCCGACCGCGCGCAACGACACCTGCTCCCCGTCGCTGGCGGCCTCCCAGCCGCCGCACCGCCAGGTGCCCTCGGCCTCGACCGGCGTGACCGCCGGGTGTGCGACCAGCAGCCCGGCCGCGTCGGTGGAGAGCAGGTCGGGCCGGTGCACCGGACCGGCGGCGAGCAGGTCGGCCGGGGTCGCCACCCCGGAGAACACCAGCAGGCTGGCCGCGTCGCCCCGCCGAGCACCCTCGATGTCGGTGTCGAGCCGGTCGCCGACCACCAGCGGCCGGCGGGCGCCGGTCCGGCGGACGCACTCGGCGTGCATGGCGGGGTCGGGCTTGCCGGTGACCAGGGGCTCCTGCCCGGTGACGGTCCGGACGACGCCGACCAGCGCGCCGTTGCCGGGCAGCACGCCGCGGGGCGAGGGGATCGTCGCGTCGGTGTTCGTGGCCACGTGCCGGGCACCCTGCCGCACTGCCACCACCGCCTCGGCGAGCTGCGCCCAGCCCACCTGCGGGCCGTAACCCTGCACGACAGCGGCCGGGTCGTCCTCGGCCCGCTCGACCACCGTCAGACCGGCCGCCGCCAGGGCGCTCGCGACCCCGGGTCCACCGACCGGCAGGACCCGGGCCCCCGGTCCGAGGAGCCCGGCCACGACCGACGCCGCCGCCTGCGAGCTGGTGATGACGTCCTCGGGCGCGGCCGGCACGCCGAGTTCGGTCAGGTGTGCGGCCACCTGCTCCGGTGTCCGTGCGGCGTTGTTGGTGACGAAGCCCAGCTGCATGCCCTCGTCCCGGGCGGCCTGCAGGGCTGCGGGGACCCCGGGGACGGCAGCGGGGCCGACGTAGACGACCCCGTCGAGGTCGAGCAGGGCGACGTCGTAGGCCTGGGTGGGCGGCGTGTCGGTGCCGGCGGCCAGCGGCGGACGGGCGTCGGTGGTGCGATGGCTGGACCCAGCGTCGGAGCTCACGGCCTCATCCTTTCGCAGGGGCGGGGCGGCCGGGCCTCAGGGCGGTTCGGTCGCCGGCCCCCGCCGGGCCCGGACACCGCGCAACGCCCGGGCGTAGTGGCCCTTGTCGGGGCGCATCGCCACGGCCAACGCGAGGTGTTCGGCGGCGAGCTCCAGCTCACCGGCCCGGCTGGCGGCCAGCCCGAGCCCGAACTGGGCGTAGTCGTCGGCGGGGTCGACCGCGATCAACGCGCCGAAGGACTCGATGGCCTCGCGGTACCGGCCGGCGTCGTACTGGGCGCGGGCGAGGGCCTCCCGCACGCTGCGCGAACCGGGTTCGGCGGCCAGTGCCCGGTCGAGCAGGGTCGCAGCGGCATCGGGGTTGCCGTCGGCCAGCAGGTGCAGCCCCCGCTGGTACCAGTCGTACACGCCGCCGTCCGGCTGTCCCGGCTCCGCCACCGCACCTCCTCCTCCGCGCCCCTCCCGGGCGCTCCCGTCTCCGCCCGCCGGCGGGCACCGCTCCCGGCCCCCGGCGCGGACACTCCTACGATCGACCACGTGCCCTCGACGACTGCCTGCCCACGACGTCGGCGGACGCCCCGCCCGCTGACGTGACCGGCCTCGACGTCCGGCCGTTCCGCGCGCTGACCTACCGCGAGCACGGCGCCGACCACCTGGCACGGGTGAGCTCACCGGCCTACGACCTCGTGAACCCGGCAGGGCGGGACCGTCTGGCCGCCGCCGATCCGCACAACATCGTCCGCCTGATCCTGCCCGACGTCGAGCCGTTGCCGGGCCGGGAGACGACCCGCGCGGAGCGTGACCGCCGGTCCGCCGCCGTTGCCGGGGAGACGCTGCGCGCCTGGCTCGCCGCTGACGTGCTGGTGCGCGACGAGGAGCCCGCGCTGTGGCGGTACGAGATGACTGCGCCGGGAGCCGTGCCCACCATCGGCTGGCTGGGGGCGGTGGCCCTGCCGGCCCCGGGGTCGGTGGCCGTGCTCCCGCACGAGGACACCTTCCCCCCGGCCGTCGCCGGTCGCGCCGCCCTGCTGTCCGCGACGGACACCGACCTCGAGCCGATCGTCCTCGCCCATGACCCGGACCCGGGGGTGGCGGCCCTGACCAGGCAGACCGGGGACGGCCCGCCCACCCTGGAGGTCGCCGACCCCGACGGCGTGGTGCACCGGCTGTGGCGGGTGACCGATGCGGACGTCCTGGACCGGCTGACCCGAGCCCTGGCCGGGACGGGGGCGGTGATCGCCGACGGGCACCACCGGTTCGCGGCCGCCCGTGACCACCAGCGGGGCCAGAGCGGCCACGGCAGCGTGCTGGCCCTGGTCACGCCCATGGGGGCCGGCGGTCTCCGAGTGCGGGCGATCCACCGCGTGGTGCCCGAGCTCTCGATGCCGGCCGCGCTGGAGTCCGCCGCTGCCGGCTTCGCGGTCCGCGAGCTCGCGCCGTCCGGCAGCGACGTCCGGCCGGTGATCGCTGAGTGGCTGGACACCGGAGCTGACGGGACGTTCCTGGTCACCGACGGCAGCCGGGTCGCCGAGCTGGCCGAGCCGTCGCCGGCGATGCGGGCGGCCGTGCCGGCCGAGGCCCCGAGCGCCTGGCGGCGGCTGGACGTCGTCCTCGCCCACGCCGCGCTCCTGGGCGGGCTGTGGGGCCGTCCGGACGACCCGTCCTCGGTGCTGGGCGCGCACGACGTCGAGGAGGCGCTCCGGCTGGCCGAGGAGCGGGCGGGACTGGCCCTGCTGCTGCGCTCCCCGTCGCCGGCCGACGTCGCGGCGGTCGCCCGGGCGGGGGCACGGATGCCGCGCAAGTCGACCCTCTTCGTGCCCAAGCCCCGTACCGGGCTGGTCCTCCGGCCGCACGGCGACTGATCGGCGGCCCGCCCGGCTCGACGCCCCTCACCCCGTCTCGACCGCGGCCCGCGGCGCTCCGCGGGAGACCTTGCGGCCGCGCCGGCAGGTGACCTCGTAGGCGACCGCCGTCCCCGTCGGGGTCCGCCAGAACCTGCGCTGCAGCGACCCCTCCACCTCGACGACGTCATCGGGGGTCCAGGCGGCGGCGTAGCGCTGGAGGGCGGGCAGCAGGCTGACGCAGGTGATCACGTCGGACTTCGGCCCCCGGGGCCGGGGATCCTCCCGGCGGACGACGAGCTTGAACACCAGCAGGGTGTCGCCACTGGGCAGTGGGCGCAGTTCCGGTGCGGCGGACAGCCGACCGCGCAGGACGACGTCGTTCCGGTCGATGACAGCGAGGCTCATGACGCGAGCCTCGCCGCCCGGACAGCACACCGGCCAGGTGTGCCCACGGTCTGTGGACGCACCTGGCCGGTGTGGACGACGGCGGTCAGTCCGTCGGTGGCTCCTGCTCCGGGTTGTCGCGCCCGGGTGCTTCCTGGAACAGGCGCGTGTGGTCGCGCTCGACGGGGGGCGGCGTCTCGCCGAGGAGCTCGGCCACCTCCGCCTCGATGTCGTCGGCCGAGACGTCGCCGAAGTCGACGTCGGCGAACTCGACCCCGCTGATCTCGGTGGTCCCGGTGACCGGGCTGTCCGCCGCGGCGACGTCCGTCGGGACCCCCGGCTGTTCCTCGTCGACGTCGTCGTCCGCCTGGTCGGCGGCCTCGTCGTCGGCGGCCGAGCCGTCGACGACGAACTCCTCGTCGGCCTCCGTCTCGTCCTCGTCCCCGTCGTCCTCGGATTCCTCCTCCGCGAAGAGGGCAGCGACGCCGGTGAGGTCGTCGGGGTCTGCCGCGGCGATGGCGGCGAACCACTCCCCGGCCAGTTCCTCCTCGCCACGGGCGTCGAGCAGCTCGGCGTACGCGGTGGCCAGCCGGAGCTGACCCAGATCCGGGGTGACCAGCGCAGCCGGGGTCGGACGGCCGCCGAGGGCGGCCTCGAGCACGAGAGCCGCGGCTGCCGTCTCGCCCAGGTCCTGTCGCGCTCCGGCTTCGACAAGCCGCAGTTCCACGAGCTCGTCGTCACCGGGCTCGGTGCCCAGCGCCTCCTGGACCAACCGCAACGCGTTCTCCGGCCGGCCCAGGGCGCGCTCACAGTCGGCCAGGACGGCGCGGTAGCTGTCGTCGCCGCTCATCCGGGCGTAGGCCCGCAGCTCACGGGCGGCCTCGGCGTAGTCACCGGCGTGGTACGCGGCCACACCGACGGCCTCACGCACGGCGGCGATCCGGGACGCGCGGTCCCGGGCTGCGCGCGCGTGCTCGAGCGCCAACTCGGGCTCGTCGTCGACCAGTCCGCCGGCGGCCACGAGGTGCCGAGCCACCGTGTCGGCGTTGCGAGAGTCGAGACCACGCAGCGCGACCCGGACCGACTGGTCGAGGTCTCGCGGATCCACCCACTCCGGCAACGCAGGGCCCGGGGCCCGACGCACGGTGTCCACCTCGGGACGACGGTCCTGCCCTCCCGGACGGTCACGCTGCGGCCGATCCGCGCCCTGGTGCCGGTCACCGCCAGGCCGGCGGTCCTGCCATGCCGGACGGTCACCCGACGGACGGCCCTGCCCCTGCGGCCGGTCGCCGCCGGGGCGACGGTCCTGCCACGCGGGACGATCACCCTGCGACCCAACGGCACCTTGGGGCCGGTCGCCGCCGGGGCGACGGTCCTGCCACCCCGGCCGGTCCCCCTGCGGTCGGTCACCGCCAGGCCGACGGTCCTGCCACCCCGGCCGGTCCCCCTGCGGTCGGTCACCGCCAGGCCGACGGTCCTGCCACCCCGGCCGGTCCCCCTGCGGTCGGTCACCGCCAGGCCGGCGGTCCTGCCAAGCGGGACGGTCACCCTGGGACCGACCGGCACCCTGGGGCCGGTCCCCGCCGGGGCGGCGGTCCTGCCATGCCGGACGGTCACCCGACGGACGCCCCTGACCCTGCTGCCGGTCCCCGCCAGGCCGGCGGTCCTGCCACGCCGGACGATCACCCTGCGACCGACCGGCACCCTGCGGCCGCTCCCCGCCGGGGCGACGGTCCTGCCATGCCGGACGGTCACCCGACGGACGGCCCTGCCCCTGAGACCGACCCGACCCCTGCGGCCGGTCGCCACTGGGCCGACGGTCCTGCCACGCCGGACGGTCACCGGACGGACGCCCTTGACCCTGAGGGCGGCCCTGGCCCTGAGGGCGGTCGCCACTGGGACGGCGGTCCTGCCACGCCGGCCGGTCACCCTGCGACCGACCGGCACCCTGGGGTCGGTCGCCGCCGGGGCGACGGTCCTGCCACGCCGGACGGTCACCCGACGAACGACCCGACCCCTGCGGCCGGTCGCCCGCGGGCCGACGGTCCTGCCACGCCGGGCGATCACCCTGCGGACGTCCCTGGCCTTGCGGACGCCCCTGCCCCTGCGGACGACCGCCGCCAGAGCGAGCACCCGACGACCGTTCGCCGGCAGGTCGGCGGTCGCGCCACTCGCCGCCCGGACCCCCTGATGCACTCGGGCGATCGTCACGTGACGATCGCCCGCCGCCGGCAGCACCGCGGCTGCCGTCTGCGGGGCGCGCGCCCCGGTTGCCCTCGGTCGGTCGGGATCCACGGTGCCCTGCGGGGCGCTGCGGGCGACCGGCACCGCCGGCGCTACGGCCACGGTCGGAGCCGGAGGGCCCCCGTCGCGGAGAAGTCATGGTGTCTACGTACCTCACTGGTGAACGGCGCACGCCCGGTGGGGGCACCTGAACGGCATCGCATCCACCCGGCACCCCGCTGTCGGAGCGGTGCCCGGTCGGTCGACGAAAGCGGACAAACGCACAAAACGGGGGCCGGAGCGCAATGCTCCGACCCCCGTTTCGTGAAGTTATGTCCGGCGGCGTCCTACTCTCCCACCCGGTCCCCCGGGCAGTACCATCGGCGCTGAAAGGCTTAGCTTCCGGGTTCGGAATGAGACCGGGCGTTTCCCTTTCGCCATGACCGCCGTAACACTGTGAAGATGTACCCCGCACCCATTCATCCGCCGGTGAGGGCGGAGCTGGGTGCTGAAGGGGCTGGAACACGGGGTTCCGTACCTTCAGAGCTGCACAGTGGACGCGGCATTCATCTTGCTAATGGGCTGGATGAGTATGTGGTCAAGCCCTCGGCCTATTAGTACCGGTCAGCTCCACGACTTGCGCCGCTTCCACTTCCGGCCTATCAACCCGCTGGTCTGGGCGGGGGCCTTACCCGGTTGACCCGGTGAGAGACCTCATCTCGAAGCGAGCTTCCCGCTTAGATGCTTTCAGCGGTTATCCCTGCCGAACGTAGCCAACCAGCAGTGCTCCTGGCGGAACAACTGGCACACCAGAGGTTCGTCCGTCCCGGTCCTCTCGTACTAGGGACAGCTCTTCTCAAGTCTCTTACGCGCGCGGCGGATAGGGACCGAACTGTCTCACGACGTTCTAAACCCAGCTCGCGTGCCGCTTTAATGGGCGAACAGCCCAACCCTTGGGACCTACTCCAGCCCCAGGATGCGACGAGCCGACATCGAGGTGCCAAACCATCCCGTCGATATGGACTCTTGGGGAAGATCAGCCTGTTATCCCCGGGGTACCTTTTATCCGTTGAGCGACACCGCTTCCACATGCCGGTGCCGGGTCACTAGTCCCAGCTTTCGCTCCTGCTCGACCCGTCGGTCTCGCAGTCAAGCTCCCTTGTGCACTTGCACTCGACACCTGATTGCCAACCAGGCTGAGGGAACCTTTGGGCGCCTCCGTTACATTTTGGGAGGCAACCGCCCCAGTTAAACTACCCACCTGACACTGTCCCTGATCCGGATCACGGACCGAGGTTAGACATCCAATTCGACCAGAGTGGTATTTCAACGATGACTCCACGAACACTGGCGTGCCCGCTTCACAGTCTCCCACCTATCCTACACAAGCCGAACCGAACACCAATATCAAGCTATAGTGAAGGTCCCGGGGTCTTTCCGTCCTGCCGCGCGTAACGAGCATCTTTACTCGTAGTGCAATTTCGCCGAGCCTGTGGTTGAGACAGCTGAGAAGTCGTTACGCCATTCGTGCAGGTCGGAACTTACCCGACAAGGAATTTCGCTACCTTAGGATGGTTATAGTTACCACCGCCGTTTACTGGCGCTTGAGTTCTGAGCTTCGCCTTGCGGCTAACCCGTCCCCTTAACGTTCCAGCACCGGGCAGGCGTCAGTCCGTATACATCGTCTTTCGACTTCGCACGGACCTGTGTTTTTAGTAAACAGTCGCTTCTCACTGGTCTCTGCGGCCACCCACCGCTGCCCCGCGCAAGGCGGTTCACAGCAGATGGCCCCCCTTCTCCCGAAGTTACGGGGGCATTTTGCCGAGTTCCTTAACCACAGTTCGCTCGATCGCCTTGGTATTCTCTACCTGACCACCTGAGTTGGTTTGGGGTACGGGCCGCTAAGAACTCGCTAGAGGCTTTTCTCGGCAGCATAGGATCATCCAATTCGCCTCAATCGGCTATGCGTCGGGCCTCACCCTGGATGCGATGCGGATTTACCTACATCGCGGGCCACACCCTTGCACCGGTACTACCACTCACCGGTAGGACTACCTTCCTGCGTCACCCCATCGCTTGCCTACTACCAGTCCAGGTCCCGCGCTCCCCCGGATCAGACCCGAAGGTCAGTCACCGGCTTTGGGCGGTTAGTATCGCTGGGTTCAGCATGGGCGTTCTTTCGCGGGTACGGGAATATCAACCCGTTGTCCATCGACTACGCCTGTCGGCCTCGCCTTAGGTCCCGACTCACCCTGGGCGGATTAGCCTGGCCCAGGAACCCTTGGTCATCCGGCGGGGGAGTTTCTCACTCCCCTTTCGCTACTCATGCCTGCATTCTCACTCGTGTGGCGTCCACGGCTGGATCACTCCGCCGCTTCCACCGCCACACGACGCTCCCCTACCCATCCACACACCTGGCCCAGCTCCCGAAAGAACTGGACGGGCTCGTGTGAATGCCACAGCTTCGGCGGTGTGCTTGAGCCCCGCTACATTGTCGGCGCGGAACCACTTGACCAGTGAGCTATTACGCACTCTTTCAAGGGTGGCTGCTTCTAAGCCAACCTCCTGGTTGTCACTGCGACTCCACATCCTTTTCCACTTAGCACACGCTTAGGGGCCTTAGCTGATGATCTGGGCTGTTTCCCTCTCGACTACGAACCTTATCGCCCGCAGTCTCACTGCCACGCTCTCACTTACCGGCATTCGGAGTTTGGTTGATTTCAGTAACCTTGTGGGGCCCCTAGACCATCCAGTGCTCTACCTCCGGCAAGAAACACGTGACGCTGCACCTAAATGCATTTCGGGGAGAACCAGCTATCACCGAGTTTGATTGGCCTTTCACCCCTACCCACAGCTCATCCCCTCAGTTTTCAACCTAAGTGGGTTCGGTCCTCCACGCGGTCTTACCCGCGCTTCAACCTGGCCATGGGTAGATCACTCGGCTTCGGGTCTAGAGCACGCGACTGATTCGCCCTGTTCGGACTCGCTTTCGCTACGGCTACCCCACACGGGTTAACCTCGCCACGTACCGCTAACTCGCAGGCTCATTCTTCAAAAGGCACGCAATCACCCCTGCCCCGAAGGGCATAAGGCTCTCACGGCTTGTAGGCACACGGTTTCAGGTACTATTTCACTCCCCTCCCGGGGTACTTTTCACCTTTCCCTCACGGTACTTGTCCGCTATCGGTCACCAGGGAGTATTTAGGCTTAGCGGGTGGTCCCGCCAGATTCACACCGAATTTCACGGGCTCGGTGCTACTTGGGATACGACTCGGGAGGCCATGAGTTTTCGTGTACGGGGCTCTCACCCTCTACGGCGACCCCTTCCAGAGGCCTTCCACTAACCCATGACTTTCTGACTCCCTGACAGTTCGGCAGAACCATCTGAGTCGTCCCACGACCCCGACCACACAACGCCTGCCGGCTTGGCATGCGATCGGTTTAGCCTCATCCGCTTTCGCTCGCCACTACTCACGGAATCACGGTTGTTTTCTCTTCCTGTGGGTACTGAGATGTTTCACTTCCCCACGTTCCCTCCACACGCCCTATGTGTTCAGGCGCGGGTCACACCACATGACTGGTGCGGGGTTCCCCCATTCGGAAATCCTCGGATCAACGCTCGGTTGGCAGCTCCCCGAGGCTTATCGCAGCCTCCTACGTCCTTCATCGGCTCCTGGTGCCCAGGCATCCACCGTGTGCCCTTAACAACTTGACCACACACAACACCCACGCCCACCCACCACAACCACACCCCCCACCCGGGCGAACCCAGGAAGACGAGGAGCGGTGTACGTGGATGAGCGCGGATATCCAGAACAAATGATTACAAGATGCTCGCGTCCACTGTGCAGTTCTCAAAGTACGGAAGATGACCCACCACCCGACACCGCCAGCCCCAGGACACCCCGGGCGGTACGACATCTGACAGGCCTCCGCAGAAGCAACGAGCTCGATCAGCCCGCTCCCTCAGGACCCAACAGCGTGCCTACGACCAGCCACTCCCACCACCCCGCTCCACACCCTCCCCCCGCCCCTACGAGAGGGGCCGGGCTCACCGGGTCGTACTAGGGGCAGCCTGAGCTGCCTGGCCGAACTGGTCAGCGTTCCACCCTCGAGCTCCGCCACGAACACCCGAGCACCCCCGATGTTGAGGGCACTTCCTGGTCCGTGCACGGCTCTGGACCACCACACGAGTGTGGCGGCCAGTGCTCCTTAGAAAGGAGGTGATCCAGCCGCACCTTCCGGTACGGCTACCTTGTTACGACTTCGTCCCAATCGCCGATCCCGCCTTCGACGGCTCCCTCCACAAGGGTTGGGCCACCGGCTTCGGGCGTTACCGACTTTCGTGACGTGACGGGCGGTGTGTACAAGGCCCGGGAACGTATTCACCGCAGCGTTGCTGATCTGCGATTACTAGCGACTCCAACTTCATGGGGTCGAGTTGCAGACCCCAATCCGAACTGAGACCGGCTTTTTGGGATTCGCTCCACCTCGCGGTATCGCAGCCCTTTGTACCGGCCATTGTAGCATGTTTGCAGCCCTAGACATAAGGGGCATGATGATTTGACGTCATCCCCACCTTCCTCCGAGTTGACCCCGGCAGTCTCCTATGAGTCCCCACCATCACGTGCTGGCAACATAGAACGAGGGTTGCGCTCGTTGCGGGACTTAACCCAACATCTCACGACACGAGCTGACGACAACCATGCACCACCTGTGCACGACGCCAAAGGCACCCCGTATCTCTACGAGATTTCCGTGCATGTCAAGCCTAGGTAAGGTTCTTCGCGTTGCATCGAATTAAGCAACATGCTCCGCCGCTTGTGCGGGCCCCCGTCAATTCCTTTGAGTTTTAGCCTTGCGGCCGTACTCCCCAGGCGGGGCGCTTAATGCGTTAGCTGCGGCACGGAGACCGTGGAATGGCCCCCACACCTAGCGCCCAACGTTTACGGCGTGGACTACCAGGGTATCTAATCCTGTTCGCTCCCCACGCTTTCGCTCCTCAGCGTCAGTTACTGCCCAGAGACCCGCCTTCGCCACCGGTGTTCCTCCTGATATCTGCGCATTTCACCGCTACACCAGGAATTCCAGTCTCCCCTGCAGTACTCTAGTTTGCCCGTATCGACTGCAGGCCCGAGGTTGAGCCTCGGGTTTTCACAGCCGACGCGACAGACCGCCTACGAGCTCTTTACGCCCAATAATTCCGGACAACGCTTGCACCCTACGTATTACCGCGGCTGCTGGCACGTAGTTGGCCGGTGCTTCTTCTGTAGGTACCGTCACTTGCGCTTCGTCCCTACTGAAAGAGGTTTACAACCCGAAGGCCGTCATCCCTCACGCGGCGTCGCTGCGTCAGGCTTTCGCCCATTGCGCAATATTCCCCACTGCTGCCTCCCGTAGGAGTCTGGGCCGTGTCTCAGTCCCAGTGTGGCCGGTCACCCTCTCAGGCCGGCTACCCGTCGTCGCCTTGGTGGGCCACTACCCCACCAACAAGCTGATAGGCCGCGGGCCCATCCTCAGCCGATGAATCTTTCCACCACCAGACCATGCGGTCAGCGGTCACATCCGGTATTAGCACCAATTTCTTGGAGTTATCCCAGAGCTGAGGGCAGGTTGCCCACGTGTTACTCACCCGTTCGCCGCTAGGGCACCACCCCGAAGAGTGGGCCTCGCTCGACTTGCATGTGTTAAGCACGCCGCCAGCGTTCGTCCTGAGCCAGGATCAAACTCTCCGTAGATGATTTGATCGCAGCTGAGACCAAGAGTTGGCACTCTCGTTCAATCAACCAAAGGAATCCCAACGACAACCCCGAAGGACCGCCGAATGGGGGTATTGATACTTGGCACTGACTTTCGGCACGCTGTTGAGTTCTCAAGGAGCGGACGCGCGGCGAACCAGATCCTCTCGGATCGTCGTCTCCGGCTTGTGTTGTCCTGCTCGGCGCCCGGTCCCGGCCTCGCGGTCGTTCCCGGCGCAGAGAGAAAGTTACGTGGCCGTGGGGGGGCGTGTCAAACCCGGCCGGGGTGACGCGCGCCACCTGCCCGGAACGTGGCCGTCACCTGGCGTTCACACGCCGCGGGCGGCCGCTCCGCCGAGGCGGTGACCGCCCAGCTCAGCGAGCCGGCGCCGCCCCGGGGCAGTGCACGCCGGCCACCAGCCGCTTGCCCTTCCGCAGCACCAGCCATCCCCCGGCCAGCCAGTCCGCAGCGGCCGGCGCGGCCTCGGCGTCGGTCACCCGGACGTTGTTCACGTACGCCCCGCCCTCCTTGACCGTCCGCCGCGCGTCGGTCAGGGACGACGCCAGCCCGGCGCGCTGGAACAACGCGGCGTAGGACAGCGCAGGGTCCTCGATCGACGTCGCACCGGCCTCGGTCAGCGCGGCGACCAGGGTCTGCGGGTCGAGCTCGGTGAGCTCGGCCCGGCCGAACAGGGCCCGGCCGGCGGCGTCGGCCTGGGCGAGTTCGGCAGGACCGTGCACCAGCCGGGTGAGCTCCTCGGCCAGCGCGCGCTGCGGGGCCCGGGAGGCCGGACGCTCCTCGGACTCGGCGATCAGCGCCGCCACCTCCTCGGCCGGGCGCTCGGAGAACAGCGGCAACCAGGCCCGGGCGTCGACGTCGTCGATGTTGAGCCAGTACTGGAAGAACGCGTACGGGCTGGTGTGCTCGGGGTCCAGCCAGATCGTGGCGCCCTCGGTCTTGCCGATCTTCTTGCCGTCGGCCGTGGTGATCAGCGGCGTGGCCAGGGCGTGCGCCGACGCCCCCTCGGTCCGGCGCACCAGGTCCGTGCCGGCGGTGATGTTCCCCCACTGGTCGGAGCCGCCGCTCTGCAGCGTGCAGCCGTGCCGCCGGTGCAGCTCCCGGAAGTCGTTGGCCTGCAGGATCTGGTAGCTGAACTCGGTGTAACTGATCCCGGCATCGGAGTTCAGCCGGGCCGAGACGGCCTCCTTGGCCAGCATCCGGTTGACCCGGAAGTGCTTGCCGAGGTCACGCAGGAAGTCGATCGCCGACAGCGGCGACGTCCAGTCCAGGTTGTCGGCGTAGATCGGCTCCCGGAGCCCGTGTTCGGCGGCCGGCAGGTCGAGGAAGGGCGCCACCCGGCGGCGGATCCCCTCCACCCAGGTGGCCACCTGCCCGGGGTCGTTCAGCTGGCGCTCGGACGACGGCCGGGGGTCACCGATCAGCCCGGTCGCCCCGCCCACCAGCACGATCGGCTGGTGCCCGGCCCGCTGCAGGGCCCGCAGCACCATGAACTGGATCAGGTGACCGACGTGCAGGCTGGCCGCCGTGGGGTCGAAGCCGCAGTAGTAGGTGACCGGCCCCTCCGCCAGGTGCGCGCGCAGCGCCTCCTCGTCGGTGCTCTGGGCGATCAGCCCGCGGCGGTGGAGTTCGTCGATCACGGAAGGTGCGGAGGTCACGGTCGCCCATCTTGCCTGGCAGGCCGGCGCCGCGGCTTCCCACCCGCCCGGAAGACGCTCACCGAGGCGGCGTCGGTCTCCCAGAAGCGCCAGGGCAGCTCGGTGGCCACGCTGATCCCCACCCGCGGCCCGGCCGAGACCCCGGACGGCGGGCGGCCGGCGTGCAGGCGCACGGGCGAGGCCGGGTCGAGCAGGTCGCTCCCCCGGTCGTCGGGGCCGATCGCCAGCGCCTGGGTGAGCCGTGCGGGGCCGCGGGCCAGGTCCCGCGCCACCCGGGCCGCCGGACGCCGGGAGTGCGCCAGCGACTCCCCCACCGTCACCTCACCGGCGCGCATCAGCACCGCCGAGCCGCGCCCGGCCGGGCCGACGACGACGTTGGCGCACCAGTGCACCCCGTAGCTGAAGTAGACGTACAGCCGCCCCGGAGGGCCGAACATGATCTCCGCCCGCGGGGTCGGGCCCGGTGGGCGTGCGACGCCGGGTCCTCCCCCTGGCCGGAGTACGCCTCGACCTCGGTGAGCCGCAGCGCGACCCGGCCGTCGGGCCGGTCGGTCACCACCCAGCACCCCAGCAGCGACCGGGCCACCTCGTCGACCGGCCCGAGCAGGTCCGCCCCGGTGAGGAGCGGGCCCGGCCCGGGCCGGTCGGACGGCGGGACGTCGGCGGGCACCGGGGCTAGAGGGCTCCGGCCACCGGTGACCAGGAGGCCCACTCGGTGTGCTCACGCGCCAGCTCCGACAGCGACCGGAGCTGCTCGGCGACCCGCTCCGGCGCCGTCCCGCCGCGGGCCTGCCGGGCCGCCAGGGCGCCGGGGACGGTCAGCACCGACCGCACCTGCGGGGTGAGCCGTTCGTCGATGCCGGCGAGCTGGTCGTCGTCCAGCTCGTCGAGCTCGAGACCGGCCTCCTCGCAGAAGGCGACCATCGCGCCGCTGATCTCGTGCGCGGACCGGAACGGGACCCCGTTGGACACCAGCCACTCGGCGACGTCCGTGGCCAGGGCGAAGCCCTGGGGCGCGGCCGCCTCGATGACCTCCGGGCGGAGGGTCAGCGTGGCCACCATCCCGGTGACCGCGGGCAGCAGCAGGAGCAGCTGCTCGACGGAGTCGAAGACCGGCTCCTTGTCCTCCTGCAGGTCGCGGTCGTAGGCCAGCGGGAGGCCCTTGAGCATGGTCAGCAGCCCGGTCAGGTTGCCGACGAAGCGGCCGGCCTTGCCCCGGGCCAGCTCGGCGATGTCCGGGTTCTTCTTCTGCGGCATGATCGACGACCCGGTCGCCCAGGCGTCGTCGAGCTTCGCCCAGCCGAACTCGGTCGACGTCCAGAGCACGACCTCCTCCCCCAGCCGGGACAGGTGCACCCCGAGCAGGGCGGCGACGAAGCAGAACTCCGCGGCGAAGTCGCGGTCGCTGACCGCGTCGATGCTGTTGTCCGCGGCCCGGTCGAAGCCGAGCTCGGCGGCGACGGCGTCGGGGTCCAGCGCCAGCGAGGAGCCGGCCAGCGCACCGGAGCCCAGCGGGCTCACCGCCGCCCGCTTGTCCCAGTCCAGCAGGCGGTCGACGTCGCGGGACAGCGAGTGGGCGTGCGCGAGCAGCTGGTGTGCGATGAGCACCGGCTGGGCGTGCTGCAGGTGGGTCATCCCCGGGGCGGCGACGTCGCGGTAGCGCAGCGCCAGCCCGACGAGGGCGTTCTCCAGCGCGGCGAGCTCGCCGACCAGGTGGCGCACGTTGTGCCGCAGGTACAGCCGCAGGTCGGTGGCGACCTGGTCGTTGCGGCTGCGGCCGGCGCGCAGCTTGCCGCCCAACGGGCCCAGCTTCTCCAGCAGGCCGCGCTCGAGCGCCTCGTGGACGTCCTCGTCGGCCTCGATCGGCGCGAACGTGCCGTCGGCGACCTCGGCGGACAGCTCGGTGAGCGCACCGATCATCCTGGCCAGCTCGTCGACGGTGAGCAGCCCGGCCCGCTCCAGCACCCGGGCGTGCGCCCGGGAGCCGGCCAGGTCGTAGGGCGCCAGCCGCCAGTCGACGTCGGTGGACTTCGACAGCGCCGCCATCGCCGGTGACGGGCCGCCGCCGAACCGGCCGCCCCACAGTCGGGTCTGGCTGCCGGCGTTGCCCTCGGTCACTCTGCGCTCTCTTCCACGTCGGCGTGCAGGTCGGTGTCGTCCCCGTGCGCCGGGCGGGCGCGCTCGGCGAGCGCGCGCAGCCGTCCGGCGAGCGCGGGCCCGCCGTTCGGGTCACGGGAGACGACCATCAGAGTGTCGTCCCCGGCGATCGTGCCCAGCACGTCGGGGAGCCCCACCTTGTCCAGCCCGGAGGCCAGGAACTGGGCCGCGCCCGGCGGCGTGCGGACGACGGCCAGGTTCGCGCTCCCCTCGGCGCTGGTGAGCAGGTCGGCCAGCAGCCGGGTCAGCCGGGCCGGTGCCGACTGCGCCGGGCGCAGCGGGGCGTTCTCCGGCGGCAGCACGTAGGACGCCGGCGCCCCGTCGGACCCGCGCAGCTTCACCGCGCCGAGCTCCTCCAGGTCCCGGGACAGCGTCGCCTGGGTGACGTCGACCCCGGACTCGGCCAGCAGGCGGGCCAGCTGGGTCTGCGAGGTCACCGGCCCGGCGGTGATCAGCTCGGCGATCCGGGCGTGCCGGGCCGACCGGGTCAGCGCGGTGGTCATCCCGATCGCTCCAGCAGCCAGGTGAGCAGCGCCTTCTGTGCGTGCAGCCGGTTCTCCGCCTCGTCCCACACGGCGCTCTGCGGCCCGTCCAGGACCGAGGCGGCGATCTCCTTGCCGCGGTAGGCCGGCAGGCAGTGCAGCACGACGGCGTCGTCGGCGGCGCGGGCCAGCGCCGGCTCGTCGACGGCGTAGGGCACGAGCGGCGCGACCCGGGCGGCGTGCTCGGCCTCCTGGCCCATCGACACCCAGGTGTCGGTGGCGAGCACGTCGGCGCCGTCCGCGGCGGCGGCCGGGTCGGCGGTCCACTGGACCGACCCGCCGGTCTCCGCCGCGATCTCCCCGGCCCGCTCCAGCACGGCCGGGTCGGGCCGGAACGTCTCCGGGGAACCGATCCGCACGTGCATGCCGGCCAGGGCGCCGCCCAGCAGGTAGGAGTGCGCCATGTTGTTGGCGCCGTCGCCGAGGTAGCTGAAGGTGAGCCCGGCGAGCGCGGGGCGGTGTTCCAGGACGGTCTGCAGGTCGGCCAGCACCTGGCAGGGGTGGAACTGGTCGGTCAGGGCGTTGACCACGGGCACCCGGCTGACCGACGCCATCGCGTCCATCCGCTCCTGGCCCGAGGTGCGCCACACGATCGCCGCGACCTGCCGGTCGAGCACCCGGGTGGTGTCCTCCACCGACTCGCCCCGGCCCAGCTGGCTGGCCCCGCCGTCGATCACCAGGGGCTGCCCGCCGAGCTCGGTGACCCCGACGGCGAAGGAGAGCCGGGTGCGGGTGGAGGGCTTGTCGAACAGCACCGCGACCGTGCGCTGGGTGCCGTTCGGCGCGCGCAGCGGGGTCGGCGCGGCGGCGGTGTGCCGGCCGGCCTTGAGCTGGGCGGCCAGCGCGAGCACCTCCGCCTGCTCCGCGGGGGTGAGGTCGTCGTCCCGGGTGAGGTGCCGGACCGTCACTGGTCGGCATCCCGGAGGGCGGCGTCCAGCGCGGCGGGGAGGGCGGCGACGAAGGAGTCCAGCTGGGCGTCGGTGACGACCAGCGGCGGGGCCAGCCGGACGACGTCGGCGGCCACCCCGTTGGCGAGGAACCCGGCCGCCCGCAGGTGGTCCTCGACCCCGGCGGCGACCGGCGCGGTGAGGACGACGCCGAGCAGCGCACCCCGGCCCCGGACGCCGCTGATGCCCGGGTGCCCCAGCGCATCGACGCCGGCGGCGACCCGGTGCTCGATCTCCTTGGCGCGCTCCAGCAGCCCCTCGTCGCGGATGGTGTCCAGCACCGCCAGGGCGGCGGCCGCGACGATCGGGTTGCCGCCGAACGTGGAGCCGTGCGAGCCGGCGGTCATCAGCTCCGCGGCCGGGCCGAAGGCCAGGGTGGCGCCGAGTGGCAGGCCGCCGCCGAGGGCCTTGGCCAGGGTGACGACGTCGGGCTGCAGGCCGTCGGCCTGGTGGGCGAACCACTGCCCGGTGCGCCCGCTGCCGGTCTGCACCTCGTCGACGGCGAAGAGGGCACCCGCCGCGCGGGCGGTCTCCGCGGCGGCGGCGAGGTAGCCGGGCGGGGCCGGCAGCACGCCGCCCTCCCCCAGCATCGGCTCCAGCAGCACCATCGCCGTCCGCTCCCCCACGGTGGCCGCGAGCGCGTCGACGTCGCCGTACGGGACGTGCTGCACGCCGCCGGGCAACGGGGCGAAGGCGGCGGCCTTGGCCGGCTGCCCGGTGAGCGCGAGGGAGCCCATGGTGCGGCCGTGGAAGGAGCCGATCGCGGTGACCACCTCGGGCCGCCCGGTGAGCCGGCTGAGCTTGAAGGCGGCCTCGTTGGCCTCGGCGCCGGAGTTGCAGAAGAAGACCCGGCCCGGCCGGCCGGCGAGCTCCAGCAGCCGCTCGGCCAGCAGCACACCGGGCTCGTGCATCGCCAGGTTGGAGACGTGGCCCAGCAGCTGTGCCTGGGCGGTGATCGCGTGCACGACCGCCGGGTGGGCGTGGCCGAGGATCGTGGTGGCGATGCCGCCGAGCAGGTCGGTGTACTCGTTGCCGTCGACGTCCCAGACGGTCGCGCCCGCGCCGCGGGCCAGCGCCACCGGCGGCGTCTTGTAGTTGCCCATCATCACGGCCGACCAGCGGGTGGCCAGCTCCTCGGTGTGCGTCATGGTGCGGTCACTCCCTCCGGTGTCGGTGATGCGGTGTCGGTGCCGGCCGGGACGACCATCGTCCCGGTGCCCTCGGTGGTGAACGTCTCCAGGAGCAGGGCGTGCGGCAGTCGCCCGTCGATGACGGTGGCGCGCCGCACCCCGCCCTCGACCGCCCGCAGGCAGGCGGCCATCTTCGGGATCATCCCGGCGTCCAGGGTCGGGAGGATCTCGGCCAGCTCGGTCGCGTCGATCTTCTGCACCAGCGAGTCGCGGTCGGGCCAGTTGGCGTAGAGCCCCTCGACGTCGGTCAGCACGACCAGCTTCACCGCGCCCAGGGCGACGGCCAGCGCGGCGGCCGCGGTGTCGGCGTTGACGTTGTGCACCTGGCCGGAGGCGTCCGGTGCGACGGTCGCGACGACCGGGATGTGCCCGGCCTCGAGCAGCGCGGTGACCGGGGCCGGGTCGACCGCGACGACGTCGCCGACCAGCCCGACGTCCACCGGCTCGCCGTTGATGATGGCGTGGGTGCGCTCGGCGGTGAACAGCCCGCCGTCCTCACCGCTGAGCCCCACGGCCAGCGGGCCGTAGGAGTTGATCAGGCCGACCACCTCCGGACCGACCTGGCCGGTCAGCACCATCCGGACGACGTCGATCGTCTCCTCGGTGGTGACCCGCAGGCCGCCGCGGAACTCGCTCTCGATCCCCAGCCGGCCGAGCATGCCGTTGATCTGCGGGCCGCCGCCGTGCACGACGACGGGCAGGATCCCGCAGGTCCGCAGGAACACCATGTCCTCGGCGAAGGCGCGCCGGCACTGCTCGTCGACCATGGCGTGCCCGCCGTACTTCACCACCACGACCCGGCCGTGGAACTCGCGCAGCCACGGCAGCGCACCGGTGAGGACGGCGACCTTCCGGGCGTCCCCTTCCGGGTCGTGCGTGCGCATGCGGCGGGAGGTGCCCACCGAGCGCCGGGCCGGCGGGCTGGCGAGGTCGGGGGCGACGTCGGGCGGCGTGGGGTCCTGCGCCGGGCTGTCGCTGCTGGTCTGGTCACTGGTCATGTCGAGTAGGCCGAGTTCTCGTGGACGTAGGCGAGGGACAGGTCGTTGGTCCAGATCGTGGCCTGCTCGCTGCCGGCCCGCAGATCGACGTCGATGGTGATGGCCCGGCCGGACAGGTCGACGCCCTCGCGCGGGTCACCGATCGCGCCGCCCCGGCAGACCGTGACGCCGTTGATCGTCACGTCCACCTGGTCGGGCTCGAAGGCCGCGTCGGTGGTGCCGATCGCGGCCAGCACCCGCCCCCAGTTGGGGTCGTTGCCGAACAGCGCCGTCTTGAGCAGGTTGTTGCGGGCGCAGGCCCGGCCGGCGGTGAGGGCGTCGGCGACGCTCGCCGCGTTGCGGACGGTGATCGCGATGTCCTTGGTCGAGCCCTCGGCGTCGGCGAGCAACTGCATCGCCAGGTCGGTGGCCGCCGCGGTGAGGGCGGCGGTGAACTCCTGCGCGCTGGGCGTGACCCCGCTGGCGCCGTTGGCCAGCACGATCACCGTGTCGTTGGTGGACAGGCAGCCGTCGGAGTCGACCCGCTCGACGCTGACGCTGGTCGCCGCCTCCAGCGCCGGCTGCAGCACCTCGGCGGGCACGACCGCGTCGGTGGTGAGGACGACGAGCATCGTGGCCAGCGAGGGGGCGAGCATCCCCGCGCCCTTCGCCATCCCGCCGATGGTCCAGCCGTCCCCGGTCTGCACCGTCGTCTTCGGCACCGAGTCGGTGGTCATGATCGCCCGGGCGGCGTCGGCGCCACCGTCGGTGGACAGCCCCGCGACCGCGGCACCGACCCCGGCGAGCAGGCCCTCCATCGGGAGGCGCACCCCGATCAGGCCGGTGGAGGCCACCGCGACGTCGACCGCACCGATCGCCAGCTCCGCCGCCACGCGCTCGGCGGTGGTGTGGGTGTCACCGAAGCCGTCGGGACCGGTGCAGGCGTTGGCCCCGCCGGAGTTCAGCACCACCGCACGCAGCCGGTGGTCGGCCAGCACCTGGCGGCTCCACAGCACGGGAGCGGCCGGGAACCGGTTGGTGGTGAAGACGGCGGCCGCGGCGTCGTCGGGCCCGTCGTTGACGACCAGCGCGACGTCGAGCGCACCGCTGGACTTCAGGCCGGCGGCGACACCGGCCGCGCGGAACCCCTGCGGGGCGGTGACGCTCACGAGCCCTCCTCGCTGACGCTCGTCGGCCACGTGACCGACGCTGCTGTGCTCATGCGTGAGCTCGCGAGCTCGCTCACGGTGCTACTCCGATGGTCGGCAGGCCCGTGGTCTCGGGGAGACCGAGGGCCAGGTTGGCGCACTGGAGGGCGGCGCCCGCAGTGCCCTTGGTGAGGTTGTCGACGGCGGCGACCACGACCAGCCGGCCGGCGTCCGGGTCGACGGCGACCTGCAGCTGCACGGTGTTCGCGCCGAGCACGGCGGCCGTCGTGGGCCACTGGCCCTCCGGCAGCAGGTGCACGAACGGCTCGTCGCCGTAGGCCTCCTGGTAGGCGGCCCGCGCCCGGGCGGCGTCGACGCCGTCGGCCAGCGGGGCCGAGCAGGTGGCCAGGATGCCCCGGCTCATCGGCACGAGCGTGGGGGTGAAGCTGATCCGCACCGGCGCACCGGCGGCCTGCGCCAGGTTCTGCACCATCTCCGGGTTGTGCCGGTGGACGCCGCCGACGCCGTAGGCGCTGGCCGAGCCCATCACCTCGCTGCCGAGCAGGTGCGTCTTGGCGCTCTTCCCGGCCCCGGAGGTGCCGCTCGCGGCCACCACCACGACGTCCGGTGCGACCAGCCCGGCGGCCAGTGCCGGGGCCATCGCCAGGGTGACCGAGGTCGGGTAACAGCCGGGGACGGCGATCCGCCGGGCACCGGCGAGCTGCTCCCGCTGCCCCGGGAGCTCGGGCAGGCCGTAGGGCCAGTGGCCGGCGTGCTCGCCGCCGTACCAGCGGGCCCAGGCGGCCGGGTCGTTGAGCCGGTGGTCGGCACCGCAGTCGATGACCAGGGTGTCGGCGGGCAGCTGGGCGGCGATCGCCGCGGACTCCCCGTGCGGCAGGGCCAGGACGACGACGTCGTAGCCGGCCAGCGAGGCCGCGTCACTGCCCTGGACCTCGAGGTCGGCGTAAGGCAGCAGGTGCGGCTGCAGCTCGCCCAGGCGTCGGCCGGCGCTCGAGTTGGCATGCACCCCGGTCAGCCGGAGGTTCGGATGCCCGGCCAGGAGCCGGCACACCTCACCCCCCGCGTACCCGGTGGCGCCGGTGACCCCGACCGTCCACGTCTGTTGGCTGTTCACGGTGCATGACCATACCTGAGCGTGCATGACCGTGCAGTCTGGGTGCATCGGTGCGTGCGGGACCGCGTTCTCGGGCAGGGTCGCAGCGGGCAGCCGTGCCCGACCATGCCGAGGAGGCCGTCACCTGTGAGCTCGTTCGACCGGATCGTCGTCGTCTTCAACCCGCACAGCACCGGCGAGGCACCGGAGTCCGCCGAGCAGCTGCGGGACGAGCTGGCGCGGCGGCTCCCGGCCGTCCCCGTGGAGCTCTGCCCCACCCAGCGCGCCGGGCACGCCCGCGAGCTGGCCCGCGAGGTCGCGGCCACCGGCCGGCCACTGCTGGTCTCGGTCAGCGGGGACGGCGGCTACAACGAGGTCGTCGACGGCGTGATGCAGGCCGGCAACCCGGACGCCGTCTGTGCGGTGCGGGCCGCCGGCAATGCCAACGACCACCGCCGCACCACGCGCGAGCACCACCTGGCCGATGCGATCGTGGCCGGCGACGTCCGGCGGATCGACCTGCTGCGGCTCACCCTCGGCAGCGGCGACGACGCCCACACCGAGACCGAGGTGCGGTACGCCCACTCCTACATCGGGGCCGGCGTCACCCCGGTGATCGCGGTCGACATCGAGAAGGGCGGCAAGGGCTCGTGGCGGGAGGCCCTCTCGGTGCTCCGGGGCTTCGCCCGCTTCCGCCCCTTCCCGATCCGGCTGGAGGACGGCGAGGAGCGCACCATCGACAGCCTGCTCTTCGCCAACATCGCCCAGATGGCGAAGGTGGCCACGCTGAGCGAGGGCGCCCGCCCCGACGACGGCCGGTTCGAGGTGATCGCCCAGCGGCGGACCGGCAAGCTGCGGGTCCTGGGCACCGCGCTGCGCGCCGCGACCCGGGGGCTGGGCCGGCAGCCGAGCGTGACCCACTACGCCTTCACCACGCTGGCCCCCATGCCCCTGCAGCTGGACGGCGAACTGGTCGAGCTGGAGGCCGGCACCCAGGTGTCGGTCGACATCGCACCGAAGGCCCTGGCCACCGTGTTCTGAGCCGCAGTCCCTCGTGCCTGCCGTGCGCCGGGGCACCGATGAGTTCCGCCGCCGGCACCGGTCCCACCGGCATGACACCGACCACGAGCACCACGCTGACCGAGCTCGCCGTGACCATGTTCTCCGTCACCGACCAGGACGCCGCCCGCGACTTCTACACCGGGGTGCTGGGCTTCGAGGTGCGCGGGGACGACCGCTTCGGCGAGGACGGGACGGACCGCTGGCTGGAGGTGGCCCCGCCCGGTTCCTCCGCACGGCTCGCGCTGAACCCGCCGATGGGCGGGTCCGCCGGCGGCGGCGCCATCGGGGTGGAGTCCACGGACGTGCTGGCCGAGCACGCCCGGCTCGCCGCCCGCGGGGACGTCGACCTCGACCCCGCCCCGACCCGGGTGCCCGGCGCACCGCTGCTGTTCTGCGTGCGCGACCCGGACGGCAACGCGATCTGGGTGGTCGAGGCACCGGCCGGCTGACCACCGGCGGCCGCGCTCAGGTTTCTGTCAGCAGGGCGGGGCACAGTGGCCCCTGCCCGGCGATCGACGCCGGGCAGGGGGAGGAACACCGCCATGAGCGACGTCCAGCAGCTGTCCGGTGGCATCGACCTGGTCGAGGAGGACGGCGTGACCGTGCTCCGGCTGACCGGCGAGGTCGACAGCCTGGTGGTCGACGCCTGGGACGCCGGCGGGCCACACACCCCGGACGCGGGCGCCGTCGACCTGTCGGCGGCGACCTTCCTGGACGGCCGGGCGCTGCGCCTGCTGGTGCGCGAGACCGAAGGGGCCCGCCGGGGCGGGCGGCTGCCCGAGCTGCGCCGCCCCTCCCCGCTGGTCCGCCGGATGCTCGAGGTCACCGGTGCCGCCGTGTTGTTCGCAGCGGTCTGCTGAGACCTCCCCCGGCTGGCCGGCTCAGCCGACCGGGTCGTCGGCTCCGTACGGCCGCAGCCGCAGCTGGCGGGCGGGGCCCTCGGGGGTGGTGGCCCGGAGCACGTCGAGGTCGTCGGCGCCGGCCCGGAAGAACCGCCCCGACCACTGGTCCAGCTCACCGGCGGCGATCGCAAGGGCCAGGGCGACCACGTCCTCCGGCCGGGTCCACTCGGTGCGCCCGGCGTGCATCGGCATCGCCCGGGTCATCTCGGTGTCGATCACGCCCGGCGCGAGGTCGAACGCGCGCACCCCGTGCGCCGCGCCGGCCAGGTCGATCGCCTCGGTGATCCGCATCTGCGCCGTCTTGCCGGCCGAGTAGGCGCTGTAGACGTCGCTGCCCCGGGTGCCCAGGCCGCTGGCCAGCCCGATCACCCGACCGCCGCCGGCGGCGAGCATCCCGGGGACGACCGCGCGGGAGACCAGGAACGGCCCGCGCACCTGGCTCTCCACCACCTGCCACCACTGGTCGGGGTCGGCCTCCCACAGCGGCACCTCGGCGGCGTCGATGAGGCCGGCGTTGTTGACCAGCAGGGTGACCGGCCCGAGCTCCGCGACCGCCTGGGTGACCGCGGCCTGCACGGCGCCGGGGTCGGTGACGTCGGCGGCGACGGCGAGGGTGCGGGCACCGGTGGCGTCGGCGACCTCGTCCATCGCCTCGTTCAGCCGGTCCGCGGAGCGGGCCAGCCCGGCCACGGTCGCACCGCACTCGGCCAGCCCCTGCGCCAGGTACCGCCCGATCCCGGCCGAGGCCCCGGTGACCAGCGCGACCGTGCCGGTGAGGTCGGGCCGGGTCGACTCAGCCACGGAGCACCGCCCCGGTCCGCGCCACCGCGAGCGCGAGCGCGGCGTCGCGCGCCGCGTTCGCCTCCTCACCGGTCAGCGTCCGGTCCGGGGCCCGCAGCGTCAGCGCGTACGCCAGCGACCGCGAGCCGGCCGGCACCGGCGCACCGGTGTAGACGTCGAAGAGCCGCAGCACCTCCAGCAGCTCACCCGCGCCCTCGCGCAGCGCCGCCTCGACCTCGGCGGCCGGGACGGCGTCGGGGACGACCAGCGCCAGGTCGACCAGCACCGGCGGGAAGGTCGAGACGTGCGGACCGACGGCCACCGGCGCGGCGGGCAGCGCGTCGACGTCGAGCTCCATGGCGCAGGTGCGCGCCGGGAGGTCCAAGGCCGCGCACACCCGGGGGTGCAGCTCACCGGCGTACCCGACGACCCGGGCCCCGTCACCGTCGCCGTCGCCGTCGCCGACGAGCAGTTCGGCGCACCGGCCCGGGTGCCAGGGCGCCCGCTCACCGGCCCGCACGGTCAGCTCCACGCCGGCGGCGGCGGCCACGGTGTGCGCCGCCTGCACGGCGTCGGCCCAGATCCCCGGCCGGCCCGGTCCCCACCAGCCACGCGGTTCGAGGTTCCCGGCCAGCACCACGCCCACGTGCCAGGGCTGCTCGGGCACCGCGCCCAGCAGCGCGGCCAGCACGTCGTCGTCCGGACGCCGGTCGACCCCGGGCACCGGGGCCTGGGTGCGCGGGCCGCCCGGGAAGACCGCGCCGTGCTCGAACACGGCGACGTCGCGCTGGCCGCGGGCCAGGTTGCGGGCCAGGGTGGCGAGCAGCCCGGGCAGCAGCGTCGTCCGCATCGCCGGGGCCTCCTCCGACAGCGGGTTGCGCAGCGTGATCAGCGTCCGCCGGGCGTCGTCGACGGGCATGCCGAGGGCGTCCAGCTGCGCCTCCCCCACGAACGGGTAGGACGGCGCCTCGACGTAGCCGGCGTCGGCGAGGGCGCGGCCGATGCTGCGCCGGCGGCGCTGGCGCTCGGTGAGCCCGCGCCCGGGGGGCGCGGTCGGCAGCACGGAGGGGATCTCGTCGAAGCCCAGGTAGCGGACGACCTCCTCGACCAGGTCGGCCGGGTCGGTGAGGTCACCGCGCCAGGACGGCGGCGTGACCTGCAGCTGCTGGCCGTCCCCCTCGACGGTCGCGCCGATGGCCTGCAGCACTTCCACGACCTGCGAGGGCGGGTATTCGACACCGGCGATCCGGCCGGGCCGGCCGGCGTCCAGCGCGATGACCGGGCGCGGCCCGCGCACGTCGAGGTCGACGGGTGCGCCGACGACCTGGGCGGCGCCACCGTGCTGGGCCAGCAGCGCCGCGGCGCGGGCGAGCGCCACGACGGTGACGTCGGGGTCGGTGCCCCGCTCGAAGCGCTTGGCCGCCTCGCTGGGCAGCTTGTGCCGGCGCACACCGCGGCCGATGCCGGCCGGCTCCCAGTGCGCGGCCTCCAGCAGCACCGCGGTGGTGCCCTCCCCGATCTCGGTCGAGGCACCACCCATCACCCCGGCGAGCCCGATCGGCCCGGACCCGTCGGCGATCAGCAGGTCGTCGTCGGTGAGCGCGCGGTCGACGCCGTCCAGGGTGGTCAGCCGCTCGCCGGCCGCCGCCCGCCGCACCGTGATCGGCCCGGTGACCGTGTCGCGGTCGAAGGCGTGCATCGGCTGGCCGAGCTCGAGCATCACGAAGTTGGTGACGTCGACGGCGAGGGAGATGCTGCGGATGCCGCACTGGGCCAGCCGCCGGCGCAGCGCCCACGGGCTCGGCGCGGTCGCGTCCAGGCCCTCCATCGCCACCATCGAGAAGCGGTCGCAGCGGGCCGGGTCGGCCACCTCGACGGCCCAGCCGGGCTCCCCGGACCACGCCGGGGGCGTGAGGGCGGCCGGGTCGCGCCAGTCGACGCCGAGCGCCCCGGCCAGGTCGCGGGCGATGCCGCGCAGGCTCATCGCGTAGCCGCGGTCGGGGGTGACCTCGAGGTCGAAGACGACGTCGTCCAGGCCCAGCACGCCGGCGGCCGGCGTCCCGGGGGTGGAACCGTCCCGGCCCAGCACCAGGATGCCGGCGTGGTCCTCGCCGATGCCCAGCTCGCGGACCGAGCAGATCATCCCGTCGGAGACGTGGTCGTAGGTGGTCCGCGCGGCGATGGCGAAGTCCCCGGGGAGCACCGCGCCGGGCAGCGCGACGACGACCAGGTCGTCGACGGCGAAGTTGCGGGCGCCGCAGACGATGCCCCGGGGGGCGTCCTCCCCGACCTCGACCTGGCAGTACCGGATCGGCTTCTTGAAGCCGGTGAGCTCCTCGATCTCCAGCACCCGACCGACCACGAGCGGGCCGGTCGTGACCGGGGGGCGGAGCACCTCCTCGACCTCGAAGCCGAGCCGGACGAACGCCTCGTCCAGCTCCTCGACCGTCGTCCCCGCGGGGATGTCGACGTGCTCGCTCAGCCAGCTGACGGGGACCTTCACTGCTCAACTCCGAACGCACTCGTGAAGCGGACGTCGCCCTCGACGATGTCGCGCATGTCGCCGACCCCGGAGCGGAACTGCAGCGCCCGCTCGATGCCCATCCCGAAGGCGAAGCCGGTGTACTCGTCGGGGTCGATGCCACAGGCGACCAGGACGCGGGGGTTGACCATCCCGCAGCCGCCCCACTCCACCCAGCGCGGCCCGTCCCGGTGCTCGGGGAACCAGACGTCGAACTCCGCCGACGGCTCGGTGAAGGGGAAGAAGTGCGGCCGCCACCGGGTCAGCGCATCCGCGCCGAACAGCTGGCGGGCCAGGTGGTCCAGCGTGCCGCGCAGGTGGGCCATGGTCAGCCCGCGGTCGACGGCCAGGCCCTCGACCTGGTGGAAGACCGGGGTGTGCGTGGCGTCCAGCTCGTCGGTCCGGTAGACCCGGCCCGGCGCGACGACGTAGATCGGCGGCTTGCGCGCCAGCATCGTGCGCGCCTGGACCGGGCTGGTGTGCGTGCGCAGCACCAGCCCGGAGTCCTCAGGCGCGACGAAGAAGGTGTCGGCCAGCGACCGCGCCGGGTGGTCCGGGCCGGTGTTGAGCGCGTCGAAGTTCAGCCACTCGGCCTCGAGCTCCGGGCCCTCGGCGATCTCGTAGCCCATCCCGACGAAGACGTCGGAGATCCGGTCGGTCAGCGTGGTCAGCGGGTGCCGGGCGCCGGGCAGGGCGCGGTCCCAGGGCAGGGTGACGTCGACGCGCTCCTGGCGCAGCACCCGCTCGTCGCGCTCGGCCTCCAGCACCGCCAGCCGGGCGGCGTGGGCCTCGGTGACCGCGACGCGGGCGGCGTTGACCCGCTTGCCGGCGTCCGAACGGGCGTGCGGGGGCAGCGCACCGAGCTCCCGGCGGGCCAGCAGCACCGGGGCGCGGTCGCCCAGGTGGGCCGGGCGGACGGCGGCCAGGGCCTCCAGGTCACCGGCGGCGGCGAAGGCGTCGGTCGCCGCCTGCACCGCCGCGTCGAGGGCCTCCGCGGACAGCGCGGCGACCTGCTTGGGGTCATAGGGGTCGTTGGCGCCAGACACGGGAGGCCATTCTGCCCGGCGGCACCCGGTGCGCGCGCCCGGGTGGGCCGCCACGAGCACGACGTCGGCCCGCTCACCCGCACGGGTGGCCCGGGCCGCGGAACGCGCGAGTGCGGCCGGGTCGCTGCCGATCGTCCGGGCGTGACCGCAACCGCAGCTCCCGTCTCCACGATCGACGACGTGCTCGCCTCCGGCAGTGTGCACAGCCTGTACCAGCCCATCGTGGAGCTGGATTCCGGCCGCGTCGTCGCCTACGAGGCCCTCGCCCGGGGCCCCCAGGGGCCCCTGCACACCCCCGACGCCCTCTTCGCCGCCGCCCGCGCGGCCGGCCGGCTCGCCGAACTGGACGCGCTGTGCCGGTCCGCCGCGCTGCGCGGGGCGGTCGCCGCCGAGCTGGGCCCGCCGCTGACGGTGTTCGTCAACGTCGAGCCGCAGGTGCTGGAGTCGGCGCCGCTGGAGGAGCTCCTCGCGATCGCCACCACGGCCCCGGCCGGGCTGCGGGTGGTCGTGGAGATCACCGAGCGGGCGCTGGCCACCCGGCCGGCGGACCTGCTGCGGGCCGTGGAGCGGGTCCGGGAGGTGGGCTGGGGCATCGCCCTGGACGACGTCGGGGCGGAGTCGATGTCGCTGGCCTTCATGCCGCTGCTGCGACCCGACGTGGTGAAGCTGGACCTGCGCCTGGTGCAGCAGCGCCCCGGCCCGGCGGTCGCCGAGATCATGAACGCGGTCAACGGCTACGCCGAGCGCACCGGTGCGCTCATCCTCGCCGAGGGGATCGAGGACGAGGACCACCTGGCCATGGCGTGCGCCCTCGGGGCGAGCCTCGGCCAGGGCTGGCACTTCGGCCGGCCGGCGGCGACGGCGAGCCCGGGCCGGACCGTCGGACGGCTGGACCTGCCGTCGGCGGACACCGCCGTCGTCGACACCGAGGACTCCCCGTTCAGCTGCCTGCCCGAGGGCACCCAGCTGCGGACGGCGCCCAAGGCCCTGCTCATCGAGCTCAGCAAGCACCTGGAGCGCCAGGCGATGCGGCTCGGCGAGACCTGCGTGGTCGCCGCCACCTTCCAGGAGGCGCGGCACTTCACCCCGGCCACGTCGCTGCGCTACCGGGACCTGGTCGCCCGCACCGGCTTCGTCGCCGCGCTGGGCGAGGACCTCCCCATCGAGCCGGTGCCCGGCGTGCGCGGCGCGCACCTGGCGGCCGACGACCCGGTGCGCGGCGAGTGGGACGTCGTCGTGCTCAGCCCGCACTTCAGCGCGGCACTGCTCGCCCGGGACCTGGGCGACGGTGGTCCGGACCAGCAGCGGCGCTACGAGTACGCGCTGACCTACGACCGGCGCACGGTCGAGCGGGCCGGGGTGGCCCTGGTCGCCCGGGTGGCCGCCCAGCCGGCCCCGGAGCTGCCCGACGCCGACGGGACCGGGGCCCAGGCCCAGCCCGGCACCGTGGCGGTGCGGGACGGCGGCACCGTGGAGGAGGTGCTGCTGCACCGTGCCCTGGCCGCGACGACCAGCGGGGTGGCGATCGCCGACATGACGGCGCCGGACCAGCCGCTGGTCTACGTCAACGCCGCCTTCGAGCAGCTCGCCGGCCTCTCCGCCGCGCAGGTGCTCGGCCGCAACTGCCGCTTCCTGCAGGGGGCGGACACCGACCCGGGCACGGTGGACCGGATGCGCCTGGCGATCCGGGAGGGCGCGGAGTTCCGGGCCACCCTGCTCAACCACCGCGGGGCCGAGCGCGAGCCCTGGTGGAACGAGATCCACCTGGCGCCGGTGCTCGATGCCACCGGCGCCGTCGTCCAGTACATCGGCGTGCAGACCGACGTCACCGCCCGGGTGACCGCGGAGCGTGAGCTGCTGCAGGAACGCGACCGCACCCGCCAGCACCTGGCCCGGATCGAGGAGCTGGCCTACACCGACCCGCTCACCGCGCTGCCCAACCGGCGCCGCTTCGAGGAGCGGATGGAGTCCGCGCTGTGGCAGGCCCGGCTCGACGGGACGGCGGTCGCGCTGCTCTTCCTCGACCTCGACGGCTTCAAGGCGGTCAACGACGCACTGGGCCACGCCGCCGGCGACGAGCTGCTGCAGGTCGTCGCCGACCGGATGCGGCACCGGCTGCGCCGCGGTGACCTGCTCGCCCGGCTCGGGGGCGACGAGTTCCTGGTCGGGCTGGTCGGCCTGGACCCCGCGACCGCCGCACAGGAGTCGGCCCGGGTCGCCGCGCAGCTGCAGGCCGCGCTGACCGAGCCGGTGGTGCTCTGCGACAAGACGGTCCAGGTACGGGCGAGCGTGGGGATCAGCGTGCACCCGGAGGACGGCGCCGAGTTCGGGCCGCTGCTGCACCTGGCCGACGCCCGGATGTACGCCGGCAAGCACCCGCTCGTCCCCTAGGTCACCCTGCCGCGGGGCGCACGTCCGGACCCGCGGCAGGGCCGGCCCGGCGGGGCACCGCGCCCGGCCGGCTCTCGCGGCTACTGGGCGAGCTGGGTGGCGTAGAGGCAGATCGAGGCGGCCACCGACAGGTTGAGGCTCTCCGCCCGGCCGCGCATCGGGATGCGCACCCGCGCGTCGGCGAGCGCGGCCAGCGCCGGGTCCAGCCCGCGGGCCTCGTTGCCGAACAGCCACAGCACCGGGCCGCTGAGCAGCCCCTCGTGCCCGGCGGCGTCCAGCGCCACCTCTCCCCCGCCGTCGGCGGCCAGCACGGTCGTGCCGGCGGCCTGCACCTGCGGCACCAGCTCCGCCAGCGACGTGCCGCGCACGACGTCGACGTGGAACAGGCTGCCGGCGCTGCTGCGCACCACCTTGCCGCCGTAGGGGTCGGCGGAGCCGGCGCCGAAGACCACGGTGCGGGCACCGCAGGCATCGGCGGTGCGCAGCACCGTCCCGGCGTTCCCGGGGTCGTTGAGCTCGGCCAGGGCGACCGCCAGCCGCGGCGGGTCGGTCACCAGCGTCCGGGCCGGCACGTCACGCAGGGCACAGACGGCGACCAGCCCCTGCGGCGTCACCGTCTCCGACAGCGAGGCGACCGCCCGGTCGGTGGCCACGTGCACCGGCACCCGCGCGGTGGCCAGCAGGTCGCGGTGGGTCTCCCCCGCGGCCTCGGTGACGAACAGCTCGAGGACGGCGCCCGGGTCGGCCTGCGCCTGCGCCAGCGCCTCGCTGACCGCCTGCCGCCCCTCGGCGAGGAAGGCCCCGGCGTCGTCCCGGCCGCTGCGCCGGGTGAGCTTGCGGGCGCCGGCGACCCGCGTCGAGCGCTCGGTCAGCACGTCGGGCACAGGATCTCCTCTCGCAGGGTGGGGACAGACGACGACGCCGTCACCAGCGGGTCACGAGGACCCGCCGGCGACGGCGTCGGCGGTGTTCTGGCTCAGGCGGCCTGGGCGCCGGTCGCCTCGGGGTTCGCGGCGAGCGCGGCCCGGGCGGACTCCACCAGCGTGGCGAAGGTGGCGGGCTCGTTCACGGCGAGCTCGGCCAGGACGCGGCGGTCCAGCTCGATCCCGGCGAGCTTGAGGCCCTGCATGAACCGGTTGTAGGTCATGTCGTTCTGCCGGGCCGCGGCGTTGATCCGGGTGATCCACAGCTTGCGGAAGTCACCCTTGCGGACCTTGCGGTCGCGGTAGTTGTAGGTGGCCGAGTGGAGGATCTGCTCCTTGGCCTTGCGGTACAGCCGCGAGCGCTGGCCGCGGTAACCGCTGGCTGCCTCGAGGGTCGTGCGGCGCTTCTTCTGGGCGTTGACCGCCCGCTTCACGCGTGCCACGTGAGAGCTCCTGTCTGCTGGTTACGGGAAGGGGCGGTCAGAGACCGAGGAGCTTCTTCATCCGGCTGTTGTCGGCCGGGGAGAGCACCTCGGTGCCGCTGATACGGCGCTTCCGGCTCGAGGACTTGTGCTCGAACTTGTGCTGGTTGTTCGTGTGCTCCGCCACCAGCTTCCCGGTGCCCGTGACGCGGATGCGCTTGGCCGCGCCCTTGTGGGTCTTGTTCTTCGGCATGTCCTCGTCCTGTTCGTGTCTGTCCGCGCCAGGAGCACGGGGGTGCTCCTGGCGCGGGCCGTCTGGGTCGTGCGGTGGCTCGCGCCCGGCTCAGGCCGGGGGTGCCTGCTCCCCGGATGCCGCCTGCTTCTCGGCCTTCGCGGAGCGCCGCGCGTCGTCGGTCGCCGCCTGGTTCCGGTGCGGCGCGATCACCATGACCATGTTCCGGCCGTCCTGCTTGGGGTTGGACTCCACCACCCCGAGCTCGGAGACGTCGCCGGCCAGTCGCTGCAGCAGCTTGTAGCCCATCTCCGGGCGGGACTGCTCGCGACCGCGGAACATCACGGTGATCTTGACCTTGTCGCCGCCCCGGAGGAAGCGCTCGACGTGGCCCTTCTTGGTCTCGTAGTCGTGCGGGTCGATCTTGAGACGCAGCCGCATCTCCTTGATGACCGTGAGCGCCTGGTTCCGCCGGGCCTCACGGGCCTTCTGCGCGGCTTCGTACTTGAACTTCCCGTAGTCCATGAGCTTGACGACGGGCGGCCGGGCCATGGGCGCGACCTCGACGAGGTCGAGCTCGGAGTCCTGGGCCAGGCGCAGCGCCTCGCCGATCGGCACGATGCCGACCTGCTCGCCCTCCGGTCCGACCAGGCGGACCTCGGGGACGCGGATACGGTCGTTGATGCGGGGCTCGGTGATGGCCTCTCCTCTGCTGCTGCGGGGAGGAGTCGCACCCGTCCCGGGCACCGACGCAGGAAGGCCCCGCGAGCTGCTGCTCACGGGGCCCACTCGCCGGGTTGCCGCAGCGGGCACCCCGGGGCGGGGGTGCTCGTGTGGCCACGCGGGACGGCCGGGGCCGACCTGCGCGATCCGGGGACCTGGGCGCCTGTACGGCGCCAGGTGGGAGCGGGCTCCTCTTTGGTCAGTGGCCGACGATCTCTGCAGAACGCCGACCGCTGTGGTTCACGCGCCTCGATGTAGCGGGGGGAGGCGCACCCAGACTACAGCGCCGGGGCCCCCGCCGTCATTCCCGGGGGTACAGCAGCTCCTCGTGCGGCACGGGGTTGCGTGCCTGGTGGTCGGCGAGCAGCGCCCGCAGGCCACGGACGGCGGCCAGCGCGCGCTCCCCGTCCGCTGCCTGGACGGCGCCGATGGCCACCTCGTCGTCGTTGCTCAGCAGCAGGCTGGCCCACGGCGAGTGCTGGTCGAACCGCACCGCGCGCACCGCCGACCACGGCACCTCGTGGTTGATCACGACGTTGCGGATCCGCACCCCGGAGTCGTCGGCGTCCACCCGGGACCGACCCAGCAGCAGCACGCCGGCGCCCATGGCCAGCCCGAGCCCCACCATGGCGACCTGGTCGGAGGTGTGGAAGGAGACCACGCCGGTGGTCGACTCCTTCAGCAGCAGGGCGACGATGCTCATCACCAGCACCAGGCCGGCGGCCATCAGCGCGGTGATGATCCGCAGCCGGCGTGGGACGGCGGAGACCGGGCGGGGCGTGGGGTCGGCGGGCACGTCACCATCCTGCCCGCTCCGGACGGCCCCGCGCAGACGCGCAGGTGGGGACGCCGACCGCGGCCACGGCAGCCCGGTCGTGGCGGGCGTGGGGCAGCGCGTCACACGGATGGAACACCGAGGACGCACCATGGACGGGTGACCGACAGCCAGCTCGACCACCCGGTGGCCAGCCCTGCCGGAGACGCCTCGGTGCCGGACCTGTTGCCGCTGGCCGGCTACACGGTCGCGGTCACCGCCGCCCGCCGCAGCGAGGAGCTGGGCGCGCTGCTGGACCGCCGGGGCGCCCGGGTGCTCTACGCCCCGGCGATCCGGATCGTGCCGCTGTCCGACGACGCCGACCTGGTCGCCGCCACCCAGGAGGTGCTGGCCGAACCGGTCGACCTGGTGGTGGCCACCACCGGGGTCGGGTTCCGCGGCTGGCTGGAGGCCGCCGAGGCCTGGGACCTGCCGCTGCGCGAGCACCTGGCCACCGCCCGGGTGCTGGCCCGTGGACCGAAGGCCCGCGGCGCGATCCGCGGGGCCGGCCTGGTCGACGCGTGGTCACCGGAGTCGGAGAGCTCCGCGGAGGTCCTCTCGCACCTGCTGTCCGGTGCCGAGGGCCCGCTGCCCGGCCGCCGCATCGCGGTGCAGCTGCACGGTGACCCGCTGCCCGAGCTGGTGGCGGGGCTCGTGCGGGCCGGCGCCGAGGTGGTCAAGGTGCCGGTCTACCGGTGGGTGCTGCCCGAGGACACCGCTCCCCTGCGCCGCCTGGTGGCGGTGATCGCCGCCCGCGCCGTCGACGCGGTCACCTTCACCAGCGCCCCGGCCGCGGCCAGCCTGCTGCAGGTGGCCGAGGAGGAGGGCGTGTACGCCGGCGTCCTCGGTGCCCTGACCGACGCGGTGCTGCCGGTCGCCGTCGGCCCGGTCACCGCCGGCCCGCTCGAGGCGGCCGGCATCCGCACCGTCCAGCCCGAACGGGCCCGGCTCGGTGCGCTGGCCCGCTCGGTCGTCGCCGAGCTGCCGGCCCGGCACCCGGTGCTGCACTCCGGCCCGCACACCCTGCAGGTGCGCGGACACGCCGTCGTCCTGGACGGCCGGCTCGTGGAGCTGGCGCCGGGACCGATGGCGGTCCTGCGCGCGCTGGCCCGCCGTCCCGGCGTCGTCGTCTCCCGCGCCGACCTGCTGGGCGAGCTCTCCGGGGGCGGCGACGCGCACGCCGTGGAGATGGCCGTGACCCGGCTGCGCGCCGCCCTGGGCGCGCCTGTCGTGCAGACCGTCGTCAAGCGCGGCTACCGCCTCGCCGTCTGACCCGCTCGCCGTCTGACCCCCTGGCCGTCTGACCCGCTCGCCGTCCGGGGACGGACGCGTGTCCGCGGCCTCACAGCGAGGGCGACGGGCCGGTGCGGTGGTCGTTCCGTACGGGTCATGCCGGCGCTCCGCCGTCGAAACGCCTCGTCCCTAGCGTTCGGGCTGCCCGGCCGGAGCGCCGGGTGACCTGGCCGAACGCACCCGAGGAGCTCGATGACGCCCGTCCTCCCGAAGTCCGACGCCGCCGCTCTGGTGGTCGCCGCCCGGATCAGGCGGGGCCTGACCTGGGCCCGGCTCGCCGAGGAGATCGGTGCACCGGTCGTCTGGACCACCGCCGCCCTGCTGGGCCAGCACCCGATGACCGCGGAGCAGGCCCGGTGCGCCTGCCGGCTGCTGGGCCTGGACGAGAGCGTCGAGGAGAGCCTGCGCCTGCAGCCCGCCCGGGGCGCCGACCCGGCGATGCTGGCCGACCCGACGGTCTACCGGTTCCACGAGGCGCTGTCGGTCTACGGGCCGGCGCTCAAGGAGCTGATCCACGAGGAGTTCGGCGACGGGATCATGAGCGCGATCAACTTCCGCGTCGACGTCGCCCGCCGGCCCGACCCGGACGGCGACCGGGTCGTCGTCACCTTCGACGGGAAGTTCCTGGACTACCGGTGGTGACCGGGCTCCCCGCTCCGCCGCGCGCCGCCGCGCGCGCCGCCGTCCCTCCCCCACAGCCGAGGAGCACCCCATGTCCTACGTGAGCCCCAAGGACTTCACGACCAAGATGATCGACGCCGGTGAGGCGAAGGTCTTCATGGCCACCCGCGACACGTTGATCCGCGCGTTCATGGCCGGGGCGATCCTGGCGCTGGCCGCGGCCTTCGCCGTCACCGTGACCGTGCAGACCGGGCAGCCCATCGTCGGGGCGCTGCTCTTCCCGGTCGGCTTCTGCCTGCTCTACCTGCTCGGCTTCGACCTGCTGACCGGGGTGTTCACCCTGGTGCCGCTCGCGCTGTTCGACAAGCGGCCCGGCGTGACCGTGCGCGGCATGCTGCGCAACTGGGGGCTGGTCTTCACCGGCAACTTCCTCGGCGCGTTCACGGTCGCGGTGATGATGGCGGTGATCTTCACCTACGGCTTCGCGATGCCCCCGAACGAGGTCGGGCAGGCGATCGGCACGATCGGTGAGGGCCGGACGGTCGGGTACGCCGAGTACGGCGCCGCGGGGATGCTGACGCTGTTCCTGCGCGGCGTGCTGTGCAACTGGATGGTCTCCACCGGCGTGGTCGCGGCGATGATGTCGACGTCGGTGTCGGGCAAGGTCATCGCGATGTGGATGCCGATCCTGCTGTTCTTCTACATGGGCTTCGAGCACTCGATCGTCAACATGTTCCTGTTCCCCTCCGGCCTGCTGCTGGGCGGCGACTTCTCGCTGGGCGACTACCTGGTCTGGAACGAGATCCCGACCGTCATCGGCAACCTGGTCGGGGGCCTGACCTTCGTCGGGCTCACCCTCTACGCCACGCACGCCCGCACCGGCGCCGCTCGCCGGCCGGTCCTGCCGGTCAGCGATCTCCCCCGGGACGCCGCCGTCCCGGCCGACACCACGCCCGTCGGGGCCCGCTGACACCTGACCCGCGCTGCTCGGACGACGAGGCGGTCCCCCACCCGGGGGGCCGCCTCGTCGCCGTCCGGCGTCAGCAGCACAGGTCCGGTCGGGTCGTGCCCCGGCCCCGCGCCAGGGGGTCACCGAGCCTCACAGCGCCGTCCGACCGCCCGTGCGGGGCATGTACCGCACCGGTCACGCCGACGCGGTCGTGCGGAAACGCCCTGTTCCTAGCGTCGTCCCCGGCGCCGTCCCAGCCGGGCGGGCGCCCGCCGACCGGCCGCTGACCAGGGATGACCTCATGACAGAGACCCAGCTCCACCGTCCGGGCGCCCCCGCCGCCGCACCCCCCGCCGGGGCGTCCCCGGCGCCCCGGGGCGGCCGGTGGATCGACGAGTACACACCGGAGGACCCGGCGTTCTGGGCCTCCCCGCAGGGCAAGCCCGTCGCCCGCCGGAACCTGGTGTGGTCGGTGCTCGCGGAGAACATCGGGTTCAGCGTCTGGCAGATGTTCAGCGTCGCCACCGCCGTGCTCGCCTCGATCGGCTACGGCTTCACCAGCGACCAGCTGTTCTGGCTGGTGGCCACCGCAGGTCTGGTCGGCGCGATCATGCGGGTGCCCTACACCTTCATGCCGGCGCTGCTCGGCGGCCGGAACTGGACGGTCGTCAGCGCGGCCCTGCTGCTGGTGCCGGTGACCATGCTCGTCATCGCCGCGACCACCGGCCAGCCGTACTGGTTCTGGGTGCTGACCGCGATCACCTGCGGCTTCGGGGGCGGCAACTTCGCCTCCTCGATGGCCAACATCTCCTTCTTCTACCCGGACAAGGAGAAGGGCTTCGCCCTCGGCCTCAACGCCGCCGGCGGCAACATCGGCGTGGCGATCATCCAGCTCGTCGGCCCGCTCGCCGTCACCGCCGGCACCATCGCGGTGATCGGCGGGGCCACCGGGACGACGGAAGGCGGCGACGCCCGGTACGTGCAGAACGTGGCCCTGATCTGGGTCCCGTTCATCGTGCTCGCCGTCGTCGGCGCCTGGTTCGGGATGAACAACCTGTCCGGGGCGAAGGCCAACATCGCCGACCAGGCCGCGATCGCCCGGCGCAAGCAGACCTGGATCATGTCCTTCCTCTACATCGGCGCGTTCGGCTCGTTCATCGGGTTCTCCGGGGCGTTCCCGCTGGTGCTGGCCAACGAGTTCGCCGCCGACACCTACCGCTACGCCTTCCTCGGGCCCCTGGTCGGCTCCCTGTCCCGGCCCTTCGGCGGGTGGCTCGCCGACCGGGTGGGCGGCGCGAAGGTCACGATCGTCACCTTCATCGGCCAGGCCGTGGCCATCGGCGCCGCCATCGCCGCGCTGGGCGCCGGCAGCTTCGGCGGGTTCCTGGCCAGCTTCCTGGTGCTGTTCGCCGTCGTGGGCATGACCAACGGGTCGACCTACCGGATGATCCCGATCATCTACCGGGCCGAGGCCGCCGCGGCGCACTCGGCCGACACCCCCGCCCAGGTGCTCTACCGGGCGCGGCGGGACACCGCCGCCGCCGTCGGCATCATCTCCGCGGTCGGCGCACTGGGGGCGGTGTTCATCCCGCGGATCGTGTCGGAGTCCTACCTCGCCACCGGCAGCGTGGTGACCGCGCTGGGCGCCTTCTGCGGCTTCTACATCGCCTGCGTCGCGGTGACCTGGGCCGTCTACCTGCGCCGCGGCACGCTGATGCAGCAGGCCGGCGTCTGACCCGCTGTCCCCGGCCGCCCCGCACCTGCCTCAGGTGCGGGGCGGTCGTCGGCTGCCCCGCGGTGGTGAGACGGGACCTCCGCCAGGTGCAGCACCACCCGCGGCGGGCCATGATCACCGCGTGAGGGAACCCATCGGCGACGAACGCGTGCCCGGCCGGGACCTGGTCGAGACCGGGGACCTGGTCGCCGGGTCGATGAGCCGGGCCGTCGCCGGGCTGCTCTTCGAGCCCGACACCAGCCCGCTGCAGCTCGACGAGCGGCTCGCCGCCTGCCTCCGGGACGCCGCCACCTCGGCCGCCGAGCTGCCGCTGACCTGGGAGCGCGCCCGGGCCGGCGCCGTCCTGGCCTTCGCCGCCGAGCTGTCGGTCACCCGCGCCCACCAGGGCCGCCCGGTGCGCGGCGACGGCTTCTTCAGCGTGAGCACCGCGGCCCGGTCGGCCGCCGAGCGGCTGGTCGAGGACGTCGTCCAGGCGGCCCGGCAGACCACCGAGGAGCGCCGGGTGCGGCACCTGGGCTACCTGGTCGCCGAGGTGGTCGTCTCCCCCGACATCGACATGGCCCTCGCCGCCCGGGCACTGCAGCTGGCCGAGTCGTGCAGCTGGCGGCAGCTGGTCTTCCTGGCCGCCGTCGGCCGGCGCGACCGCGCCCCGCTGCCGCTCGGCGCCCTGGAGGACGACCCGCGCGCCTGGCGGGCCTGGGGCGCCCGGGAGGACGTCGCGGACCTGCAGCGCAGCGGGCTGCTCGACCCGGCACCGGTCGCCTCCCGTCCCGGCGCCGTCCGGCCTCGGCTGCGCCCGGCCGACCTGCGGCTGACCCGCCGCGGCGTGCTGGTGCACCGGCTGCTGGCCCTGAACTTCGTCCGCGAGGACGACGTCACCGCCGCCCTCGCCGACCTCGATCTCCCACCCGCCTGACGGCGCGACCGCCACACCCCGCCCCAGCGGTGATCAGCGGACCTGGCTCAGGGGATCGGCTGCCCGGGGGGCCCGGTCGGCCCGACCGCGGACCGCACCCCGATGCCCGACCGGGCGTAGGCCGCCGGGGTCGTCGCGATCCACCGGCGGAGGGGCCGGGTCAGGTGCGACTGATCGGCGAACCCGGCTGCGCCGGCCACCTCGGCGGTGGGCATCCCCTCTAGGAGCAGCCGCCGGGCCAGGTCGATCCGCCGTCCGGTCAGGTAGCGGTGCGGTGGCAGCCCGTGCCGCCGGGTGAACGCCCGGACGACGTGGGCCGCGGAGACGCCGAACCGGGCTGCCGCCTCCTCCAGCGCCAGCCCCTCGGCCAACCGGGCGTCCAGCAGCTCGCGCACCCGGTCGGCCGAGTGCGTCGTCCCGCACCGGCGGCGGGCCGAGTGCGTCGTCCCGCACCGGCGGCGGGCCGGTCACGAGCGAGGTGGCCGGCGAGCCCGTGGCACACCGACGCCGGCGGCATCCAGGTTCGGGCGTGCTAGTGCTCTGGCCGCACTGGTGCACCAGAGCACTAGCACCCGGAGGTCGACCTGCTGGGCAGTCCAGGTGGCGGCCTGAGTGGGTGAGCGTCGGCCAGCCGCGCGGGGTCAGCCGCCGGGTCCCGAGCGCGTCATCGTGAGCGCTGACTGCCGCAGCAACCCCGACGCGGCGGGACCCGAGGGTGTCCGCGGCCAGGTGGAGCACCGCGTGGTGGAAGCCGCCGGTCGGCTCGGACCGGCCGTCGCGCGGCACGCCCGGCGCCAGCAGGGTGACCTCGGCCCGGGAGACAGCGTGCGGGTACCGGTCCAGGTGTGGCGGGATCGCCCTGATGTCGACCGACAGCTCCATCCAGGTCTCCTGGGCGTGAGCGGGGGTGGACGTGCGCCTGGGAGACCTCGGTCAGGCCGGCTCAGACGGTGACGACGAGGGCGCCGTCCTCGTCGTGGACCGGGAAGAGCCGGACCGGCGGCGCGGCGCCGGTGCAGGTGCCGTCGGACCAGCGGAAGGCGTACAGGTGCAGCGGGCAGACCAGCACGGCTGCGTCGGTCTGCCCGTCGGCCAGCGGGCCACCGGAGTGCGGGCAGGCCGCCTGGGTGGCGTGCAGCGAGCCGTCGCGCAGCCGGAAGACCGCGACCTGGACGCCGCCGGCGACGAACGCCCGGCCCTCCCCCGGCGGCACGTCGTCCACCCGGCCGACGACGTGCGGCACGCCCGCTCCGCCGGCCGCGGGCCCGTCGGTGACCTCGGTGGCCGGCGTCCCGGCCTTCGGCGGTGCGGTGGTCGGCGCCGCGGGGGTGTCGGAGTGGGTGACGCTCATCGGACCGGCACCTTCGGCAGGTCGACCAGCGGCAGCGCGGTGCGGAACTGGCCCGGGGTGGCCGGCTGGGTGCCGTCCTGGCCCCACGGGTCGGTGTAGGCGTCGATCGAGCGCTGGATGCCGGCGTCGAGGTCGGCGAGGACCTCCGCGCTGCCGTCCAGCACCACCGCCTTCACCTGGTCCAGCCCGACCCGCGGCACGAAGTCGTAGGTGCGCTCCAGCCAGCTGGCGTTCTCCCGGTAGTACTGGACGAACCGGCCGGTCAGCTGCATCACCGCCGCGGGCGAGTCGACGGTGGCCAGCAGGTCGCCCTTGCGCACGCTGGCCCCGGCCGCCCCGCCGACGTACACCTCCCACCGGCCGTTGCCGACCGCGACGACGCCGACGTCCTTGACGTAGGCCTCGGCACAGTTCCGCGGGCAGCCGACCACGGCCATCTTGATCTTCGCCGGGCTCTCGATGCCCTGGAACCGGGTCTCCAGGTCGATGCCGAGCTGGGTGGAGTCGCCGAGCCCGAACCGGCAGAAGTCGGTGCCCACGCAGGTCTTCACGGTGCGCATGCTCTTGCCGTACGCGTAACCCGAGGGCATGCCCAGGTCGGCCCACATGGCCGGCAGGTCCTCCTTGCGGACGCCGAGCAGGTCGATCCGCTGGCCGCCGGTGACCTTGATCATCGGCACCTCGTACTTCTCGGCGACGTCGGCGATCGTCCGCAGCTGGGCCGCCGTGGTCACCCCGCCCTTCATCTGCGGGACGACGGAGAACGTGCCGTCGCGCTGGATGTTGCCGTGCACCCGGTCGTTGATGAACTTGGCGTCGTTCTCCTGCTCGTACTCCGCGCCCCACACCAACCGCAGCAGCGAGGTGAGCCCCATCTTCGACTTGGCGTCCTCCTCCCCGCCCGGGGCCAGGGCGGTGAAGACGGCGGAGACGCTCCGCAGCTGCTGGTCGCGGATGGCGGCGATCAGCTCCGGCTTGGCCAGCGGGATGCCGGGCACGTACCAGCTCGCCGAGGCGTCCTCGGTCACGTCGCCGTCGGCGGCCCACTCGACGACCTGCTTCACCAGCAGCTTGCAGGAGCCGCAGCCCTTGCCGGCGCGGGTGGCGTCCATGCAGCCGCCGACGCTGGTGGTGCCGGCCTTGACGGTGTCGACCAGCGCCTGCTTCGTGACGCCGTTGCAGTTGCAGACCTGCGAGTCGCCGGGCAGCTCCGCGACGCCCACCTCCGCCGCCCCGTCGGAGAGGTCGACGAGCAGGCGGATCCGCTCGGCGGGCAGCGGGGTGCCCCGGTCGAAGGCCTGGGTCAGGAAGGCGACCTTGCGGGTGTCGCCGAGCAGGGTCGCGCCGATGAGCTTGTCGTCCCGGACGACGACCGACAGGTGCACCCCGCGGCGCGGCTCGGAGATGACCAGGAACTCGTCGGTGTCCCGCTCGGGCCGGTTGATGCCCATCGTGGCGACGTCGACGCCGGCGACCTTGAGCTTCGTCGCCGTCCGCGAGCCGTGGTACTCGGCGTCCGGGTCGGTGCCGGTGAGCAGGTCGGCGAGCACCCGGGCCTGCTCCCAGACCGGGGCGACCAGCCCGTAGAGCTCGCCGCGGTGCTGGGCGCACTCCCCCACCGCGTAGACGTCGGGGTCGTCGGTGCGCAGCTGGTCGTCGACGACGACGCCCCGCTCGACCTCCAGGCCGCTGAGCAGCGCGACCTCGGTGACCGGCCGGATGCCCGCGGCGATGACCAGCATGTCGGCGTCGATCGCCCGCCCGTCGGCCAGCACCACGCCGCGCACCCGGTCCGGGCCGATCGCCTCGGTGGTGCGGGTGGCCAGGTGGACGGTGATGCCGAGGGCCTCGACGCTGTGCTCCAGGATCGCCCCCGCCTCTGCTGAGAGCTGCTGGTTCATCAGGTGGGTGCCGGCGTGCACGACCTCCACCTGCAGCCCGTGCCCCTGCAGCGCGCGGGCGGCCTCCAGGCCGAGCAGCCCGCCGCCGACGACGATGGCCCGCTCGTGTTCGGCCGCAGCCGCGAGCATCGCCCGGGTGTCGTCGATGGTGCGGAACCCGAAGACACCGGGCAGCAGCTGCTCGTCGGCGGTGTACAGGCCGGTCATCGGTGGGATGAACGAGCGGCTGCCGGTGGCCAGGACGAGCTGGTCGTAGCCGGTCGTCGTCCCGTCGGCGGCGTAGACGATCTTGGCGTGGGTGTCGATCCGGTCGACCCGCACGCCGGCCCGCAGCGTCACGCC